>JACROR010000014.1 GCA_016214345.1 Candidatus Niyogiibacteriota bacterium
AAAGGCTTCTTTGGCCGCTTCATCGCCATGTTTGTCCCAAAAGGCGAGAATGCGGCACCTTTGCTTTGCTTGTTCGGTAATCATATACCGAAACCTTAACATGCGTTCCCAAGTTGAAATGAACCCCCTTGTGCCCTTAAATTTGTTGAATTGTCTCATTCTCCTTAGATGTATTAAGGAGTCTCATATGTATCTGAACTTGTGCAGCGTTTACACATAGGTGCCACCTATGGGAGTTATCGCGTATTTAAAAGGCGCGCAAGACGGATGAATTCATATGAATAGCGGCCGCTAAAGTGTTCGAAAACGGGCGTGAGGCGTTCGGTGGCGAGTTTATGAAAGACAGCGTTCACTTCGGCAATCTCCCGCTCCTTACCGTGACCGAGATGCGCCATATTCTCTGCCGATAATTTTTCTTGTGAATGAAGTTTTTCCAAATGTCCTATAATGGTAGTTTCAGCTAGTCCCCGCGCCGTGGCAATGGTGGCGAGATTTTTTCCTAACTTCAACAATTTCAACGTTTCTTCCAAACTGCCGCCTTTCACCCGTCCCTTATGTTTTAATTTCGGTCCCACGCCCGGCTTGCCGCCGGAAACATTTAAAAAATCCATCCACAATTTAGCAAACTTTGCCGGCGCCATTTCGCCAAACGTCTCCTGCGCCTCAAGCGATGCCGCGCGAAATTTAAAATCTTGCGCGAGCACGCGATCATGTACCTGAAACGCCTTGTCATTTAATCCGCCGAGATAAAGACCGTTAAGCGTCCGTACGCGCGAAAGCGCCACATACCCCTGGCCGAATTCAAAAGTGGTTGAGAGATCAATAAAAGCGGCGTCAAGCGACATCCCCTGGCTCTTGTGCACGGTAATCGCCCATGCAAGACGAAGCGGCACTTGAATTACCTTGGCAAGCACTTTGCCGTCGGTCTCAATCCCCCACTCCGCCGGTTCGACCGCGACCGTTCTTCCATTGCGTGTCTTAACCAACGGAACGCCGCCGTTACTCGTAAATCCGACGACTTCCCCGGTCGTGCCATTCACGAACTTGCCATCAAAACTATTTTTCGTGAACATCACGCGACTGCCTTTTTTAAGAATTAATGTTTCCGGCGAAAGACAACCGCGCTTCAATTGTTCAATAAGGAGCGGATTACCGCGGCCCGTCATCACAAAATTGCGCGCCGGACTTGATAGCTTCGCGAGTTCCGCCGAATTAATTCGGTCAACATCGGCGTTGTGCGGAAAAAGTTTCGGGATGTCAGCGTGACTGCCAGCGTTATTTTTATCATCAATCGCCGCGCAGCGTTTAAGCAAACACTCTTTGTGGCGGCTGGTAACATTTCCGGAACGAAGCGCCGAGAGAATCTCCAAAAACTCGGCGTCTTCCTGCCGATACTGTTCAGAAAGGTAGCAAACGATCGGATTCGCGCTTTGCCAAACGATGGATTCAAAAGCGAACTGCGATGTCTCGCCATCGCGGGCAATCGGCGGTAATTGAAAAAAGTCGCCGACTAAGACGACTTGCAAACCGCCGAACGGGTGCTCCGAATTTTTTACCGTGCGGCAAACTTGATCCACCATTGCGAGCGTCCGACCGTCCAACATTGAAACCTCGTCAATGATAAGCGTAGTCGCCGCGCGCAGACGTTTCACGACGCGTTCTTTGCCGGCAATCTCCTCCAAGTCGTATTCCGAAAGAAATTTTTTAACGCCAATCCCACTCCACGAATGGATGGTCATTCCGTTGATGTGTGTCGCGGCGATACCGGTTGAAGCGGTCACTGCCGGCTCCACGCCGCAAGAGCGCAGATAGTTCACAAATTTATTTACCGTATGCGTCTTCCCCGCCCCCGGCTCACCGGTCAAAAACACGTTTGCTCCGGTCTTCAAAATATTTAAAGCTTCATTTTGCGTCATAAAATTATTTTCCCGCGTAAAGTTCCAGGGCCTGGATTCGAACCAAGACCTGCCGGCCGGCAGGCAGGTATCCGCCTCTCCCGCACATACCTGAGGGGCTAGGATTCGAACCTAGATAAACGGCTCCAAAGGCCGCTGTCTTACCATTGGACGACCCCTCAGGTATGTGCGGGACATGCGCCGGGCGGTGTTCCTGCTCGGACTTACGCCTTCGCCGGACTGCTATTTGTAACCAATCGCTTCGCTCTTGGACAAACAGGGAGCCTACCATTAGACGACCCTGGAACTTTACGCGCGAGAATGCCCGACAATATATCATTTTTAACTCCTCATCGCGGCTTTGACAATGGCCAGCTCTAACGGCAAATGCGGCAAGTAGCTTAATTTACGCGCGCTGTAGGTTTCTATCAAAAGCGATAATATTTGCTCCAACTCTTTCTCCCCCGCCTTATCCGCGTTTTTCTTCAAATCCATCACCGTCCCATCCGGCATCATTTTAGCAAGTTCTTTTTCATATTCCGGACGCATTTTCAAAAGAAACATATTCCTGAAATCCCGAAGCAAAAATTTCAAAAATATTTGCGGATCAATTCCGGATTTCACCATTTCATCAACCGCGCTTACGGCCCGATTCGGATCTTTTGCCAACACGGCCTCCGTCATCCGCCCTACCAAAGAAGCGGGTGGCGCCCCGAAAAGCATCCGCACATCACTGCCTTGAATTTTCTCTCCGCTCACAGAGACTAATTGACCCAACATGCTTTGCGCGTCGCGGAACGAACCATCGGCAAAAAGCGATACCAAACCCGCCGCCTCGGCGTCAATTTCCGTTCCTTCTTTTTTAGCCACAGCAACAAGCGATTTCTGCAAAACATCCTCGGGAATTTTATGAAAATCAAATTTCTGGCATCGGGAAATTATAGTATCCGGAACTTTGGCCAACTCGGTGGTCGCCAAAATAAAGATCACGTGCGCCGGCGGTTCTTCCAAAGTTTTAAGCAACGCGTTAAAAGCTTCGCGCGTCAGCATGTGCACTTCGTCTATAATATAAACCTTGTAAGGCGCGCGAAAAGGCATGAGCTCCGCCGCTTCGCGGAGCGTTCGTATCTCATCAATGCCGCGCGAAGACGCCGCGTCCAATTCCACCAGATCAAAGGCATGTCCCGCCGCAAATTCTTCGCATATCTCGCATTTGTTGCACGGCCGCGCTTCGCCCGCGGAGCATACAGCCCCGCGCGCCAAAATTCTCGCCACCGTGGTTTTGCCCGTGCCATAAGGTCCCGCGAAAAGATAAGCATGCGCCACCCTGTTTAATTCCAGCGCGCGCTTTAAAACATTAACAATATGATCCTGTCCTAAAACTTCGGAAAAATTTTTAGGACGGTATTTTCTATACAAAACGACCTCTTTCATGGCTAAAATATTAACTTGAAATCGCTCTATGCTTTGAACACTATGAATTTAAAGCCCACGAAATTCCAGATCAAAGAAAATCCGGTAGCCAAGGCCTTGGCTATATTTTCCAAAAGCGCCGGATCTATGCCGTCCAGGCGCGGCACATAAGTGGTAATGACAAACACCACGCCGCTGTTCACCAAAAGTCCTATAAAGGCAACGATCACAAAGGTCGCAAATTCGCCTACGCGCGCTCCGCCCTTCTGCCCAAATGTCCAATACTTGTTCCAAAAATAACTGTTACTGACGGCAACGGCAAAAGAAACGCTATTTAAAAATATTATGTTAACTCCCGAATAAATACCAGTCATAAAGCTAAGTAAATTTAATACGCCAAAATCAAGAGCGGTATTAAGAAATCCCGTAACAATAAATTTCGCCGCCTGATACATCCAAAGCCGCGTGCCGGCGATTTTGCGCACCAAAAAAAGCCCGATCACCCAGGCAACAGGCATTCCCACAACAAACAAAACGGCCGCGACCGCGTTCAAAAATCCCAGATTTGCCAAAATCGGCAACACCAAAATGCCGCTCAAAATTCCAGCGGCCACGCCTAATTTAAAATCTCTTGTGCCAATTTCCATTATTCGCGCTTCTTCCATAATTAAATAAATTATCTTTTTAAATATATTTCTTTTGTATCTCTGCTTCCACCTCCGCCTTCGGCCTGCCATATTTTTCGGCGGAAAGTTTTTTGACGGCCGTGGCAATTTCAAGGCTCGCTTTTGGCGCGGGCACTGTCCGCATGTTAAATGGGCGCGATGCCTGCCCGTTTATCAGTAACTTCACGAAAGCGTTTTGATTTTCCACATTCATCAGATCCTGCGCGGAGAAAACCGGTTCGTATTGTTTTGCCATAAATTCCGCGTCTTCGGGGCCTACGCGAAAACTCACCATGGATCCCACGTTACCGAACACGGCTTTTTTCACATTCTCCGCCAACTGCGCGATAAATTGGTGCGCTACGGACATCACCAAACGGTACTTTCTCGCTTCCGATAAAATCGTGGCAATGGAATCGGTAGTAACATTTTGGAACTCATCTATATACAAATAAAAATCCCGTCGTTTTTCTTCCGGCATGTCTCCGCGGGAAAGCGCGGCGATGGACAAACGGCCTATAATAATCAAGCCGAGCAGATGCGCGTTAATATCGCCCAAACGTCCCTTGGATAAATTAACCAGCAAAATCTTGCCCTCGTCCATGATCTTTCTAAAATTTATCGCGGAATGTTCCTGCATAATTATCGGGCGCATAATCTCGTTGGTAAGAAAAGTGTCAAATTTGGAAGTGATGTAAGGCACCATATTTTGCAGCGACGCTTCCCCGCCCGCTTTTTCCGCCACATCTTTCCAAAAAGATTTCACCACGGGATTTTGCGAACGTGATAATTTATATTCTCGGAAAGTTTTATCGGCAAGCACGCGGCCAATTTCCAAAAGCGTATTACCGGACGCCGGATCGTCCATAACCAGCATCGCGGCATTTCTAAAATATTGTTCAAACATAGGACCGCCGGCAACCGACATGTCAAAAAGCTTGTTAAAAATGCCGAGCAACTCGTTTATAATGAGGGTTTTTTGTTCGGGACGCGCCGGATCATATTCCAACATATTCAAGCCAAGCGGCCTTTCAATATTTCCGGGATCAAAAACCATGACATCATTCATCCGTTCTTTCGGAATCCATCCCAAAATATTTTCCACCATTTCTCCGTGCGGATCAATCAGGCACACGCCTTCGCCCGCTTCAATGTCCTGACGAACCATATTTTGCATAAAATAAGACTTGCCCGTTCCGGTCTGCCCCACAACATATAAATGACGCCTTCTGTCGTCTCGCGCCATGCGGACATTCACTTCTTCGCCGCGATAAGAACTTCTGCCCAACAATACTCCGGTTTTCGGCAACTCCACCGGCGGCGGCGCGTCTTTCGCTTTCAGATATTTAAGCTTGGGAGCAAACACGAATCCCACCGGAAAATGAAAAACTCCGGTTAATTCAGCGGTGTTCAAAAGTACCGCTTGTTTTTTATTAAAATCACGCATGATGAATTGGTAGACCAGCTTATCGCAATCTCTGCCTTTAGCGCGCGTCAACTGAAAATTATTGCCTTGCGGCTCGGCGAATTGCGCGAACGACCCTTCCAATTCTTTCAATACCATATCCGCCTCTGCCTGCGTGGAAGCGGACGCCACTAATCTCACATTAACATTAAAAAACATTCGAGAAGATTTATCCCCCAAAAGCTTCGCGATATTCTCATCAAATATGGTCTCGCTTTTTTGCTCTTTGTGCGTATGTCCGAAAAATATATGGTCCACCAGATCAACAAAGCGCGCGATCCAGTTTATGCTTATAGCCATCAATTTGCCGGTCCGCTTATAATGTTCCAGCGCGTCTTTAACTTTTTCCGCGAAACCGCTGTCATCCGGCATCATCACTAATTGAAGCGACGCCCCCTCGCCTTCTGTTTGCATTTTGGAAAAAGCGTTGGCGATCACTTCCAAGGGATCAGCGTCCAATTTTGAATAAATCCGCAAGGGCAAGATTGGATTTTTTGACACGGTAAAATAACCTGCCGCCACGGCGCCTTTGGGATTGAATATGTTGTAATCATTTTTTTGCGTTATGATCTTGGCGTGCGGAAAAAAACTCTCTATCTGTTTTTCCAGAAATCTCGCCCGTTCGCGCGGCACTGCCACGAAAAAAGTGGTTTCTGCCCCCACGTTGGGCAAGGCGAGCTCCAATGAAAAATATGCCGGACCGGAAAACCACGCCCTCCAACCCTTTTCGGCAATAGACGACATGCCGACATAAAACTGCTCCATCACGGAAATTAGATCTTTAAAACTTTTACCGGCCTCTTTACTTTCCTCTTGCGGCTGAGTAATCTCATAAAGCACCAGATCAAGCTCCCGCGACAAATGCGCCCTTCTCCGCGTCCTCGCCAAAAACCACCATGACAAAACCAAGACCGACAAAATGCCGCTTAAGATTATATAAAGATAAAATAACTGGACAGACGTCATCTTTTTATCTTAAAAATTCATCATGGCGTTTTATAAAAGCGTCGTGAAATGCGTCTAAAAGGTGCGGGCTCCCCAACCCCCCGGCCACCTCAAAAGCATTGGTGATTCCTTTATCGCGCGCCAATTCAAATAACGCGTCAATTCGCGCTTCTTCCGTCTTTTTTTCTTCAATATCAAGCGAACAGCGGTGCGCTTCTTCCGGAGAAATTTTATAAGCGTCGCTCGCCCGTTCGCGCGTTTCTTTCAAATGTCGGGTCAATGCTTCGCGCGCTATTTCAGGCCTAACCTTTTCAACAGACGGTTCTCCATATCCGCCCTCCAACGCGGCCAAACGCTCCTTCAACGCGGATATTTCTTGCGCGGGATTTTCAATTTTGGAACCCATATTTTCCATAAATAGATAATAACATAAATATAAGCTACAATAAATATATAAAATTGCGGCAAATAACGTTTATATGAGCAAAAAAACCCTTTTATTGTTAATTTTCATAATCGCCCTGGCATCTTTTTTGCGATTATGGGATCTGAAAACCCTGCCGCCCGGATTGTATCCGGACGAGGCCATGAATGGGAACAACGCCTTGGAAGCAACGGTCACGGGCAATTACAAAATTTTCTATCCTGAAAATAACGGACGCGAGGGGCTTTTTATAAATTTGCAAGCGCTATCCATAAAAATATTCGGCAACGAACCATGGGCGCTGCGCCTGGTTTCCGCGATATTCGGCATTTTAACCGTGCTGGGAACTTTTTTTCTAACGCGCGAATTATTCAGGCGCGATCGGCTGGCGCTTTTAGCCTCGTTTTTTATCGCCACTTCATTTTGGCACATCAACTTTTCACGAATCGGATTCCGCGCCATAATGGCGCCGTTTTTTTTGGTATGGAGCATGTACTTTTTATGGAGCGCCGTAAATGAACGGCAAAACGACGAACCGGAAAACGCGTGGAGCACATTCAAATCGGCGTTCGGCGGTATTTTATTCGGCTTGGGATTTTATTCTTATATTTCCTATCGCGTGGCGCCCCTGCTTCTTATCTTTCCTTTTTTAAAAATATTGCAACCAAAAAAAAGCGGTACGAAATGCGCCATATGCCAGCTGGCGATATTCATATTGTTCGCCTTGCTAGCCGCCGCGCCATTGGGAATTTATTTCTTGGAAAATCCGGCGGATTTTTTGGGCAGAACTTCCCAGCTCTCGGTTTTTTCAACTGCCGCGCCATTGCAGCAATTCGGGCTGAATATCGTAAAAACCGCCGGAATGTTTTGGTTTGCGGGAGATTATAACTGGCGGCACAATTTGTCCGGCAGCCCGGAACTCTGGTGGCCGATCGGCATTTTATTTCTTGTAGGAATTATTACCGCCATTCGCGAAATGTGCGTCACCGAGTCACGCACATTTTTAAATTNNNTTGTGGATCGCCATAGGACTTTTGCCGGTAGTCGTTTCCAACGAAGGCATACCGCACGCGCTCCGCGCCATTATCGTGATCCCTCCGGTGATGATTTTGGCAGCCGTAGGCGCGGATCGGCTACTCGACCACATTGCTTCAAAGTGGACGACGCGGCAGATGCTCGTTTTGTTCGCCATACTCGCGATCGCCCTTGCGGCGCAAGCCTATATCCAATATTTCCAACGCTGGGGAAAAAATGAAAATACCTTTTACGCTTTTAGCGGCAATTACGTTAATTTAGGACACTGGCTCGCCACGCAGCCGAATGATACGCCCAAATACGTGATCATCAACGCGCCGGGCGGTGATGTGCGCGGTATACCCATGCCCAGCCAAACCGTTATGTTCTTAACCAACACCTTTCTGCCCTCTCAACAAAAAATTAAAAATATCACATACTTATTGCCCGCGGAACTGCAAAAAATATCCTGCGCGCAAACCTGCGTCATAACCATGCTGGAATACGATTCCGACATTGTCTTATCGCTTCAAAAACAAATTCCCTTGCTTAACGCTTATTTAGAGCAAAGCTTCATCTTTTTACGAAAATAAAATCCCGTCAGCCTTAGGCTGACGGGTCGTCTAATCATTTACAAGCCGAGTTTCTCGGCCATGATCTTAAATTTTAAGTTATCACCGCGCTCTTTGATGAATTCAAAGGGACTTCGCGCATTGAACAATGAACGCGTAGCCTCTGCGTAACTAAGGCGGATAAAAACATATCCCGCCTTATCGTCAAAATATTTTTCCAGTTTGCGGCGCGCGCGATATATATCCCGAATATGAACGCTAAGATGGAAATTATTCCAAAAATTACCGCGATAAAATCTATTGTGCGCCACTCGTTCTTCATACGCCTCAATAATATCATCGGAATCTCCGCAAAAAAATCGATTATAACTTTCTAGAATATCCGCCCTACTCGCGTGGATCAATTCATGCGTCATAACGCGCGTGGAAAATTCTCTGATAAAAATTACCGGGATCACCACGCTAATATTATTGAGCCGCTGATTCTGCCGCATGGCAACACCACCCAATATATTTTGCAATTCATCGTCAGTGGATATTTCAAAAAAACGCACCCAAGTCAGGTTCATACCATATTTGGTGGACATATACGCCAAAGCATCTCGCCTCATAGCATCGTCATAATCAAATAAACTATAATCCAGATTGTTAAGAAAATAATCTGAACTGGAATTGGCATAAGATCTCGCCGAGTTGATTAATTGCGCATTTTTTAAGCGCACGGACGCGTCCAAAATGGCATTGCCACGCTTTACGAATTGTTCTTCCGTTTCGCCATCATAGGGCAGAATCCCTCTGTCATCCAATCCATGTGCGTCAAACATGCCAACCTCCTGTAATTTACTTTCGTTGAATTTTCAAACAACTTTTTTACTGCCCAGAGCTTACCACAAAACGTGCCCCATGCAAAGTCCGAATGGTTGGTATATAATAGTATTATGCTTTCCAAATTTATGACTAATGGCGTAGCATGCCTGCTTTTGGCGCTCATGTTCGGCCTGATGTTTTTTTCCGCGTGGAACGAAACTGCAATCATGGACGAACTCGCCCATATTCCGGCCGGCTATTCATACCTGACGCAAAAAGACTACCGCCTGAATCCCGAACATCCCCCGTTGGCCAAAGACCTCGCGGCTTTTCCCCTTTTATTCGCAAATTTAAATTTTCCGTCGAATTCCAAATACTGGCAGGAAGACATCAACGGGCAATGGGCGTTAGGCTCCGTTTTCCTTTACGAATCAGGCAATAATCCTGACACCATACTCCACTTATCTCGCCTGCCCATCATGCTTTTGACCATTCTCTTGGGCTGGTTGCTATTTAGATGGGTACGGAACAGATACGGTAACAGCATGGGGCTGCTTACGCTTTTCTTGTTCGCCACATCTCCCACCTTCATAGCCCACGGCCGTTATGTAACTACGGATGTCGCGGCCGCTTTCGGATTTTTTATCGGATTCGTCACTTTTATTAAATTTTTGGAACAAGACGCGTCAGGCGAAAAGCCAATCAAATATCTGGCAATAGCCGGGCTCGCGTTCGGCACAGCGCAACTTTTAAAATTTTCGCTGGTGCTTCTCGGGCCGTTTTATTTATTACTGGGCGCCATATGGGCGTTCGCGCAAAATTACACGCAAACCAAATTTATGTTTTCGTGGTGGGAAAAAGCGATCCACATCCTGAAAGCGGAATTAAAAATTTTCGGCAAAATAATTTTAATTTTTCTGATAGGACTGGCAATTATTTGGATATTTTACGCTTATCATGTTTGGAATTATCCCGTGGAACGGCAAATACGCGACACGGAATTCATATTGAATTCTTTCGGCATAAGATTGTTGGCCGACAGCACAACCTGGATGGCGGGACATGCTTTTTTTCGCCCCTTGGGAGAATATTTTTTGGGAATTTTAATGGTTATGCAACGCGCCGCGGGCGGCAACACGGCGTATTTCTTGGGCGAAATTGCGAATACCGCGTGGTGGTACTATTTCCCGGTCGCTTTTTTACTTAAAGAACAACTGGGGCTACTCATTCTCGCGCTCATAGCCGGCCTGCTCGCCCTTACCTACATATATAGAAGCGGCGTAAAATCTTTTGATGCTGTCGTGGAATGGATACGCGATAATTTTACGCTTGCCACCGCGCTAATCTTCGTAACCGCTTACTGGGCGTATTCCATGAAGAGCAATTTGAACATAGGCGTGCGCCATGTCTTGCCAACCTTCCCCTTTATTTATCTTTTGGTGTCGCGTGAAATAATCAAATGGATAAAATACGTGAGCATCACCGATCCCAGAAATTTCATGGAATGGATGAAATCATTATACGAAAAATACATCGCCTCCACTCCTAAATATGTCTTGGTCGGAATTATTGTCTTGTGGATGCTATTGGAAACAATGCTCGCTTTCCCATATTACCTTTCTTATTTTAACGAATTGGGCGGAGGCCCCATGAACGGATACAAATATATCGTTGACTCCAATTATGATTGGGGACAAGATTTAAAACGGCTTCGCGATGTTATGGATGATGTCGGCATAAAAAAAATAAAATTGGACTATTTCGGCGGAGGATCTCCCGCGTATTATTTAAATGGCGCGTCTGAACCGTGGTGGTCGTCCAGAGGACAACCATCCGCCGGTGATTGGTTTGCCATATCAGTCAGCAATCTGGAAGGGAGCCGAGGCTCTCCCGTAAGAAGTTTTACGAAAAATCCGATTGATTCGTACGAGTGGCTGCAAAATAAAAGTCCCGTAACCCGCGCCGGAACCTCAATCTTTATATATAAATTTTAAATAAAGAGTACTTTCGATATTTCACCGCTCATTTGAATTTATAAAAAATCTTGTTGCTAAATCTCAAATCTATATACTCCAACAGGCCACGATTATCTCCTATTTCAGAAAGGGTTAAATTTAAATTATTCCGCGCGGTTTTATAATCCACGGAGTCGTCCGTCAAAACATACCAGTCTTTCAAATAAAACTCTTTAACACCGCCATCTTTTAAAACAATACGCGATACACGATTATTCAGATCGTTTTCCAATTGAACGACAAATTCCGCCATGATCGAAAAATCCTTTAAATTAAACACTGCGTCGCCCGTTTTCAACGCGACACCTCGTTCATCATAAATTTTCAGCAATAAATTGCCTTGAAAATCGGGGGCGCCGGAAAAAAGCATACCCCCGCTATCCGCCAAAAAACACGCGTTTACGACTCGTGATAGCTCGCTGGACTGCGTTTTGTAACCAATCGCTTCGCTCTTGGACAAAACGGGAGCCACGACTCGCAATAGCTCGCTGGACTGCGTTTTGTAACCAATCGCTTCGCTCTTGGACAAAACGGGAGCGCGACAATATATGGCCCATGTTACGCGTTCCGATCCGCCTATTTTTAAACCGGAAGGCCACTGGCGAGCCACGGTAAGATCTTTAATGTCCAAAAACTTCCGGCTCAAATTTTCCGCCAGCTTATCCGTGGATACAACAAACATATTGTCATACGGAAACACCAACGCCATATTGCCAAAAATAAGCGTTTTAGTTTCGCGCAAAACTTGTTCCCGCGCCAATCCGCTTAATCCGTCAATTTCTATATTTTTTACGCGAAAATAAGGCGCGCGGAAAAAATAAATTATTCCGCCGGTCACCATGCTTAAAATAAACAGCAAAAAAACCAAACGCCGCAAAAAGCGCCTTCTCTTGAATTGGCGGGAATAATACAAGGCATCCTTAACCATAAAATTATTTTGGTATTATAACCTCTTTCCCCAAATATTTCCGTAAAACTTCCGGCACTTTTACCGAGCCGTTTTTCTGCTGATAATTTTCTAAAATAGAGATCAATATGCGCGGAGTGGCGATCGCCGTATTATTCAACGAATGCGCGAAACGCATCTTGCCATCCTCGCCCTTATAACGAATATTGAGGCGGCGTGTCTGAAAATCATGGAAATAAGAAGCGGAATGCGATTCGCGATAACGCTTCTCCGACGGCACCCACACTTCAATGTCGTATTTCTTGACCTGCCCCTGGCCCAGATCTCCTCCGCAATTCGTAACCACGCGATACGGCAATTTCAATGCTTTCACCAATTCCTCGGAATTACTCGTGATCTCTTCATGCCATTTAACGGATTCCTGATGATCGGCGTGGCATAAAATGATCTGTTCCACCTTCATGAATTCATGCAAGCGGTAAATGCCCTTGGTGTCCTTGCCATAACTGCCCGCTTCGCGGCGATAACACGGCGAAAAGGCCGCATATTTTATAGGCAACATTTTTTCATCCAACACCTCATCGCGATAAAAGCCCATCATCGACACCTCCGAAGTGCCGGCCAGATACAAACTATCTTGCGTGGCATAAAGTTCATCTTTGCCGTGCGGCAAATAACCGGTACCGATAAAATTTTCCTCCCTTACTAAAGATGGCGCCAAAAACGGTGTAAAACC
This sequence comes from Candidatus Niyogiibacteriota bacterium, assembly GCA_016214345.1. Lineage (GTDB taxonomy): Bacteria > Patescibacteriota > Minisyncoccia > JACROR01 > JACROR01 > JACROR01. The sequence goes on from JACROR010000014.1 coordinate 12,859, forward strand.
TTTGAGGCGCAATTCTTCAAGCGTAAATTGCCAAAGCGCCATGGATAAAAGCGCGCCCTCGTTTTTCAAAAAATATCCTCGGAATCCCGCCACTTTCGTACCACGGTCAAAATCCACAAGATCCAGAACACGCATAAGCGTAATATGGTCTTTAACCGGAAAATCAAACTGCGGCATATCACCCCAGGTTCTCGTCTCAATATTGTCAGCATCAGTCTCGCCATCAGGCACGCTCGGATCAGGGATATTCGGCACAAGAAGCATCAATGCTTGCCATTTTTCATCTAATTTTGAAAATTCTTCCTCTTTCGCGGAAAGTATCGCTTTTTCTTCACGTAACTTTTCAATCAACGCCTGCCGTTCGGCATCAGAACCGGCTCGCGCCACTCCTTCGGAAGACTTGTTCTGTTTGGCGCGCAGGTCCTCAAGTTCCGTAAGGATTGCCCTACGTTTGCCATCAATATCCAAAAGTTCATTTACGTTAAAATTCAAACGCTTCTTGCGAACCGCTTCTTTTACCAGATCCGCGTTTTCCCTGATAAATTTTATATCCAGCATATTTTTATTATACCTCTAAATAACGAATAACTTTATTGCCGCCGTGGTCGTGCTTTGCCTCATACATGGCAAAATCCGCCCGCTCTATAAATTTTTCCGGTGTATCCGCGTCATCCGAAGAAACCACGCCTATGCTCAAAGTTACTTTGGGCGATTTTTTGCCCCGTTTTTTGGGGACCATGATAGATTTCGCCACAATATGCCTTATTTTTTCCGCCTGCATGAAAGCGCCGTCCGCGGAAGATCCCACCAATACGATACCAAATTCATCTCCTCCCAATCTTCCTATAAAATCAACCCGCCTGACCTCTTTCTCCATCAACGAAACTATTTTTTTTAGCAAGTTATCGCCCGCGGCATGTCCAAAAATGTCGTTGACCGGCTTGAAATTATCCACATCGATATATAAAAGCGCGGCCGAATCAATGAAGAAATGCTTTCTGGATTCCGCGTGCTTCTTGGCAAAATGTATATCATCAAAAATTTTGTTCAATTCTTCAAAAAATCCGCGGCGATTCAAAACTCCGGTCAATTCATCTTTGGTCACCAACGCGCGCAATTTGTCTATTTCCGCGTCACGCTCCACGATCTGGGCGTCTTTTGCCGCCAAATCGGCCTCTAATTGCCGTGCCGATTTGCTCGGGTCATCCGCGCTGTATATTTTTTTAACTTTTGTTTTCATGAATATGATAGATCAAAAAATTGTGGCGCCGCATATTTGTGCGGCATCCTACAAAAATATAGTCGTCCGCCCAGGGCGGACTCCTTATTTTTATGGACCCGGGGAGAATCGAACTCCCGTTTCCCGGATGCAAACCGGGTGCTCTGCCACTAAGCTACGGGCCCCTCACCCAGAAAGCCTTTATGCCAAACTATTCTTTATCCTTTTCTTAAGCTGGCTATGCGCCTGGGCAAAGTGCTTAAGATTATTCTCTCGATATTTGGCATCGGCTCTGGACTTATAAGCTTCATAATAAATGAGCTCAAAAGGAGTTTTGTGTTTTGTGGATTTATTATTCTTTCCATTATGTTCCGCAAAACGCCTTTTGAGATCATTTGTATATCCTATATAAATACTCTCATCTTTTTTGCTTTTGATAATGTATAGGTAAAACATAACAAAGGCTTTCTGGGTGAGGGGCTACGGGTCCCTCACCCAGTAATGGCATTAT
>JACROR010000005.1 GCA_016214345.1 Candidatus Niyogiibacteriota bacterium
GTTTTTTACGCAAATGCCGCTGAAGTGATGAGATTAAAGGGCGGCAACGTCGGCATCGGGACGGTGAGTCCGAGCTACAAATTGGATGTAAATGGTACAATTAGAAATACAGGATTCCCCGGAGCTGGTATTATTGGTAGTGGCAGTAGTTACGCTGTTCAGGGCTTTGGTGGTACCACTGGCGTTTATGGCACTGGCCAGTGGTATGGCGTTTATGGCGCCGGTGCGTTAACTGGCTCTACCGGTGTTTACGGTCAGGCTTCTTCCGATGGAGGCTATGGCGTTTATGGGTATGGTGGCAATAGCGGTGTTTTTGGCAATAGCTCTACTGTTGGTGTCAGTGGCGTTGGGGGCGATATTGGTGTCAGTGGCGCTGGTAGTATTTATGGCGTTTATGGCCAGAGCAATAGTTACGGTGTTTATGGTTTTGGAGCTAATGGTGTTCGTGGGCAATCTAGTGATGGTTGGGGCGTTTGGTGTCAGGCGGACTCTAGCGCTGGATGTGGAGGAAATAAAGCATGGACCAGTTCTTCGGACGCTCGCTTAAAAACGAACATTTCCACCATTACCGGCGCTTTGGAAAAGGTATTAAAACTTCGCGGCGTTAATTATGTTTGGAAAGAGGATGCCACGAATGAAAATCATATCGGTTTTATAGCTCAAGAGGTTTTGCCGGTTGTTCCGGAGGTCGTCGGGCAGGATAATAAGACGGGCTATTACAACATAACGCTTGGCGAAATGACTCCGCTTCTCGTGGAAGCCGTCAAAGAATTAAAAGCGGAAAATGATCTGCTTAAAGGGCGCGTAGACGAATTAGAAACGAAAATTAATAATTTAAAAAAATAATAAAAAATATGGATTTAAAAAATAACAATATACTTTTAGTTGCGGTCGCGTTAATTTTAGTGGCGGGATTCAGCGGATATTATATGGGTATGCAAAAAGTGAATAAGGTGGAAGCCGAGTTGGCGCGCTATCAAAAAGCATTGGAAATGTTTGTGCCGCCAGCGCCTAATGAAATTTTGTCCGTAGGAGGTACGATAAAAGAGATTGGAGACGGTTTTGTGGTGGTTGAGTCACCATCTTTGTCGAAGCAGTTTTTGCCTGGGGAGGAAGTAAAGGTGGAAACACGTAGAATTACTGTGGATGGCACAACCGAATTTACGAAGATTGATCCTTTGGCATTGCCTACGCAAGAAGATATTAAAAATGGGCAATTTGCTCCCAAGGAGACCAAGATAACGTTGTCGGATTTGAAGGCGGGAGACAGCGTTACGGTTGAAGCTTCGGAAAATATCAAAACCAAGATGGATTTTACCGCTAAGAAAATTGTTTTGATCGTACAACCGAAGTTTGTGGCGCCCGAATTGCCGCCAGAGCTTCCGGAACTTCCGTTGCCACTCGCGCCGCGATAACATTTTTTGATAATTTTTTATTAAATGCGTTCACTGGTAAATTTTAGGATTTTATTTTTAGTAGCGGCTTTGGCGCTTTTATTGGGCGTTCAAGTTCCTGGCAGTGAAGCCGCCACGGGTGATGCGCCCCTCCACGGTTACGCGTGGTCTGACAATATCGGTTGGCTTAGTTTCAGTTGTGAAAATACCAGCTCGTGCGCGACTTCCAATTACGGTGTGATAATTGATGCGTCCGGAGTTTTGTCCGGTTATGCGTGGTCCGACAATGTCGGTTGGATCAGTTTTCATGCCTTTGATTTGGTGGGGTGCCCGAGTGGCGTTTGCGAGGCGAGATATAATTCCGATTCAGGTAAATTATCCGGTTGGGCAAGAGCTTTGGCTTATCGGGATTCTGAAAGAGGAGGCTGGGAGGGCTGGATTAGTTTATCCGGCGCGAGTTATGGCGTGACAGTTAATTCAAGTACCGGAGATTTGGGAAATTACGCTTGGAGCGATACGGTAATAGGATGGCTAAGTTTTAATTGTGAAAATTTTGGCGGGGACACCAATACTTGCGGATTCGCTCCTTATAAAGTTTACGCGCTTTTTTTTGATATACCGCTGGTAGAGACAAAGGCCAATGGTGTTATTAGTTCCGTAACTATAAATCAAGGACAGAGCGCCCGTTTGACTTGGACCGTGCAAAATGTGGACAGTTGCACGCCATCTAGTTCTCCCGTAGATTCAACATGGAACGGGCACGCGATAACATTGCCGAGCGGCTATTTTGATGTTACTCCCACTCAAACTACGACTTATACTTTGAATTGTACCGGACCAAAAGGCTCGGTTTCGTCAAGCGTTACGGTTAATGTGCAGGCGGCGCAAACAGCTGTTTGTGGAAATAATATATTAGAGTCGCCTGAAGAATGCGACGATGGTAATGTCGTATCCGGTGACGGATGTTCCGCTACTTGCGTAAGAGAGTTTCCAGAGGTACAGCCGTATTTCAATCTTGAAGCCGCGCCGTCATCTGTTCCCGTAACTTTTGCAAAAGGAGCCGCGGAATCATGCGCCGACGTAACAACTATAACAGTCAACGATCTGGGAACCGGTTATAATAAAGATGTTACTTTGTCGGTGTCGGATTGGGGAGGGTTAAGTCACAATACTTATAGCTTTACGCCTTTAAGCTTAAGTTCTGCTCAATATTCAACTGGATCAAAGTTCAATGTTTGTATCCCAAGTAGCACGACACAGGGCGTTTACGGTGTTTCAATTCAGGGAACTGGAGCTGATGGCAAAACAGATACGGTTGAAGTATTATTTAATGTGTTGATAGCAAGTCCGACCTGGAAAGAAATATAATCATGGAAAATGAAATAAGCGAAAAAAAATCATCTTTGATGATGCCCGGTTCAATACTGGCGGCGGGTTTTATTATTGCGTTGGCGGTGTTGTATGTGAGCGCCAGGGGAGACGTGAATGGCGGCGTGGTTGATAATTCTCGCGATTCCGCGACTGTGGCCGTTGCTACTTCCAAAATTTTAAGCCCGCGCGATTCGGATATTGTTTTGGGCAATCCTTCAGCTTTGGTTACGGTAATTGAGTATAGCGATTTTCAGTGCCCGTTTTGCGGTAAATTTTTTCACACGACTCTTGTTGAATTCAAGGAAAATTACGTGAAAACGGGGCAGACGAAATTCATATACCGCGATTTTGCTTTTTTGGGTCAGGAATCGCTTGATGCCGCCAGCGCGGCCAAATGCGCGGGGGATCAGGGAAAATTTTGGGATTACCATGACTATTTATTTTCCCATCAGAGCGGAGAGAATCAGGGCAATTTTTCTATCGCTAATTTAAAGAAATTTGCCGGTGAACTTAAGTTAAATGGCGATGAATTTTCCGCCTGTCTTGACGGTAAAAAATACGAAGACGCGGTCAAGCAAAGCACCACCGAAGGAGTGTCTTTGGGCGTAACCGGCACGCCAACCGTTTTTATAAACGGCGAGAAATTAGTCGGGGCGCAGCCATTTTCCGCGCTTCAATCCTTAATAGACGCCGCGCTTAAATAATCACTTGGAGGTTCAACCTCCAAGTCTTCGTTTTTATCAATTTTTTTCTCTTGAATGATTTTAATGGTTTCCGCGGCGTATTCTTTATACTCCGTTATATTTTTAAACTGCTCTAAGATAATATTTTGAACGCAAAAATCAGTTTTTTGTTTTTGGTTTGACATATATTCATTCCAGCTTGACTTGGAGGTTGAACCTCCAAGTTTATGAACTTTATCATTTAGATTTACATAAACGCTAACATATAATAAATTTTCGGCATTTATATAGGTTGCTTTGTATCTGCCTTGGAATAACGCTCCGCTTCGCTTATATTTTTCGTTAAAATACATAGTGTATCCTGTGCCCAATCGTTGCATAAATTTTTCAACACCTTTTTCTATAAGTGGTTCTAAAATAAAATGAAAGTGGTTTGGATTAAGACAATAACAGATAAAATTGACTAATTTTATCTGTTTGGAGGTTGAACCTCCAAGTGCTTTGTGGAAGGAATTTTCATAGATGCTATTTATTGGTTCAACAGCATTGAATTCTTCCATACTTTGGAAAAACCTTTTCATATCATTTGAATCTAAAAAGATTTTTCTTTTATCTACGCCGCGATTAAAAATATGATAATATTCATTTGTCACAAACTCAATTCTTTTCATAATATTACTATAACACTTGGAGGTTGAACCTCCAAGTTGAGTGGGATTTTAATTGAAGCGGGTGTAATATGAATATATGGTTTATGATTTAATCATAATTGGCGGGGGTCCTGCGGGAGCCGCGGCCGCGGTGTACGCGGGGCGCAAGAAGTTGAAAACCTTGCTTTTGGCGGAGTCTTTTGGCGGGCAGTCCGTGGCGTCGGATGATATTCAAAACTGGATAGGCGATAGGTCTATTTCCGGAGTCAATCTCGCTAAAAAATTAGAAGATCACGCGCGCGCATCCGAATCCGTAGAAATTATTTTGGGCAAACGCGCCACCATGGTGAAAAAAGACGGTGAAGAGTTCGCGGTGACAGCACAAAGTGGGGAAGAATATCGCGCCACAACTTTAATAGTAGTTTCCGGAGCGCGCCGCAGAACACTAAATATTCCCGGAGAAAAAGAATTTTCCGGAAAAGGCGTGGCATATTGCGCGACTTGCGACGCGCCCATATTTAAAGGAAAAACCGTGGCGGTAATAGGTGGTGGCAATGCCGGACTAGAGGCCGTAGTGGATTTGCTTTCTTATGCCGCCAAAGTATACTTATTAGTGCGATCTGATGCCGTAAAGGGAGACCCCGTGACCTTTGCCAAGATCAAGAATTCTTCCAGGGTGGAAACGGTCTACCAAGCGGAAATCCGTGAAATTTTAGGAGACAAATTTGTTAAAGGTTTGCGTTACGCTGACACGCAAAGCGGCGATGGAAAAAATCTCGCGTTGGACGGAGTGTTTGTGGAAATAGGATCTTTGCCCAACTCGGATTTTATCAAAGACGCAGTTCGATTAAACGAGCGCGGAGAAATTATTATTGATCATAAAACCGCGGCTTCCAGCGTGCCGGGAATTTGGGCCGCCGGTGATGTATCCGATTCCAAATATAAACAGAATAATATTTCTGTGGGTGACGCGATCAAAGCCGCGTTGTCCGCTTACGAGTATATTATTAACAGGAAAAAATTATTAAATTAAAAAAATTATGGCATCATTTTTTGATACCACGATAAAATTTTTAGAAAAAGCGGCCCCATCTTTGGATGCGAATCGCGAATTATTGCCGATACTTTACGCGCCCAAACGCACGGTAAAGGTTGCCATTCCCGTAAAAATGTCCAATGGCAAGATGCGTATTTTTGAAGGGTGGCGCGTGCAATATAATGACGCGCTGGGGCCGTTTAAGGGAGGTATTCGTTTTCATCAGGAAACCACCGAAGACGAAGTAAAGGCGTTGGGGCTTTTGATGGCTTTAAAAAACGCGGCAATCGGGCTTCCTTACGGAGGGGCTAAAGGCGGAATCAGAGTGGATCCCAAAACCTTGGATGCCATTGAGTTGGAAAGATTGTCGCGAGGTTATGTGGATATTTTGTATCCGCTGATAGGGCCGTCCAGGGATGTTCCGGCTCCCGATGTGGGCACCAATCCGCAAATTATGGCGTGGATGACGGATGAATTTTCTTTGCTTTCCGGATTTGCTGAGAGCGCGGCGTTTACCGGCAAGCCGCAAATTGTAGGCGGCAGCGCGGCGAGAAACGCGGCTACGGGTTACGGCGGATTCGTGGTTTTGCGCGAAGTTCTAAAAATGACTAAAAATGCCGGCAAGATAAAAACTGTCGCGGTGCAAGGCGTTGGCAATGTGGGGTCGCATATAATAAATTTTCTGGATGAAGCGGGATTTAAAGTTGTCGCCATATCGGATTCCAAGGGCGGTATGTATGATAAAAAGGGACTGAAAGTGAGAGAGATTTGTTCCAAAATAAGCGGGGGAATGTTGGGTCAATGTGAAATTGGCGCGCCTAATATTACCAATGAATCTTTGCTTGCGCTGGATGTGGACTTGCTGGTGCTCGCCGCCATGGAGGGGCAAATTAACGAAAGCAATGTGAAAAAAGTGCGCGCTAAAATGATTTTAGAGATGGCCAACGGCGGCATTACGCCATTAGCCGATACTTATCTGGAAAAAAATAAAGTTATGGTTATGCCGGATATTTTGGCGAGCTCCGGAGGCGTGGTGGGCAGTTATTTTGAATGGAGCGCGAACTGGCAGAGATCCGCTTTTTCCAAAGAAGATGTTTTTACGAAGATAGATGATTTTATGTCGCGCACCCTTTCCGAAGATTATGAGTTTGCCAAAAAGCGTAATATAAATTTGCGCTCCGCGGCGTATTCTTTGGCCATTATGCGTATTTTGGAGGCCACTAAAGTTAATGGCTCCACGCACGCTTAATTTTTTTCGGCATCCATTTAATCGTGGCGTTGTTTTTGTTAAAATATATTAAGATAAGATAATTTTTTAAAGTTATGAAAATAGCGATAAACGGTTTCGGAAGGATTGGCAGGATATTTTTCCGCCAAGCTTTTGGCTATAAAGATATTGATATTATCGCCATCAATGATTTAAGCAATCCGGATAATCTGGCGTATCTTTTGAAATATGATTCAGTTTACGGGCGGTATAAAAAAAATGTCAGCGCTAAAGACGGGGCGATTATGGTGGATGGCAAAGAAATTAAAGTATTGAATGAAAAAGATCCCGCTAAACTGCCCTGGGCCAGCCTGGGCGTGGATGTGGTGGTGGAGGCAACCGGCGTTTTTGAATCATACGACAAAGCGAAGCCTCATTTGGACGCGGGCGCCAAAAGAGTGGTTATTACCGCTCCGGCGAAGGACGAAGGCAAGACCAAAATTGCGACGCCCAATGTAGGTATTAATTTTTTATCCGAAGGACTTATAACTTCTAACGCGTCATGCACCACGAACGCGACTACTCCCATAGCGGCGGTAATGTTAAAAAATCCGGGAATTAAAAAAGCGATACTTAATACTGTGCATGGATATACCGCGACGCAGGGGGTGGTGGATAGTCCGACTAAAGGTAAAGATTGGAGGCGCGGGCGCGCGGCCGCCATAAATTTAGTTCCATCTTCAACCGGCGCGGCGTTGGTAACCGCCAAAGCCATTCCTGAGCTTTTGAATAAATTTGACGGTGTGGCTATTCGGGTCCCCGTGGTTTCAGGTTCGTTGGTTGATTTTACTTTTGTGGCGGGACGAAAAACTTCGGTGGAAGAGATAAATAATATTTTTAAAGAGGCGGCCCGTCAGCCGGAATGGGAAGGAATCTTAGCGGTTACGGAAGAAGAGACAGTTTCTACGGATATTTTGGGCGAGCCGTACGGCGCGATCGTGGATTTGCAAATGACCCGCGTGGTGGACGGCGATTTGGTGAAGATTTTTTCCTGGTATGACAATGAGTGGGGGTACTCCGCGATGCTGATAAAACACATTGAAGCGTTAAAGAATTTACTATGATTCATATCGGTACGGACCATGCGGGTTTTGAGTTGAAAGAGAAATTAAAATCTTATTTCGCGGAGATTGGTTATGAAGTAAAAGATCATGGAGCTTTCGGTTATGACGCGGTTGACGATTATCCGGATTTTATCCGTCCAGTTGCCGAAGCGGTGGCAAAAGATCCGGACAATGAAAAAGGTATTGTGCTCGGCGGTTCGGGACAGGGTGAGGCCATGGTCGCTAACCGTTACCGGGGCGTGCGTGCCGTGGTTTTTTATTGCCCGCATTTTAATGAAACCGCGCAGGAGATAATCAGACTTTCACGAGAACATAATAATGCCAATGTTCTTTCGCTCGGCGCGCGTTTTTTGGATGAAGAGACCGCAAAAAAGGCAGTTAAATTATGGCTGGATACGGCTTTTCAGGGAGAAGAGCGGCACGTTCGCCGTCTTAAAAAAATTGACGGATAAAAAAATATGATTGAAATAATTCCCGCCATCAATACGGAGAGCTTTGAGGAGATAAAACAAAAAATCAAAATGGTTGAGCCGTACGCCAAATGGGCGCATTTGGACGCGGCGGACGGCACCTTTACCAAGAATACCATTTGGCATAATCCGGCGGATTTGGCAGGGCTGGAAACCCCGCTTTTATTGGAGGCGCATCTTATGATAGACAGGATTGAGCGGCAGATTGACCATTGGTTGTTGCCCAATCTTCGACGTATAATTTTTCATATTGAAGCGGCGGCAGATCCCAATTTTGTGATTGAAAAATGCCGCGAAGCGGGCAAGGAAGTCGGCATTGCCATCAATCCGGAGACTCCATGGACGCAGCCTTATCCTTATTTGGAGAAAATAAATTTAGTGCAGATTTTGGGCGTTCATCCCGGTTTGGCCGGCCAGAAATTTGATACGGAAGTTTTACACAAGATAAAAGCGGTGCGAAAAGAGTGTCCGGGGTGTATAATAGAAGCTGACGGAGGCATGAACGAGGTTACCGCCAGGCAGGCGGTAACAGCCGGAGCGGATATAATAACGGCCGCCAGCGCGATATACGGCAAAACAGATATCGGGCAGGCCATAAATGATTTGAAAAATGCACTTGCATGAAGAAAAAGTAAAAGAGCTTGAAGAAATGGCGAACAAAGTTCGCCAATCCATTATAGAAATGCTGGTGGAGGCGGGATCCGGACATTCCGCCGGTTCGTTGGGCATGGCGGATATTTTTACCGCTCTTTATTTTCATATTTTACAACATGATCCTAAAAATCCCGATTGGGAGGCGAGGGATCGTTTGTTATTGTCCAATGGGCATATTTGTCCGGTGCAGTACGCGGCCATGGCGCATGCCGGATATTTTCCCGTTAAGGAATTAAAAACTTTGCGCAAATTAGGAACGCGCTTACAGGGTCATCCGCACAGGATCACGTTGCCGGGAATGGAAACTTCTTCCGGTCCTTTAGGGTCGGGATTATCGCAGGCCGTGGGTATGGCCATAGCTTGTCGCATGGACAACAAGAAAAATTGGATATATTGTCTTACTTCCGACGGAGAGCATGATGCCGGACAGACTTGGGAGGCTGCGATGATGGCGGGACGGGAAAAGCTTTATAATCTGATTCAGATTATGGATCGGAACAATATTCAGATTGACGGAAATACGGAAGACGTTATGCCGCTTGAGCCGTTGCGTGAAAAATATGAAGCGTTTGGCTGGCATGTTTTGGAAATAGACGGGCATAATTTTGAAGCGATAGTCGGAGCGGTGGAAGAAGGCAAGGCGATTTTTGAAAAGCCAACTTTGATAATCGCTCACACTATACCGGGCAAGGGCGTAAGTTTCATGGAAAGGCGTTTTGAATGGCACGGCAATCCTCCGGGCAAAGGCCCGGAAGATGTTGTTCCCAAGGCGCGTCAGGGAGTCGAAGCTTTGAATGAATTGAGAACTTTGGGTGGTAAAATTAAAAGCGAGCATCAATGAATAATTTATAATTTAAGCGAAGTCCCTTACTAAAATTTAGTGAGCGGGCGAACACGAATAGATCATGCCTTTAAATAAAAATGCAAAATTAACTGATGACGTTTTGGATCTGAGCAAGGTCGCGCAAGCGCCTACGCGAGACGGTTTTGGCAATGGGCTGGCCAAGGAAGGAGAAAAAAATTCAAACATCGTGGTTTTGTGCGCCGATCTGTCCGAGTCCACCAGATCATTGTGGTTCCAGAAAAAATTTCCCGACAGATTTTTAGAATGCGGGGTGGCGGAACAAAATATGGCTTCGGTTGCTTCGGGCATGGCGGCGATGGGCAAGATTCCGTTCATTTCTTCATACGCGATGTTCAGTCCCGGCCGCAATTGGGAACAGATAAGAACTACGATTTGTTATAACAGGCAAAATGTTAAAATTGGCGGCGCGCACGCCGGTGTTTCGGTGGGTCCTGACGGGGCGACGCATCAGGCCATTGAAGATATCGCTATTATGCGCGTAATACCCAATATGACGGTTCTGGTGCCGGCAGATTCCGTGGAAGCGGAGAAGGCGACTATTGCCGCGGCGCGCATAAACGGTCCGGTTTATGTAAGATTTGCCCGTGAAAAAACTCCGATTTTTACCACCCTTGATACTCCTTTTGAGGTGGGGCGGGCGGAAGTATTTTGGGATAGTGAAAAGCCGGAGGTGGCGTTAATTTCTTGCGGCCCCATGGTTCATAATGCCGTATTGGCGGCTGATATGCTGGAAAAAGAAGGTATTAGCTCAAGAGTAATTAATTTACACACTATAAAACCGATGGATGAAAAAGAAATAACGCGCGCCGCAAAGGATGCCGGCGCCATCGTGACGGTGGAAGAGCATCAGATCATGGGCGGTTTAGGTTCCGCGATAGCGGAAGTTTTGGCAAAAAATTATCCTACGCCCATGGAATTTATGGGCATACAAGACAGATTCGGCGAATCAGGCGAACCTAATGAACTTATAGAATACTTCGGACTTATGCCAAAAGATATCGTTGAAGCGGCCAAACGCGTTATTAAAAGAAAAAAATAAATTATGTTTGACCCTACGGATAAGTAATTTCTAAAATAATGTATGACGTAGTGACTGTCGGGTCGGCGACCCGCGATGTTTTAATAAAGAGTAAAGATTTTCGGGCGTTAAAAGACGCGCGTTTTAAAACCGGGCGGGCGCTTGCCGTGAGTTTGGGTAGCAAGATCAAAATAGACGATATATATTTTTTGACCGGAGGGGCGGGCACCAATACGGCCGTCACCTTCGCGCGCCAAGGATTTAAAACGGCTTGCGTAGTCCGCGTGGGTAAGGACGCGGCCGGAGACGCCGTGATTTTTGGATTAAAGAAAGAAAAAATAAATACGGATTTCGTGGAAAAAGATAAAAAAACACCTACCGCCTATTCCGTAATTTTGGAGCCTAAAGAAGGGGAGCGAACTATTTTGGCTTATCGCGGCGCTAATGCGACATTGTCGGCGGCCGGACTCGGTAAAATTCAAGCGCATTGGATTTATTTGAGTTCTTTGTCCGGAGATTTGAATATTTTAAAAGATGCCATTGCCGCAAAAAAGAAATATGGCGTTCATCTGGCTTGGAATCCCGGAGGAGCGGATTTAGCGTTGGGTATCGGGCGTTTGAGAAAACATTTGAAATACATCGATGTTTTTATAGTAAACAAAGAAGAGGCGTCAGAGTTGCTCGGTATTCCTTATGGCAAAGAAAGGTTAATTTTTCAAAAATTTGACGAGATTATAGACGGTGTCGCGGTTATGACTTTGGGGCCGGACGGTGTTTTGGCTTCCGATGGCCATATTATGTGGCGCGCCGGCACATTTCCTGAACGCAAGGTAGTTGATAGGACCGGAGCGGGAGATGCTTTTGGTTCGGGTTTTGTGGCAGGACTTTTGCGTTGCAAAATAACGCGAGGCCGCTCCCTCACGGAAGGTTCTATAATAGAGGCGCTCCGAGTGGGTAGCGCTAATGCCACTTCTAAGGTTGAGCACATGGGAGCTAAGGGCGGATTGCTTGTAGCTCGAGAGCTTGGGGTAAGCAGATGGAATAAACTAAAAATTAAAAAAATTATTTTATGACAGAAGCATACGATAAGATCGCCGAAATATTGCGCGCCGACAAAGACACCCTCTCGCATATTGAAGAGAAAATGCGCAAGCGTTTTAGATTTGACGATGTTATTGAAAAAATAGCCAAGCAAAATGAAGAGCGGGTAAAAGTTATAATGCAGAAATTCAAAGTTAAAGATCATTCGGCCAGGGATTTATATAGCCTTTTGATTATGAAGGTTGAAGATGATGATTTAAGCCTTCAGCAGGCATTAGGAAGTCCCAAATGCGGGACTTTGGAGGGTTGCGGCATGGTGGTGGAAGGCGCGCTTAAAACAGCCAATGTGGGTGAAGGATTTTTCTTAAAATGGGAAAAGGCGGAAGAATTTTTGCGCGCTAATCCGCCTAAAAACATTATGTCTTTTTTGGGGTATGAAAATGTCCGGCAGATGCTGGAAAAAGAAGACATTCGCAAGGTTTACGCCGCGCTTCGTTTTGCCGAAGATAGGGATTGGTTAAATAAAGTCTTTTTTAAGGGTTATGAAAATTTAAGACCCGAGGATTTTGAACGGCGCTATACGGAAGCTTTTGTGTTGGATGAAAGGTGGCTTCGGATGGCGGAAAAATTCATGAAAAAGAAATATCACAATGTGAGCCATTTAAAAGAGCTTGGTTTGATTTTTGTTTTGCCGCAGCATTTGGGCGTGCCCGGAGAAGCACTGCGCCTTTTTACCTTGCTTCTGCATTATGTGCATGAAATTGAATTTTATTCCCATCTTTTCCGGTATTATGTGGATAAAGAGGGAACTCCCGAGGTGGATGGCAGGCATTTTGCCGAATTATTTATCTCCGCGCTTAGAGGCGATGTGCTGGATGTGCGTCTTCCGGATGATCGGGAATTAAATTGGATGATTGTTCAGCGATATTTGGCCAAGGATGATAAAAATGATTGGCGTCTGATGGAGCCGCACGTGAATCCCGAGGCGCTTCACTGGTCCAAGGCGGAAGACGATATTGCTCGTATGGGCAAAGATTATGCCGGGCTCGATTTAAGTTTTTGGCACGACTTGGATTGGGTGGGCGATTTTTACCAAACTGAAACCGGTATAGATGTGCTAGTCAGCTTTAATCTTATAGACACGATAATGTCTTTGGTGCAAAAGAAAGAGCTTGTAAAATATCTTTATCATCATCAGGAGGCGTTGTGGAATAAGATATTTATGTCTTACACCGGCGAAGAGGAGATGCGCGCTTTGATTTTAAAAAATTTCCACAAGGGCTACATTAGTTTATAGTGATTAGGTTCTAGCGGTTAGTTCGCCAGCCGGCGGATAGATTATATGAAAAATTTAACTTTGAATGATATTTTATTAAAAGCGGCAAAAGAAGGATGGGCTCTGGGACATTTTAATATTTCCAATATTGAACAATTGCGCGCCATTGTTATGGCGGCGCAAGACTTAAAAGCCCCTATACATATAGGAACATCAGGCGGTGAGCGGAATTTTATATGGCTTCGTCAGACGGTATATATGTATATCGGTTGAAGCGGAATTGGGTTTTTTGCGGGGGGAATCAAAAATACAGAAGGAGAAAATTGAGATTAAGCCGGAAGATTTGACCAAGCCGGATGAGGCGGCGTATTTCGTGGAAAAAACCCGGGTGGACAGGCTGGCTCCGGTGGTGGGCAACATCCATGGCATTTCCGCCAATGAGCCGGAATTGGATATTGACCGCATACGTCAGATTCACGAAGCTCTTCCTAAAACTATTTTGGTTTTGCACGGCGGTTCCGGCATTCCGGACGGTCAGATAAAAGAAGCCATCAAGGCAGGCATCAGCAATATACATGTAAACACGGAGATTCGTATTGCCTATACTAGCGCCTTGCGTCAGGCTCTGCGAGATCGCCCTGAAGAAACCACGCCTTATAAGTTTTTTCCCGGCGTTATTGCGGCGGTAGAAAATAAAGTAAAAGAAAAATTGCTATTGTTTGGCAGCGCCAACAGGTTGTAGGTCATAGGTTTTAGTGGTTGGATTGTTGATTAGCTTAATGTTATATGTTAATCTATTTTCATGTTACTTAAAGCCAGCAAAAGAGACATAATGGGTAAAAAGGTGGCGTCTTTGAGGGCACGTGGCCTTATTCCGGCCGTTCTTTACGGCAGTGGAACGGAAAACACGGCTTTGAGTTTGGATGGCAAAGAATTTAAAAAAGTTTGGCAGAATGCGGGCGGATCGCAGGTTATTGAATTGGAGATGGGTGATAATAAAAAAAATGTGTTGATCCATGATGTGGCAATGGATCCGCGAAGAGGCGAGCCGATCCACGTAGATCTTTATGCCATTAGAATGGATAAGGCCATGGTGGTGCGCGTTCCCGTAGTGTTTTCGGGAGAGTCTCCGGCGGTTAAAAATTCAGGAGGAGTTCTGGTGAAGGTGATCCATGAACTTGAAATTGAAGCGTTGCCCCAGGATCTGCCTTCGGAAATTTCCGTGGATATTTCCGTTTTGCGGGAATTGAACGATCATTTTACGGTTGGGGATCTGCGTTTGAAAGATGGCGTAAAAGCCATGCTTCGTCCGGAAGAAGTTATAATTTTAGTTAAAGCGCCGACCGAGGAGACTGTCACGGAAGAACGCGCGTTAGAAGATATTGCGGTGGAAAAGAAGGGTAAGGAAGAAGTGGAGGCCGAGGCGGGCGTTGAAGAGAAGAAGAAGGCTTAAGGCGTTAAATGAATATTTTGGAGGAATTTTCTAAACAGATTAAAATACGAAAATGTGTCCTGTTCGGATTTATGATCTCTATAATTTTAGGGATATTTTTGTACGCGCGCGCGCAAAGCGTGTTTTCGCAGGTTACTACGGTGGATCCGGCGGTAGTGGCGGCAGAGCGGGCAAAACTGGAAGAAGAATTGAAGGGTTTGGAGTCGCAGATAGACGGTTACCGTTCATTGATACAAGATAAACAAAATGAAGCGGTTAGCTTGGAACGCGACCTGTCCATCATACAGGCGGAAATTAAAAAAGCTAAACTTGCCATTCAGGCGAGAACATTTTCCATAAAACAGCTTACGGAAACTATTGGTGAAAAATCAGAATTTGTCGGTGAGTTATTGCGGAAAATTAACCGCGAAAAAGAATCTTTGGCTGAACTTTTGCGGCAATTAAACGTGCTGGGAGATACCACGTTGGTTGAATTGATGCTGGGTTATGAAAACATATCTGATTTTTTCGTGGATGTTGATTCTATGGATTCGGTGCAGAAGCTTATCCATAATTCTTTAGGCGAGATAGAAATCACCAAGACCAATACCGAAGAAGAGGTGAATGCTTTACAGGAAAGAAAGCAGGAAGAATCGGATTTGAAGGCTATCCAGGAATTGGAAAAACGCCGTACTGAACAAAAAGAATCCGAGCAAAAAAATATTTTGAAAATTACCCGCGGCCAGGAAAAGGCATATCAGACTGTATTAAAATCCAGCGAGCGCGATGCCGCTAAAATACGCAGCCAACTGTTTTTGCTTCGTGGTTCGGCGGCCATTCCTTTTGAAAAGGCCATAGAATATGCCAATTTGGCCTTTCAAAAAACCGGAGTGCGGCCGGCGTTTCTTTTGGGAATATTGTCGGAAGAATCGGAGTTGGGCGCCAATCTTGGTTCGGGAAATTGGCAGACAGATTTGTATAATTGTTACCTAAGGATTGGCTATAAAACTTCCGCGGAAAAACAAAAAAAGGCATTTTTAGAAATAACTGCCGCGTTGGGCATGGATCCGAATCTGATGCCGGTTTCCAAGGCGCCTTATTATGGATGCGGAGGAGCGATGGGACCCGCGCAGTTTATGCCGACAACCTGGCAGTTGTATCAGGACGCGATCGCGGCAAAGACCGGACACAATCCTCCGAGCCCGTGGGATCCTAAGGACGCTTTTATGGCTTCAGCGTTGCTTTTGAAAGATAACGGAGCCGCCGCGGGAGGAGTTACAGCCGAACGCAGAGCCGCGCTTAAATATTTGGCTGGAGGAAATTGGCAGAAGAAAGCTTACGCGTTTTACGGCGATGATGTTATGGCTTTGGCCAATAAATACCAACAGCAGATAGACATTTTGGCCCAATATTAGTTTAGTCGCGTGATTTTTTTTATTTTATACCTATTTACAGACGGGGACAGTGTTATCATAATTTAATACGGCAAGATAAAGTACAAACTATAACGACCGTTATAGTTTGTACTTTAAAGAATTTTTTATTAATATGAATAGATTATGCGTGAGAAAACAAAAATAAAAGTGGCGAAAACTATTTTGGAGATTGTGAGGGCGGCTGGTTTTATAAGCATGGCGTTGGTTGCGCCAAACGCTTTACAGGCGCTGGAAATTTTGTATGCCAAAGACAAGAAGAAATACAGTAAAAGTTCGTATGTTAAGAGAAGCATTTATCGGTTGCAAAATGCCGGACTTATTGAGTTTCAAGAGAGGAATGATAAAAAAATGGTTTGTCTTACGGAAAAAGGCAGACAAAAATTACTGAAATATGAATTGGGAGAAATTGTTATAGATAAGCCCAAACAATGGGATGGTAAATGGCGAATAATCATATTTGATATAAAAGAAACAAAAAGAGGCGTTAGGGATATTTTTAGGGAAAGATTGGTGTGTTTTGGTTTTGTTAAATTACAAAATAGTGTTTGGGTCTATCCTTATGAGTGTGAGGAAGTAATAATCTTGCTTAAATCTTATTTAAAAACCGGTAAAGAGATTTTATATATTACCGCTACAAGTATAGAAAATGACAGATGGATAAGGAGCAAGTTTAATTTATAAGTATATTATATAACGACCGTTGGAAATGTACTTTATTTAATAAATTGGGAAATTATCCAAGAAGGAAAATTGTCATTTTCAATTTTTTTTATTCTTCAAAAGCTTCCAGGATCGGTTCCAGATTGCCGGCCATGATTTTGGCGATATTATGCCAGGATTTTTGGAGGCGGTGGTCGGTAATGCGGTCTTGCAGAAAATTATAAGTTCTTATTTTTTCCGATCTTTCTTGGGTGCCGATCTGTTCTTTTCTCGCGGCGCGCGACGCCTCTTCCTCTTTTATGCGTTTTTCTTCAAGAAGTTTGGCTTGGAGTATGCTCATGGCGAGTTCGCGGTTTTTTTGTTGGGATCTTTCTTGCGTTGAGTGTATTACTATTCCGGTAGGCTTGTGGAGTACGCGTACCGCGGTTTCCACCTTATTTACATTTTGTCCGCCCGGTCCTCCGGCGCACGAAAAACTTATTTCTATATCTTCCGGCCTTATTTCCAAAGTTTTTTTCGGCCACAAAGGAAGCACTGCCACTGACGCGGTGGAGGTGTGTATGCGGCCACTTTTTTCGGTAGCTGGCACGCGTTGGATTCGGTGTACGCCACTTTCATTTTTCAGGTCACGGTAAGCGTTTTTGCCGGATATTTCGTAGACTACTTCTTTATAGCCGCCGAGTTCGCTTTTGGATTCGGAAATGAGCGTGATCTTGTGCCCGCGTTTTTCCGAATATTTAATGTACATGTTTGATAGCTCAAAAGCGAAAAGCGCGGCTTCGTCGCCGCCCGCGCCGGCCCGGACCTCCAATATGATGGATTTGGGATCCGCGGACACCGCGCTTTCCGCGGAGGAATGTGTTTTTTCAGAGATAAAACGCGAAAGCTCCTGCAAGCGCTTGGCTTTTTCAGGAGTCCAGCTTTTAGAAATATCTTCAATTAGCGCGTCGTATTCTTGTTGAAAGCTGTTTTCGTTTTCGCTCATTTTGCTTTCTTGGCTTTGGCTTGGCGGGCGCGGAATTTCTCCACACGGCCCGCAGTATCAATCAATTTTTCTTTTCCGGTATAAAATGGATGACAGGCGCGGCAAATTTCAACCTGTATGGTTTTTTTGGTTGATCCTACGACGGTCTTAATACCGCATGCGCATTCAAATACGGCGCTATTATGATATTGCGGATGTATGTCTTTTTGCATGATGGGTATTATAGCGCAATACGGTGAAAATGCAAATTTTTATAAAGTCCACTGCTTAGAGGCTAAAATTTAAATCGTTGCCCCGCGCGCGGCGCGGGACGCTGAATTTTTATAATCGTCCGCCCATGGCGGACTCGTTAAAAATTCGCGCTTGCCATTTTGCCTAAGTTTGCTAAACTGTATTTTATGCTGCAAACAGAAGAAAAACCAAATAATGAAATTGTGGAGACCGCAGGCGCTGCGAGTACCGAGGGCGCTGTAAGCGCCGAAGCGCCGGTAATAACCGAGGAATTGGCGGAGATGTTTAAGGCCGGTGTGCATTTCGGTTATTCGCGAAGCAGAAGGCATCCTAAGATGGAGCCGTATTTGTTTGGCATACGAAATAATATAGAAGTTTTTGATTTGGAAAAAGTGAAAGTAAAATTAGACGAGGCACTCGCTTTTTTGCGCAAAATGGGCGAAGAGAAAAAAATGGTTGTGTTTGTGGGAACCAAGCCATCTGTTCGCGATATGGTAGAAAAAACGGCGCGGGAATTGGAGATGCCTTATGTCAAGGAGCGCTGGTTGGGCGGTTTGCTTACTAATTTTACGGCTCTTCGCAAACGAATGGATTATTTTGAAGGATTAAAACAGGCGCAAAAGAGCGGCGAATTGGAAAAGTATACGAAAAAAGAACAATTGGAAATTGAGCGGGAAATCGCCAAGTTAGACAGAAATTTGGGTGGCGTAGTTAAATTAAAAAAACTTCCTGATGCCATAGTTGTAGTTGACCCTAAAGATGAAAAAATAGCTGTGCGTGAAGCCCAGGCTCGGGGCGTGCCGGTGGTGGCAATTTTGAGCAGCGATAATGATCCGGAAGGCATAGATTTTCTCGTGCCAGCGAACGATTCGTCTAACGCGAGCGTGGCTTATTTATTGTCACGCATCAGTGGCGCCTATAAAGAAGGGTTGAGCATTGGAGCGTTAAAAACCGAAGACAAGGCCAAAAAATAAATTTATGGATACGGGTGATGTTAAAAAACTGCGGGAAGAAACCGGTCTTTCCATCATGCTTTGCAAAAAAGCATTGGAATTGTCGGGCGGTGATTTTAACAAGGCATTCGCATTTTTGAAAAAAGAGAGCGCCGGCGTGGCGGAAAAGAAAAAAGAGCGCGTTACCGGCTCAGGCATAATAGCGTCATATGTGCACGGGGAAGGCCGCATAGGCGTATTGGCGGAGATTCGGTGTGAAACGGATTTCGTGGCGCGAAATGACGCCTTTAAGGAATTTGCCCATAATTTGGCTATGCATATTGCCGCTCTTAATCCTCATTTTTTATCTCCGACAGACGCCCCGAAAGAGTTAAAAGAAGAAATGCTTGGCGTGTTTAAGTCGGAAACCGACAGTTTAAACAAACCGGCGGATATCAGAGAAAAAATTATTTCCGGCAAGATGGACGCGTTTTTGAAAGAGCGCAGTCTGCTTTCCCAGCCTTATATTAAAAATCAGGATATTACCGTTGAAGATTACATTAAAGAAACTGTTCAAAAATTCGGTGAAAACATAACTATCGCGCGTTTCGTGCGTTTTTCATTATGATCTTTTTTTCAATATTAGCCGTTCTTTCTTTCGTGGGAGTCGTGGCTATCATATTGCGTAATTTATCGCTCGTTCGTTCTTTGACGGAAGAAGAGCTTGCTCGCGCCATGGCGGAACGTTTTTCGGTGCGCGAAGAGCTGTTGTCTCGATTGCTCGTGCCAGCGTGTGATCGCGCGCATGACTATTGCGTGCCGAAATTTTACGCTTTCTCGGAAAAAACACTCAGGCGTTTCAGGATATTGGTATTAAAAACAGAAAACAAATTACAGAAAGTTGCCGATTATTTGAAAGGCAAAAGAAATTTAAACGGTGACAGTGGCAATGGTAGCGTTAAAAATTCTGATTATTGGCGCGAGATTAATGAACATCAAAATAATGTTAAAAATGGCCTGCCTACCGGACAGGCAGGCTCAGCGGTGGAGAATTCGTAATTTAACATCATTTGCCGATATGGCTTCTGCCCGAGGCAGACCCCCGCCTACCGAGCAGGCAGGCGTCTTGGGCGGGCAGTTGGCAGAGTCCCGCACCTTCCAAGCCACCTTAGCTCAGTGGTAGAGCAACACTTTTGTAAAGTGAAGGTCCTCGGTTCAAATCCGAGAGGTGGCTCCACAATTCATAATGGTTTTTAAACTCATGATTCAAAATATTTTAATTTTAGGCGGAGGGTTCGGAGGGGTAAGAGTGGCTTTGGATTTGGCCAAACATTTGCCGCGCAACGCTAAAATTACTTTAATCAATCGTGCTCCGTACCATTCTTATACGCCGGATTATCATAGGATCGCGTCCGCGTTTTTGCCCGAAGGCCGCAAACCGGACCCTAAAAAGTTTTTGTCACTTGCATACACTGTCGCGATCCCATTGAAAATGATATTTAAAAAATATAGGCATGTTGAAATTGTGGTGGAGGAAGTTACGGACATATTTTTTAACGAAAACAAGGTGGAGGTCGGATCTGGCAGGGGTTTTTCATATGATTGGCTGGTGATGGCGTTGGGCAGTAAAAGTGATTATTGCGGGATGCAAGGCATTGAAGGGCGTGTTTACGCGGTTAAAAAAGTTGAGGAAGCGTTAAATGTCCGCAATGCCGTTGATGAATTATTCGCGCACAAGGCTAAACATGAACGAATAAAATTGGCGATTATTGGCGGGGGATTTTTAGGGTGTGAGATGGCCGGAGGGTTGGTTGATTTCGCAAAAAAATTATCCGCGCTTCACGGCCGCCCCCGAAGTTCTTTTGAAATAATAATATTGGAGGCGGGTGATAGAATTTTAGCGGGAGTAAGTTCATGGGCTTCAGCCACGGCGGCCGAGCGATTGAAAAAGTTAGGCGTTAAAATAAAAACCGCAAGCGTGGTGACGGAAATGTCGGATAAGGAAATTATTTTTAAAAATGGAGAACATGTGTCTTACGATCTGGCGGTTTGGACGGCCGGAGTTTGCGCGAATAGTATTGCTGCGAATTTACCGGGAGTTAAATTGGAAAATAAGGAAAGATTGGATACGGATAAATATTTGCGCCTGCCTACCGGACAGGCAGGCCTTTCATCGCACAAAAATGTTTTTGTAATAGGTGACATGGCGCATTTTCAGGGGGATGGTATGGAGCGGTCCTTGGAGATGACGGCGCAAGCCGCCATACATGAAGGCAGATACGTCGCGTATACTTTGCGAAGAACCATGTTCGGGCGGCGTTTGTTTCCGTATGTTCCGTGTGTTAATAAATTTTTGATTGATCTGGGCGGCCGATATGCCATATTTGATTCAAAATATGTTAAGATATCCGGATTGGTCGCTTGGCTTATGAAACGCGCGGTTCCGTTTATGTATATGTCGGATATTTTGCCTTGGCGTGCGGCATTTGCGTTATGGCGGCGCGGGATTAAAATTTTTTAGCAATTTAAAGTCAGACAACGGGTCGAATATTTAAGTTACTGGTTCACCCTGTTAAATTTCGCTAAGTGAGCTATTTAACAGGGCTAATAAATTAAAACTTATGATTAAAGTAGGACAAGAAGTCCCGGATTTTAAATTGCAGGGCTACGCGGATGGAAAATTCAAAGATTATTCTTTGAAGGATTTCAAAAACAAGTGGTTGGTGATTTTTTTCTACCCGCTTGATTTTACTTTTGTCTGTCCCACGGAGATAAGAGAATTTTCCGAGCATGAGTCGGATTTCAAAAAAGCCGGCGCGGAAGTTGTCGGTGTTTCCGTTGATTCCGTGTACTCGCACAAGGCCTGGGTGGAGGGCGGTTTGGGTAAAATCAAATTTCCGCTTTTGTCGGATTTTCAGAAGAGGATGTCGGAAGATTACGAAGTGCTTCTGGAAGAAGAGGGGATAGCGCTTCGCGGAACTTTTATCGTGGATCCCAAAGGCAAGCTCCGTTATATGGTGATTTCCGACAATGATGTCGGCAGATCCGTAAAAGAAACATTGCGGGTGTTGAAGGCCTTGCAAACCGGCAAGCTTTGCCCCGTAGAATGGGCTCCGGGCAAGAAAACCCTGAATTAAAAAGCATTATTGTCATCAAAAACTCCGCTTTTGGCGGGGTTTTTGATTTTGCTGCATAAGTTCAGATACATATGAGACTCCTTAATACATCTAAGGAGAATGAGACAATTCAACAAGTTTAAGGGCACAAGGGGGTTCATTTCAACTTGGGAACGCATGTTAAGGTTTCGGTATATGATTACCGAACAAGCAAAGCAA
>JACROR010000011.1 GCA_016214345.1 Candidatus Niyogiibacteriota bacterium
GACTTTTTCCTGCGCGAACCATGCATACCGCGGTAGCTCGCAGCTTGGGAAGTTTCTCGTTTGTTGTATATGCCATTTTCATACCCTAAACCCTCATGGGGGTATTCCAAGGTATTGAACCATTACGAGGGGTTGACTTATTTTAAGCCTCGTGGTATTATTTAATAAATTTAGAACAGCAACTTAACAACCTAAAACTTTTTTCTGAAAGGAGGCAGTAATGCCTAATGATAGATGCACGATTGCCACACATTGGAGACCGCATTTTGACGAATTGCTTGCCGTCGCCATTAAGCAAATTTATGACGGCGAAGAAGAAGTGGATTTGGTTTTAGTAAAAGACGGCTTAAAACCGTTTTTGATGACTGAAAGCGGAATGCTCGCCTTAGAGCGAATTGAAAAAGAAGGCGTAATATTTCTCGGCATAGGCAGAGGAGAAATGGACGACCACGGCCAAGACGAGTGCGCCGCGACGCTCATGGCCAAACGCCTCGGAACGGAAAAAGCTCCGGAACTACGCCGACTGCTCAAATTCGCGCTCCGCCGCGATACCAAGGGCGGGCAACCGTTGGACTTGGACGACATCATTGCCGCGCTGCACGATCTCTATCCGGAAAATCCGAATAAGGTCCGGGAGTTCACTGATCTGGTGATCAACGCGGAAATACAAGAAGCGATATTCCGCGAATGCCTGACGCAAACGCATCCGATACCGAACCTTGAAAAGTTCCACGCCAACGCCGTACGCCTGCTTCGCGAAGAAACCGAAAAGCAATCCGCGGAATACGGCGAACACCAAGAAAAAGTTTCCGGCCGCATCATGATCTATCTTCAAAAAAGGCAAAGCGGCCAAATCCAGGATTTTGATCTGGTAGATACTGTTTCGCTTCTTTTGCGAAGAAAGCCCGATCAAGCCGCCGAATGGATCATGGAAGCGGTGAAAGCCGAGATCACGCGCCAGACGGAATTTCATGTTACCGTAAAAACGGAATATGAAAAAAACGCGCGCGAAGAGATCATGCGGGTCGGCGGCGCGGAACTCAAAGTGGCTGTCATAGAATCCGGCCACCGGCTAATCACCAAATACGGTCTCTACAAGGGAGCGGGAGTGGTGGTCAAGCGCAATCCCGAAACCGGCCATGTGCAAATCGCGCGCAGCAAACAACACACCCAAAAGCCGAAATGGCGCGGGAAAGGCGATTTATTCACTCTCCGCGACGTGGTTATGCCGCTGCGGCGCGCCGAACAGATCGCGAACGGCATTGAGCCGTCATCCGAAATCGCGCTAAGCGGCCAAGACGGCCCGAAAGGAGCGGAGTGCTGGTATTATGATCCGAGGATAGATATTATTCTCAACGGATCGCTCACCCATCCGGACATGCCGGCAACCAAACTCCTCTTTTCCGAAGTTGAGCGGATCGTGAAAGAAACGCTCAAAAAGGCTTAAACAAAATGTCCCGTCCGCCAGCTGGCGGACGGGACAAAATTTAACCCCTCACCTACAAAGTAGGTGAGGGGTTATTTTATTGTTGTTGTTTATTTTGTTAATTCTTCCAATCTTTTCCCGAAATCGTTTCCGGGAGCAAACTCAAACCAGGTGTATCCGGCGTTACGATTGACCAATAATGCCGGATGTCGCCCGTCTTCTATATAAGAACCGGCGAGCATCTGCAAAACAAAACTGTATATCTCGTCCTTATCATGATAACTCTCTTTCATTCCGCAAAATCCTTTATGGGTATTGCGAAGTTCTTCGGTAAAATCCTTGAAATTAAAACTCTTCATTTCCTCGGCGAGCTTATAAGCCGTCAGAACTAACTGAAAGTAAGAATTCTTGCGGAGTTTTGCAAAGATCTTCCCTTCGCGCATGATCATGCGCGACAGCAAACGTATCTCGTCTTCCATAACCTGCTGGCTGTCATTCTTATACACCCAAGGCGACGCGTTTTCCAACGCCTCATCTTTCATCAGAAAAATAATGTCGCGAAAACTCTCTGTCTGGCTGCCCCTCAACAATCCTTTGAAAGTATTTTGCTTCATAGAAGAAACTATGATAACTTTTTTGCCATATTCTTCGTACAAATCAGCTAAGGGCGCGAAATAATGATCTCCGCTTCCGATCACTAAAATATCCGGAGCGGTTTCGGGATCAGATAAAAACGAAACGGCAACGCTGTATATGTGCTCATCGGTTACATCATCATCACGCATGCCCTCGGTCGTCAAAACCGGCATAGCATAAGGGATCGCCCGCAAAATTTCTTTGATCTCCGACATATTTCCCGGCACGCAATGATACGGCATGAAAATCAAAAATTGCGATAAATAACCGCGCTTGGAAAATTCGGAAATCAACGCGTCCCATCTGATAGACATGCCGCGCTCTTTTATGGGGATGGTCAAATTGTCAAAATCTCCCACAACCGCGATGCGAAGCTTTTTCTGGGAACTGTCCATAAGCACTCCCTTCTGTCATTTTTAAAGTACTAAGTTATCCGAACTGCCATATTCCATAATTCCGAATAAATATATCACATTTGGTAAAACATTGCAATGGTCGCTTTTTACCTATAATCTAAATATTAAATGGCAACCCAACCTAAAGAAAAATATAAAACCATAACGCTGGATGAAAAGAGTTATCCGGCGCTGCTTCGTGAAATTCCCGACCCGCCTGAAACCCTCTACATGCTCGGCAATTTCCATGATTGGCATAAACCCGCGATAGCGATCGTAGGCACCCGAAAAGCCACCTCTTACGGCCTGCGCGCGGCGCGCGCCCTCGGATGCGAATTGGCAGCCGCCGGCATAACCGTGGTAAGCGGACTCGCCCTGGGTATTGACGCGGAAGCGCACCGAGGCGCCTTGGAAGCGAACGGCAACACCGTCGCCGTTTTAGGGTCGGGCATAAACATGATCTATCCGGCGACCAATCGTCCACTCGCGGAAAAAATAATAGAGCAAGGCGGCGCTGTAATATCGGAATTTTCCCCAGATCTTCCGCCGGAAAAATGGACCTTCCCGCAAAGAAACCGCATAATCGCCGGATTATCAAACGTAACGCTCGTAATTGAGGCCCCGGAAAAAAGCGGCGCGCTTA
The DNA here is from genome assembly GCA_016214345.1 of Candidatus Niyogiibacteriota bacterium. Lineage (GTDB taxonomy): Bacteria > Patescibacteriota > Minisyncoccia > JACROR01 > JACROR01 > JACROR01. Next base: position 3,101 of record JACROR010000011.1, read on the forward strand.
TTACCGCTTACCTCGCGCTGGAATACAACCGCGAAGTCGCCGCCCTGCCCGGAGAAATAACTTCCCTCAATTCACAAGGCACGAACAAGCTCATAAAACTGGGAGCGGCTATAATAAGAAGTGCGGACGATGTGCTGGAACTCTTGGGATTAAACGCTCCTAATCCGAAAACTTTATTTGACAAATTGGACAAAATAGAAAATGTTATACTGCAATGCCTAAACAAACCGCAGAACAAAGATGAAATGCTTGACCTAACGCAATTGCCTGCAGACATATTAAATCAAAAATTGTCTTCGCTTGAATTAAAAGGCGCGATTAAAAATAACGGAGGATTATATGAAATTAGTAATAGTTGAGTCGCCCACCAAAGCCAAAACCATATCCAGATTTTTGGGAAAAGGTTTCACCGTGAAATCAAGCTACGGCCATGTCCGCGATCTTCCGGCATATAAACTGGGAATTGATCTGGAAAATAATTTTGAACCGCAATACGTCATTCCCAAAAAATCCGCCAAAATAGTCAAAGATCTGAAAAGCGAATTGAAAAACGCGGACACTCTGATACTCGCGACCGATGAAGACCGCGAGGGCGAGGCTATTGCCTGGCATTTACTCCAAGCGTTGGATGTGAATGGCGCCGGCGCCAAAAAGAAAAAAAAGGATGCGGATACTCCAAAAATTCCGCCCAAAATAGAACGCATAGTTTTTCACGAAATAACCAAACCGGCTATAGAAAAAGCGCTTAGCTCGCCGCGGAACTTAGACCTTAACATGATAGACGCGCAACAAGCCCGCCGCGTTTTAGATCGTTTGGTAGGCTACAAACTGTCCCCTTTTCTCTGGAAAAAACTGATGCGCGGATTATCGGCCGGACGCGTGCAAAGCGTAGCCCTCCGCATCATCGTAGAACGGGAAAAAGAAATAAAAGCCTTCCTGTCGCAGAAATACTGGCAAATAAACGCGCTGCTCAAAAAAACCGCCGCGACTGAAACCAACGAGACATTCCCGGCGCAAATGACCGCCATAGACGACAAGCCCATAGAAAAGCCCGGTCTTTTGGACGAAAATGAAACGCAAAAAATTTTAACGGATCTGAACGCCGCGGATTGGAAAGTCGCGTCCATTGAAAAAAGACGCGTGGAAAAAACTCCCAAACCGCCCTTCACCACAAGTTCCTTGCAACAAGAAGCGTGGTCGCGTCTGCATTTTTCCGCCAAAAAAACCATGATGATCGCCCAGCAATTATACGAAGGCGTGGAATTAAAAAATAAAGGGCAGCTCGGTCTTATAACTTACATGCGGACGGATTCCGTGAATATCGCGGGCGAAGCGCTCGCCGCCGCCTCGGCATTCATAAAGCAGGAACTGGGAGAAAAATATTCTCTGCCGGAGCCTCGCGTTTTCAAGACCAAATCCAAAACCGCGCAGGAGGCGCACGAAGCCATCCGTCCCACCCATCCGGACATCACCCCCAAATCCATAAAAACCGAATTAAGCCGCGACCAATTCGTGCTCTACGAAATTATATGGCAAAGATTTATCGCGTCGCAGATGGCGCCCGCTGTTTTTGACGGCACTACGGCAATAATTGACGCCGCCAACGCTTCGGCGGGACGCAAATATAGCTTTCATTCTTCCGGACAAATTATGCTTTTTGACGGATACATAAAAATTTACCCAATAAAAACCGAGGACTCGCTGTTGCCCAATCTTCAAGAAAACGACGCACTAACGGCGGAAAAAATAGAAAGCTCGCCGCATGAAACCGAACCGCCTCCGCGCTACACCGAAGCATCGCTCGTAAAAACTTTAGAAAAATTCGGCATAGGCCGCCCCTCCACTTACGCGCCCATTATCTCCACCATCCAAGACCGCGGCTATGTTACGAAAAACGACGCCAAAAGCTTTCTGCCCACCGAAATGGGAGAAAAAGTGGACAATATTTTGCTGGAACATTTCCCGCAAATCGTGGACATAGATTTTACGGCCAAAATGGAAGAAAGTTTGGACCAAATCGCGTCCGGAGAAAAAGCATGGCGGCCGACTCTCAAAGAATTTTACGAACCGTTTGAAAAACACCTCAAAGAAAAATACGAAACCGTGGCAAAACAAAATTTGACCGAACCCACGGACGAAAAATGCGACAAATGCGGCGCGCCGCTCATCATCCGCTACGGCCGTTTCGGCAGATTTATGGCCTGCTCCGCCTTTCCGGAATGCAAATTCACCAAAGCATTGCCTCCGGTATCGCTAAACATCAAATGTCCCAAATGCGGCGACGGCGATGTGATAGAACGAAGAACCAAAAAAAGGCGGCTTTTCTACGGCTGTTCCAATTATCCCAAATGCGATTTTGCCACCTGGCAAAAACCCACGGGCAAATTGTGCATAGAATGTTCGTCGCCCTTAGTTGAATTGAAAAGCGGCATAAAATGCTCAAATAAAAACTGCAAATTCAAAGAAGGCGAAAAATGAGCTGGGAAGAATACACCAAACAATTGGACCGCTGTGGCGTCCCCCAAGACGGACGAGACTTGATCAAACAAGCTTTTTTGTTCGCGCATCAAGCGCACGAAAATCAAACCCGTTTCTCCGGAGAACCGTATGTGAACCACACCATAAATGTTTCTTTGAAAGTGGCGGCTTTGCGTTTGAACGCGGCGGGCATAGCGGCCGCACTGCTTCACGACACGGTGGAAGACGACAAGGCCTCGCTTAAAACCATACGCAAAAAATTCGGCCCCGAAGTCGCCCTCTTGGTGAACGGCTTAACCAAGGTTAAAAAAATAAAATATCAGGGCGTAGAGCGGCAAGTGGAATCCATGCGCAAAATGTTTTTGGCGCTGGCCGAAGACATCAGGGTGGTCATCATCAAACTGATGGATCGCATGCACAACATGGAAACTCTGGAATACCACCCCAAAGAAGAAAAAAGAAAACGGATCGCTCTGGAAACTCTGGAAATTTACGCCCCTCTCGCCGACCGCCTCGGCATGTGGAATGTAAAATCGCAACTGGAAGACTTGGCTTTTAAGTATGTCTATCCCGAAGAATACAAATGGATTACGGAAGAAGTAAAAGAAAAAATTCCGGAACGGGAAAAATATTTAGAAACCATTCTGCCCATATTAAAAAAAGGGTTAAACAAAGAAGGAGTGCGGCCGCTGGAAGTTTCTTGGCGCGCGAAACATTATTACAGCATCTGGAAAAAACTCTCCAAAAAAGGCATGGACTGGGGGCGCATCAAAGACCTGGCCGCCATGAGAATCATAGTTAAAGACATAGAAGCCTGCTACGCGACCTTGGGTGTCATACACACGCTCTGGCGGCCTCTGCCCGGGAGAATAAAGGATTACATAGCTCTGCCCAAACCCAACGGCTACCAGAGTCTGCACACCACGGTTTTTTGCGAAAACGGCAAAATAACGGAATTCCAAATCAGGACTCCGGAAATGCATCGGGACGCGGATTTCGGCATCGCGGCGCACTGGGCTTACGAGATGGCCGGCAAAAAAAGCGACGGCTCGCCGGCGCAATCGCAAAAATTCGCGTGGGTGCGCCAGCTCCAAGAATGGCAAAAAGATTTCAAAAAAGGCAAGCAATCCAGCCAAGAATTTTTAGATTCGCTCAAGATCGATTTTTTCAAAGATCGCATATTCGCGCTGACGCCCAAAGGCGATGTCATTGATCTGCCGGAAGACGCGACACCGATTGACTTCGCTTATCATATCCATTCCGAGATAGGAGACCAAACGTCGGGATGCAAAGTAAACGGCCGCATGGTGCCTCTCTCTCATAGCTTAAAATCGGGCGATGTGGTGGAGATGCTCATCCAAAAAAACAAAAAACCCTCCCAAGAATGGCTGGAACTGGCGAAAACCTCGCTCGCCAAGAACCGCATACGCTCCGCGATAAAAAAGAAGTCTCTTTTGTTGCGTCCCCAGGCCGCGCAACCAAGAACCGAGCTGGTCATTACCGCCGCGAACCGCGTAGGATTGATCAAAGACATAAGCGCGATATTCGCGGGATTCCGCATCAACATAGAATCCATAAAAAGCGAAACCGCGGGTACGGATTATCCCATAGTGAGCATAGTATTCACGCCCAAAAACGAAGAGCAAACGGAAAAAATAAAAACCCGGATAAAAAAATTACCGGGAATTGAAAATATAAATTTAAAACCGCATCGCTGAACGCGGGGCAATTTCTAAATATACAATCCAGTCAATTTCTCCGTATGGAGAAATTGACTGGATGATCTAAATAGTGAACCGGTCTAGCGCGTCTTTTTCCACGCCTGATAAAGTATTGCTATCAAATACTTTTTCTTGCTCCGCATTGCCCACAATATCGTCTAACGCGGAAGCCAGCTGAACGGGAACATCGGACATATGCGATTCCACGGGCGGCATATCGTTGCCGTCTAGCAAGGCTTCTTTCGGCGCGTCTTCCGAAGATACCGCTTCCGTTTCCGGCATAATATCCGTGTTGTCCTCCATCCGGTCTTTGTCCACTTTGGCCAAGAAATTTTTCTTCCAGCACCCGCGTATTCTGATCAGGCAAACCGTCTTGCTTTCGCGCCCGCTCGTAAGCAATGCGCCTTGCCGCATGCTCCGCGTCGCGCACCGACAATTTTTTATAAACTATATCTTTAAAAAGTATTTTTTGCGCTTCCGGCTTGTCAGAGAGCATCAAAAGCGGACGAGTGTGGCCTTCGTTTATGGAACCGTCAACCAAAGCCTGTTTGATTTCTTCCGGTAGCACAAGAAGCCGCATGGTGTTGGCCACAAATTCGCGGCTTTTGCCGATCTTCGCGGCAATCTCTCTTTGCTTCATTCCGAAAGTATCCGCCATTTGTTTGAAAGCAATGGCGCGCTCAATTGGTCCCAAATCTTCTCTCTGCACATTTTCCACCAACGCCAATTCCAATTTAACTTTCTCCGCCGGCTCTGCGCGGATAATTACGGGCACTTGCAAGAGGCCCGCCAATTTAGAGGCGCGAAGCCGTCGCTCGCCTGCGATAAGCTCATAATTAACCGCAGTGCCATTTGGGACTTCGTGCTCACAACGCACCACCACCAATGGCTGTAAAACTCCATACTGGCGGATGGATTCGGAGAGCTCACGCAATCGGCTTTCGTCAAATTCATGCCTCGGCTGAAAAGGATTGGGCTTTATTTTTTCGGTTTCTACCCAAAAAATGCTATTTTGAATTTGATTATTTTGATTCATCTATGTGTATGTGTATGAGAAATTATACTGCGGGGTGTTGTCTAAAATCTAACAAAAAAGTATAATGGTTGGCAAGGGGAAAATTTATGCCGGAGCGCCCGTCTTGGGCGGGCAAAGCATTTTGAAAAATTAAAATTTGCCGGAGTGGCGGAATTGGCATACGCGCACGACTCAAAATCGTGTTCCCGTAAGGGATTAAGGGTTCAACTCCCTTCTCCGGCACCACAAGAGTACTTCAGAAAATATAGTCGCAAAGCTCCTTATTTTCTTGGTCGCATTTGTTCCCTGTTTGTCTAAACTCCCGTTTTGTCAAAGAGCGTAGCGATTTGTAACAAAACGCAATGCAGGGAGGCCGAAGGCCGAGTCGTAAGCAAGGCGATTGGTTACAAACAGCAATCCTGTAAGGGTTCGGAACGAATCTAATACCCCCTCATCTTTCAATGGATAGGATGCAAGCTTCCGAAGCTTGCGATGTAGGCCCGTCCCCACACTAATCCTCTTGTCGTTCAATGGACAGGACACCTCCCTCCGAAGGAGGAGATGCAGGTTCGATTCCTGCCGAGAGGATTAGTGTGGGGGTGAGAATTCCTACTGAGGGGACAACAAAATAGGTTATAGTTTCTAGGTTATAACTTACGAGTGACAATCATTTTGTAGCTCGGCGGTTTTTCATTACATAAAAAATAAGAATTCCTGAAAGAATGCCTACAACCGCCCCGCCTAAAATATCCGCCGGCCAATGAATACCGCCAACCACTCGGGATATGGAAATTAAAACCGCGCCTGCAAAAAATACGCTGCCCCAAACGCGATCGTACAAAAACACGACCATAGCCAAAGCGAAGAAAAACGCCGCGTGCCCGGAAGGAAAAGCTGAACCAGTACTATGATCAATCAATCGGTAAACGTCCACTACCTCAAACGGCCGCGGTTTGGCATAAAAAAATCGGATGATCTCCGTGACAATAAAGCGCGAAAATAAAACCGCGATCAAAGAATCTATCAACATCCGAAAACCGCGCTGATTGCGATAAAAAATGGCGAGCGCCACAAGTCCACCTACCAGCCAATACTCCAAATAGCTCGCCAAAAAAATAAAAAATGTATCCAGCCAATCAAATCTCCCAGCGAAACTATTTAAATAATTAAATAAAGTAAGATCCATAATCAAATGCCGCTAAATTAAGTATAACTCATGCGACTATTAATGTCCTCCTCGCTTACCGCCCCCTCCCGTAACATCTTTGGCGGCCATATCGTGCAATCAACCACGGTGGATGACCTACTCTCTGGCAAATCACCCACGTCCAACAAATAATCCGGCCCAAACGGAACGCGCCTAAATTCCGCTGCCACTTCTTCCGCGCTTGATAAAGAATTTCTACCAGATAAATTGGCCGATGTGCCGGTAACAGGCCCGCCGAATTTTTCCATGATTTTCAAAATTAGACGATAATCAGGCATGCGAACTCCGATAGTCAAACCTCCCTCCCGCACACCGAACGGCATCCAGCCGCGGGACGGCAGAACGCAAGTTACTTTGCCGGGCCAAACTCGAGACAAAAATTCTTTTACGCGGAGATCGGAAACGAACGCGACCTCATCCAACATCACAAAGGAAGAAATAAAAACCGGCAAAGCTTTCTCAAGGCCGCGCCCCTTTATCGTAAAAACCCGCTCTATCGCCTGTTCATTTTTCGCGTTAGCGATCAAACCATAAACCGTATCCGTGGGTGCCGCCAAAACTTTTCCTTGCTTCAAAAAAGCCGCTGCGCGGCTCACAATTTCCTCTTCGTTATTTTTTACTGGAATGCGCTCCATTACTTCATTCTTTATTTGCTAAAATTCGCTCGGCCCGCGTCAGATCTTCCGGGCGCCCCACGGGAATCCACTCCGAAGAAATTTCTCCGAAAAATACGTGATCTTTCATCATTTTACTGATGGCGCTCGTCAAATAATATTCCCCGCTCTCGCTTTTTTCCGCTTCATAGTTAAAAATTCTCCCGTCCAAAACCATGGGCCCCGTGGAAACCATATGGGATTGGGGTTGCTCGGGTTTTTCTTCAATATCAATTATTTTATTTTCCCCGTCCATCATCACCACGCCAAAAGGCCGCGGGTCTTCCACTTCTTTGACAGAAATAGCGAGATCGCGCGAAGCCAAACGGCAAAGCCCTTCTTTTCCATGTATATCATCCGCGTAAAGCATCATGAATTTTTCATCGCCCAACAATCCGCGGCAAAGCCCAAGCGCGTGCGCCGTACCCAGCTTCTCTTTCTGCCAGACATAATTTATTTTCTTGCCTTGAAAATTCTCACCTAAAAAATTCCGGATCTTATCTCCCAAATATCCGACAACCAAAATAAGTTCGTCCGCCTCCGGCGGCAACGCGCCGATCGCGTATTCGATCAAAGTTTTTCCGCGCACTTTAAGCAACGGCTTGGGAGTATTTAAAGTAAGCGGCAACATGCGCACACCCTCTCCCGCCGCCAAAATAACAGCTCGCATAATTTTTATTTACTAACACGAATCTGAACTTTTTTCCATTGCGCCCCTATTCCACCGTTACGGATTTGGCCAAATTTCTCGGCTTATCCACATCCGCTCCGCGCGCTATCGCCATATGATACGCGAATAGTTGCAAAGGAATAACCGAAAGTATGGGCGAGATTGCCTCCGTCACTTTAGGCACAAAAATCACATCATCGGCGTGATTGCCGGTTTCTTTATCTCCATTCTCACATATGGCAATAATTTTACCGCGGCGCGCCTTAATTTCCTGCATATTGGACAAAGTTTTATCGTAAACGCTATCCCGCAAAGCAATAACCACCGATGGAAAATCTTTATCAATAACCGCAATAGGGCCGTGTTTCATCTCACCCGCCGGATAACCTTCAGCGTGCACATAAGATATTTCTTTTAATTTTAAAGCTCCCTCCAAGGCCACGGGCCAGCTGTATTTTCTGCCCAAATACAAAAAATTGGGAAATTTCTTGTAACGCCCGGCCATGGCCTTTATCTGGGCGTCCTGTTTCAAGATTTTCACTATCTTATCGGGAAGCGCGAGCATATCCGCCAATATAACCTTTGCCTGCTCCGAAGTCAGAAGCCTCATACGTCCTATGTAAACCGCCATAAGCGCGAGCACCACCAATTGCGATATGAAGGCTTTGGTGGAGGCCACGGCGATTTCCGGCCCCGCGTGATTATAAACTCCGGCGTGCACCTCGCGCGCTATGGTTGACCCCACGACATTCACGATGCCTAAAGTCAAAAGTCCTTTTCGTTTGGCTTCTTTAATGGCCTCCAAGGTATCCGCGGTTTCTCCGGATTGGGAAATGGCGATTACGGCGGTATTTTTATCCAACGGCAATGAATGGTAGCGAAACTCCGAAGCGTGCTCAACTTCAACGGGCACGCGCGCATATTCTTCAAAAAGATACTTGCCAACCAGCGCCGCGTAATAAGAAGTACCGCAAGCCACTATCACAAAACGGTTTACGTTATAGAGCCGCTCTTCCACCGGCTCCAAGCCGCCCAATTTCACTTCTCCATCTTTGTAAACTATTCTGCCACCTATGGTATTTTTAACCACCTGCGGAGCCTCAAAAATCTCTTTCTGCATAAAATGTTCAAATCCGCCTTTCTTGGATTCTTCTATGTCCCAATCAATGGTATCAATGGTCTTATTAAGTTTCTTTTTGGAAAAATCAAAAATATCAAAACCGTCCGGAGTCAATACCACCATTTCATTATCATTTAAATAAATTACTTTTTTGGTGTGATTGACCACCGCGGCCGCGTCAGACGCCACGAAATATTCATCGTTTCCCACGCCAACTAAAAGTGGGGATCCGCGGCGCGCCGCGACCAACACATGAGGATTTTGAGAATCTATCACGGCAATGCCGAATGTTCCGGTCACATGGCGAAGCGCGTCTCGCACCGTGTCTTCCAGACTGCCCAATCCCAGTCCTCTCTCTATCAAATGCGCGAGCACTTCCGTATCGGTCGCGGAAATAAATTTATGTCCCTCGCGCGACAATACGCCCTTCAAAAATTCATGATTTTCAATAATGCCGTTATGCACCACAAAAATCCGCTTATTGCAACAATGATGCGGATGCGCGTTGGCCACGGTAGGTTCGCCATGAGTCGCCCATCTGGTATGGGCAATGGCGCAAGACGCGTTGGGAATAGAGCTTAATTTTTCCTCTAAAGACGCTATTTTACCGACAGATTTTTTTAAAAACGGATGAGACAGATCGCTATGAAACCCAACTATGCCCGAAGAATCATAGCCACGGTATTCCAACCGCTTGATGCCTTCCAATGCCACCTTAATGGCGTTTTTTTTGCCTATGTAACCGACTATTCCGCACATGGTTGATTTTCTTAATTGAGCGAAGCGAGATTTTGAAAATCGCCACCCCTCACCTTTTAATTATTTTTTTAATATCTGCAGATTTTAAATTATTCGCGCTAATTTTTATCCTAATGCAATTTAATTTGCCAAAGGTGAGGGGTTCTCAAAAATTATAACCGCTTTGCTTCTTAATTTTTGGAAAATTGGTGCGGGATAACAATTTATTTCAATAATTTCCATAATTGCTTGAATAAAATACGCTGCGTTTCCGAAATTTTATTATCCCGTATGATAACTCCGAACGGCTTATTATCCTCGGCCACGGAAATGAGCGCCACCTTCGGACCGTACACCAAAACATAAGAAGGCGCGTCCTGGGGCAGCCACTTTCTTTCCGCCAATTTAATATTAACCGGATCACCGCCCTCTCCCAAAGCAATCACGCGGGTTTCAATGCCTTTTTTAATTTTTTCCTTGGTAAATTCCGGAAACAGACGATAAAGATAATCGCGCACAGAGCGGGAAGAATAAACGTAATATATTTTTTCGGACAATACTTCAGTGGTGGCCAATACATCGTCCAAAATTTTTTTAATCCCGCTGTCATCGTCAAAATATTCCACCGAGGGCCTGCCTCCCTGCTTGGCATAAAAAGACATCAGGGTGGGCATGGCCCGTTCAATTTTCTTTTTTTGGGAAATCAAATTTTGCTCGGTGCCCCGCAAAACATCCAAAACTTTTTCCGGAGATTCAACTAAAAAACGTCTTTTTAATCCGTATCTCTCTGAGGATACCAAACCTTTGCCGCTCAAACTGTTTAAAATATCATGCACTGTGCCACGATTGATGCCCGTGCGCTCCGCGATAGTCCGTATGGCGGCTGAACCCAAAGGAAGCATGGCCGCGTAAACCGCGGATTCTTTTTCGTCCAACCCTATGGATTTAAAAATAGATTGTATTTCCGGAGGCATAAAATAAATAAACTAATCCTTATTACTTAAAGATATGGTGACTTCGGCATTTTGTCAAAGAAGTTTCTGCATGCCTGTGGAAAAATCAAAACAACGGCTTATTTAAGCCGTTGTTTTGGACTTAATCTGTCAATGATTATATAACAATATTCACCAACCTGCCACGAACCACAATCACCTTTTTAGGATCCTTGCCCTCTAGTAGTTCTTTGATACGCGGCTGTTTCAAGGCAAATTCCCGCAAACCGTCCTCCCCCAAATCAGCGTCAACCTCTGCCTTGTCGCGCACCTTACCATTTATTTGAATAACAAGCTCATAAACTTCTTCTTTAACTAGTTCGGGATTATATTCCGGCCATTTTTCCGAATGTATGGAAGTTTTATGGCCAAGTTGCTCCCAAATTTCTTCGGCCATGTGCGGCGCGAACGGCGCCAATATTTTTATGAATAATTCGTAAACTCCGCGAGACAATTCTTCTTGTTCGTCCATAGCGTTGGTGAATATCATCAACTGCGATATGGCCGTATTGAACCTAAAACCCTCAATATCCTCGGAAACTTTTTTGATAGTTTGATGCGATAATTTTTCCATATTTCCGCCGGACTGAGAATCAATCAAATTATTTTGCGCTCTCCACGCCTTTTCCAAAAATCTCCTGGCGCCGATAATACTCTCCGAACTCCAAGCCACCGTCTGGTCAAAGGGACCCATGAACATCTCATAAACGCGAAGCGTGTCGGCGCCATAAGCCTCCACGATATCATCAGGATTAACCACATTGCCGTAACGCTTGCTCATTTTTTTGCCGTCTTTCGCGGTGATCAATCCCACGTTCTGCAGCCGCGAAAACGGCTCCGGATGATCAACCACGCCCAGATCATACAAAAACTTGTGCCAAAAACGCGCGTAGATCAGATGGCGCGTGGCGTGTTCCGCTCCTCCCACGTAAACATCCACGGGCGACCAATATTTTTCTTTTTTCTTATCAACCAATTCCTTGCCATTTTGCGGATCAATATATCGCAAATAATACCAACTGGAACCGGCCCACTGGGGCATGGTGTTGGTTTCCCTCTTGCCTTTCCCACTACATTTGGGACATTTCACGTTTACCCACTCGGCAATATTGGCAAGCGGAGATTCGCCCGTACCCATCGGCTCGTAAAACTTCACTTCCGGCAATTTAACCGGCAGATCGCTCTCCGGCACCGCTACCACTCCGCATTTTTCACAATGGATAAGCGGGATGGGCTCGCCCCAATAACGCTGGCGCGAAAATACCCAATCGCGCAATTTGTATTTAACGGTTGTTTTTCCTCCCACAAATTCAGTTATGGATTTTTTAGCTTTTTCCGCATCCATACCGTTAAATTTGCCCGAACTGACCAATTTACCATCTCCGATGTATGCGTCTTCCAACACGGGACATTTCGGTTCCGGATAAAACTGGCAGATTACTTGTTTAATCGGCAATTTAAATTTTTTGGCAAAAACCCAGTCACGCTCATCATGCGCCGGCACCGCCATAACCGCTCCGGTCCCATAATGCGCCAAAACGTAATCGGCTATAAAAATGGGTAGCTCCTCTCCATTGGCGGGATTGATCGCTTTCACGCCTTGCAGCTTCACTCCGGTTTTTTCTTTGTCTGCAGCCGTCCGTTCTATTTCAGGCTTATTTCTTGAAACCTCTATGTATTCCGCGGCTTTTTTCCAATTGTTTATTTCAGGCCGCAGCGCTTTCACCAATTCATGTTCCGGCGCGAGCGCCACGTAAGTCGCGCCGAAAAGCGTATCCGCTCTCGTGGTGAAAACTTTTATCTTAAAGTCCGTTCCTTTGATCGTGAAATCGATCTCCGCGCCCTCGGAACGGCCTATCCAATTTCTTTGCGATTCCTTGATGGATGCCGGCCAATTCAAACCTTCCAAGTCTTGGAGCAATCTATCGGCATAATCCGTGATCCGCAAAACCCACTGCCGTAACGGCCGTTTCTCAACGATACTACCGCATCTCTCACACTTGCCACCCTCCAGATCTTCATTGGCCAACCCGGTTTTGCAAGACGGACACCAATTGATCGGCTCATGCGATTCATAAGCCAAACCACGCTCGAACAATTTCAAAAATATCCACTGCGTCCACCGATAATATTCCGGATTCGTGGTATTGATCTCCCTATCCCAATCGTAATTAAATCCCAGCAATGATAATTGTTCCTTAAAGCGCGCGATGTTTTTTTTCACCGCTACGCGCGGATGGAGTTTATTTTTGATCGCGAAATTTTCCGCAGGAAGCCCGAAAGCATCCCAACCCATAGGATGCAAAACGGCAAAACCGTTCATCCGCTTGAAGCGCGAGTAAATATCGCTCGCGAAATATCCTTTGGGATGCCCCACATGCAGGCCATCTCCGGAGGGATACGGGAACATGTCCAAAACATAACTTTTAGGGCCCTTCAAAGTATCCGATATTTTATACAAACCGCTCTTTTCCCACGCCTCGCGCCATTTTTTTTCTATTTTTTTATGATTATATTCAGCCATAAGATAACTTTATTCTACTATCCTAAAATTTTTTTACAAAATACTGTACATGTTCTTATGTAAACCTCCCATAATGTGCGTGACTCGGTGACGCACATTATGGTAAAATATCTCTATGAGAAAATTTACTCCAGAAAAAGAAAATTTTTACCACATCGTAAATCGCGGAACCGAAAAACGACGAATATTCCTGAATCACAAAGATTATGAAAGATTTATTGCCAATATGGTCGCCTTTAATACCGAAAACGATCCCCGACTTAATATTTCACGATATAATCTTAATAAAATTTTTCAGCACATCCCCACCAATCGGCTGGTTAAAATACATGCTTTCTGCCTACTACCGAACCACTTTCATTTATTATTAGAACAGTTGGCTGAAAACGGGATCTCTCGATTTATGCACAGATTAGAGATGGGCTATGCCAGATATTTTAATATTTTGCATAACAGAAACGGCAATCTTTTCCAGGGCGCATATAAATTGGTGCCAATGGAAGATGAGGCGCATCAATTATATTTACCTATTTATATCCACCTTAATCCGCTTGACTTGTTGCCGACTGAAAAACATTGGCGAGAAAATGGAATTAAAGATCACCACCAAGCCATGGCTTTTCTTAAAAAATATCCGTGGTCAAGTTTTACAGAATACTACGGAACTGGCAACCTCCCCTTCATAAGCAAAGAATTACTAAATGATCTTTATAAAAATTCTGACGATTGGGATCGTGCAATAATGTCTTGGTCCTCCAAAAAGTAAATATCTTCTTAAAAAATGTGCGTCACCGAGTCACGCACATTTTTACAAAAAGCGAAACAAGCCCTTTAATACTAAAACGATCGCGGCGACCGTCGTAGCCTGGAACAACGCGCCTGACCATGGTCCTTTCTTCCAACGATATGATGTATGAACAACGTGCGCTTTATAAAACCAAGAAAAAGGCGCGCAAGGAAAAATTATGAAAAACATGCTCGCAATATCCGGCAAAATTGCGCTGAAAGAAATCCATGAAAGCACTGCCAAATCCCACCAAGTGAAAGATAAGTTAAGCATCAAAAAAGCAATAGCCATGCCAAGCAATCCATCTAACGCCGCCCTGCTCAAATCTTTCAAAAATAACCGCCTATCCCGAGAAAACCCGCGCCTGTCGCGTCCTGCCTCGCCGCCTTCAACAACGGAAGACAATTGATAATCCCAATGCGGAACGGCATCCGCCAGATAATGGCTCAAAACGGCAATTCCAAAAATCGCCGCCGCCTTAGGCGCGGTAAACGGATGAGTCAAAAACGGCGCTACCGCGGCCGCGGTAATCACGACATGGGAAGAAATAATCATAAGCTTAAATTAAAAAAATTTATGGCGTTTTGCGTGGTAATTTCCGCCACTTTTTCCAAAGACAAATTGCGCAATTCAGCGATTTTTTTAACGACCTCAATCGCATAAAGCGGCTCGTTTCTTTTACCGCGATATGGTTCGGGCGCCGCGTAAGGCGCGTCAGTTTCTATTAAAATTCTGTTCAAAGGCAGGCTCCGCAAATCGTCATAATGCGAATATTTGGCAAAAGTAATCACGCCGGTAAACGAAAGATAAAATCCCAAGCCTAAATATTTTTCCACATTTTCCCAACTGCCGGCGCCTCCGAAAAAATGCATATCCGCCGCAACGCCGGAATACTCTTGCAAAATATGCAAAAGATCTTCATGGGCATCGCGGCAATGTATCACCAGCGGCTTTTTTACCCGCAAAGAAAGCTCGATTTGTTGCCTGAAAATATCCTGCTGTTTTATTTTATCTTCTTCTTTTTTAACGTGAAAATAATCCAATCCGCATTCGCCTACGGCAACCACCTTATCTTTTTTCGCCAAATTTTCATAAAAATCCGCGTCAAAAACTCCCGCCTCTTCTACCTCTTCGGACATTTCATCCGTGTCATGAAAATGCTCTCCCGCGTGAATAGGATGCATGCCCACGGCGGCAAACATGCCGTCATAACGCTCCGCGATCTCCACCGCTTTTTGGGAAGTTACTTTCTGCGTTCCAATATTGACGCACCCGACTCCCGCACCGAGCGTTCTCTCAATCACCTCCTCCCTATCCGCGTCAAAAGCGGCGAAATTAAGATGAGAGTGGGCATCTATGAATTTTAATTTTTCCATACCAGCACAAATAAAATTTTATTCCAAAGACATGATCTGCAAACCGTTTTCTTCTATTTCCTTTTTCTGGCCAAAATCATCCGATTTGAAACGCAAAACATAACCAACTTTCTTTTCTATTTTTCTGCCCGTATATCTAGAGGTTTGTGGATCCCACTCTTCAAGCATCAGTGTATCGCCTTCCGCCGCCTCAAAATCAGCCGTCCTTACTTCAAATTTTTTCTTGCCAAACGCCACCAGTTCAAAAAATTCCGGCCAAATTTTCTTTTTGATCAATGCCATTATTTAGACGCGGCCTCTTTATCCAATCGCGGGAAAAGTCCGACGTGATCTTTTACCGTAAAACTTTTCATTTTTTCCAAAGGCATATTGGGTGTTATGCCAAAAATATCAAATATTTTCGTAGCGGTTTCTGGCATGAACGGCAGAAGCATCCGCGCCGCGGAGGACACTCCGTAAGCCAAGTTCCACAATACCGCCAGAGTTTTTTCCCGATCGGTTTTAACCAATTTAAACGGCTCGTAGTTCTGAACATAATGATCCAACTCTCCCACCAGCCGCCAAATTGCATCTCCCGCCTTTTGCAAATTCAGCTCGTTCATCGCGCGCTCATATTCCGGCAAAATGAATTTTTCTATCACATAATCAGCGCTGAAATATTCGGTTTCAAAACCTTCCTCTTTCGCGCTATCCGGCTGAAGTCCGATATTTTTTTTGAAAGGAACGGAGCTTATCAAATCCTCGTCCGGACGCGAAACCGCGCCATCGGCATACAACTTTATCATCTTGCTCGTCCTGCTCACTAAATTGCCAAGCCCGTTCGCCAAATTGGCATTATACGCGTCTCTTAATTTATCCTCGGTAAAATCGCCGTCTTCAAAAGTGGAAGTCTCCCGCAAAAGAAAATATCGCACCGCCTCCGCCCCGTATTTTCCAACCATCGCGAACGGGTCCACGACATTGCCAAGTGTTTTGGACATTTTCTGCCCGCCGGAAGTGATAAATCCATGAGCTACGATCTTTTTGGGCAACGGCAAACCGGCGGATAAAAGCATCGCTGGCCAGATCGCGGCATGAAAGCGCAAAATATCCTTGCCGATCAAATGAATATCCGCTGGCCAAAAATTCTGAAACAATTCGTCATGGCCGCTGCCAAATCCCAGTGCCGAAATATAATTAGTGAGCGCGTCGCACCACACATACATGGTCTGCT
Organism: Candidatus Niyogiibacteriota bacterium; assembly: GCA_016214345.1. GTDB lineage: Bacteria > Patescibacteriota > Minisyncoccia > JACROR01 > JACROR01 > JACROR01. Next base: position 19,595 of record JACROR010000011.1, read on the forward strand.
CCGGATCTTCCGGTACGGGAACACCCCAAGATATATCACGGGAAGGGCGGGAAAAACTCACATCCTCCAATCCTTCGGCAAGCAGAGCTAAAATTTCATTCTTACGGGACACGGGCACGATCTCCATCTCGCCCGACTCAACAGCGCTCTTTATCTTATCCGTGTATTTAGAAAGCCGGAAAAAGTAATTTTCTTCTTCAATGACTTCCGGCGCCTGCCCATGGTCCGCGCACTTTCCATCTATCAAATCTTTCTCCGTAATAAAAGCTTCGTGCCCCACGCAATAGAGTCCCTGATAAGATTTTTTGTAAATATCGCCTCTTTCCGCCAATTTTTTCCAGATCAGAACGGCCGCCGGCCAATGTCTCGCTTCATCCGAAGTACGTATGAAATCATTATTGGAAATATTTAAAGTACGCAACAAGTCGCGCACTTTCAAAGAATTTCCATCAACAAAATCACGGACCGGCACGCCCTCCTTTTCCGCCGAACGCGCGATCTTCGCGCCATGTTCATCCGTACCCGTTAAAAAATAAACCTCCTTGCCAAGAAGTTTATTATAACGGGCTATAACGTCGGCCATGGCCGCCTCTTTGGCAAAACCCATGTGCGGAGGCGCATTTACGTAAGCGATGGCCGTAGTGATATAAAAATTTTTACTCATCTACTCCGGCAATTAATTGCTTATGCTTGGTAATATCCGTGGCAATCTCCACTAAAATAGCCGCTACCGGCACCGCCAAAATAAATCCGAAAAATCCCGCGATCTCGTTGCCTATCAACAAAGACAAAACAACCATTATCGGATTAACACCAATGGTCTTTCTCACCACTAAAGGGTAAATCAAATGATTTTCAAATTGCTGTACTATTATATAAAATCCTAAAACTATCAATCCTAAAATCGGTTTCTGTATAAAAGCTATGGCAATGGCGGGAATGGCCGCCAAAACCGGACCGAACATGGGGATCAACTCAAACACGGCGGAAAGCATTGCCAAAGAAAGCGCGTACCGCACCTGTAAAATAGTCAACCCTAAAAACACCAAAACCCCCACTAAGATTCCCAATAAAATCTGTCCCTGCAACCATTTTCCGATCTTATGGCTGGAACGAGCCCACAGATCCAGCAAATAAACTTCATATTCCGGAGGCGCTATAATATGCAAAAAGTCTTCAATGCCGCGCTCCTGCACCGCCAAATAAAACGATATCACTATGATCAAAACTAACGACAGCGCCCCACCAAACACATAAGAGATTGCGCCAAAAAATCCTCCGGCCGCTCCCTCAAAAGACGATTTAAAATTAATAATAGTGTTGCTCACGTAATCTAAGGTAGACGGAGGCATGTCCGGCAAAAATTGCGCCACATAAGGATTGGAGATATTGGCTTGCAAATAAGCCGGCAATTGCACGGCAAAATCTGACATTTCAGCGAACAATGGCGGTACGATTATATAAAACAGCGAGCTTAAAACCAAAAAAGTTATTAAATAAACCGCGATAATTCCAAGCACTCGCGGAACGCGATTACGGATAAACCATCGGGATAATTGTTCTAACGCGGACGCGATCACCACCGAAACCAAAATAATCGCTACCACATTTCTTATCCGATACAAAAATATTACCAGCACTACCAAAAGTATGGCGCGTACAACCGTGCCAGTAGTAATCTCTATGGTATGTTTTTCGCCTTTTCCGCCGTTGAACATAATTCGCTTTAAAAAATATTTAACTTTTTGTGCGGACCGATAACCGCTAAATTCAGACGCCGCGGATCCAAAATATCTTGCGCTACGACCTTGATCTCATTTTTGGAAAGTCGCTCCATTTTGCCCAACATCTCTTCCGGAGATAATATTTCTTTCTGAAACATCGCTTGCTCTCCGTAGAACATGGCCACCTCATCGGACGACTCAAAAGACAAGGCCATTGTACCACGAAGGTATTCCTTGGCAAAACGCAATTCCCGCTCGGAAGCTCCGCTTTTATACAACTGGCTGAAAATGCGCGTCATTTTTTTAACCGCCCTTACCAGATCCTTATGCGGCACTCCGGCATTGGCCACGAGCTCTCCGCCATAAGTGCTGCTGCTTACTTGCGCTCTTATATAATAAGTAAGACCCAACTTCTCTCTGATCTCCATAAAAAGGCGGGAAGACATATTTCCGCCCAATATAACGCTCAAAAGGGAGAGGGCATATTTCCTTTCGTCAAACATGTCGTAAGCTTGCGCTCCCAGCACCAAATGCGTCTGATCGGATTCTTTATATTTTATTTTCACCCGCGGTCCAGACTGGCTATATTTTACCGGTTTCATTTTGGGCGCGAATCCTCGCGGCATTTTTTCAAAAGCCCGGTTAATTTTGGAAAACGCGTCTCCCGCGTTTATATTTCCCGCCACCACGACTAACGCGTTTGGAGCGAGATAATGCGAATTTTTATACTTCAAAATATCAGGCCGCGTTATGCCTGAAACCGTATCCGGAGTCCCGCCCACGTCCCATCCCGCGGGTTGGTCTCCGTACATTAATGCATCAAAAACATCCATTACGTGGCGCTGAGGCATGTCCTGGTACATGTGAAGCTCTTGCAAGATCACGCCACGCTCCTTATCTATCTCTCCCGCCGGAAACAGCGGATTTATCAAAATGTCGGAAACAATATCTATGGATTTACCAATGTGCTTCGCCGCGCTTTTCACCCAAAATCCGGTGATCTCTTTGGAAGTGAAGGCGTTGTGTTCCGCTCCCAAACCATCCAGCGCCCTGTTCACGTCTCCCGCCGTGGGACGGCGTTTGGTTCCTTTAAAAAATAGGTGCTCCAAAAAATGCGATATGCCGCTTATTCGCTTTTCCTCGTAAACCGAACCAGTATTGACCAAGACCAAAACCGTCGCCGCTTCAGTGCTTTTCATGGGCACAACCAGCGCGCGCAAGCCGTTATTGAATTTTTTAATTTTGTAATTCATTATTATTTATTAATATAACGGATTAGCTTCTCTGTCGCCACGCGTTCCTGTTTGCCGCTGTCGCGGTCGCGCACCGTGACCGTTCCATCTTCCAGCGTGTCAAAATCAACGGTTACGCAATAAGGCGTTCCGATCTCATCCTGCCGCCTGTAACGTTTTCCTATGTTGCCATTATCGTCCCACATTATATTAGGAATCTCTTTTTTCAAGTCCCGATATATCTCCCGCGCCCTTCCCACCAATTCCGGTTTATTTTTAAGCAAAGGAAAAACTGCCGCTTTCACGGGCGCAATCTTGGGATCCAATTGCATGAGCTCCCTTTTTTCTCCGTTCATCTCATCTTCGGAGTAAGCGTCGCAAAGCGCGGCAAGCACCGTGCGATCAAGTCCGAAAGACGGCTCTATGCAATGCGGCACGAACCTCTCCTTCGCCGCTTCGTCCAAATAATCAAGCTTTATCTTGCTATGTTCGGCGTGGCGCGACAAATCGTAATCGGTGCGATATGCCAATCCGTAAAGCTCTTTTCTGCCAAAAGGAAAATCATACTCTATGTCTATGGTGCGTTTTGAATAAAACGCACGATCCGCTTCCGGCACTTCAAGCTCATGCACGTTATCGGCGCCGATCCCGACATCTTTGATAAAAGCGTGCATCTCGTTGCGAAAATGCTCAAAAGTTTCCGCCCAATCCTTAGGCGCGATAAAATATTCTATCTCCATCTGTTCAAACTCACGCGCGCGAAAAGTAAAATCACGCGGCGCGATCTCGTTGCGAAACGCTTTCCCGATCTGCGCCATGCCGAAAGGCAACTTGGGATGAAAAGAATCAATAATATTTTTATAATTCACGAACATTCCCTGGGCCGTCTCCGGACGCAAATAAGAAATCGTGCTTTCATCCTGCGTAGCGCCTACATGCGTAGTAAACATCATGTTGAACTGGCGCTCCTCGCCCAACTTACCGCCGCACTCCGGACATTTAGCGCGGTCATCCAGCTGATCCGCGCGGAAACGCTTCTTGCAGCCGGAGCACTCCACCAGCGGATCAGAAAATCCCGAAGCATGGCCCGTGGCCTGCCAGACTTTCTGATTCATAAGAATCGCCGCGTCTACCCCGTACATATCTTCCCTGTCCTCCACAAAACGCTTCCACCACAAATCGCGAATATTGTTTTTAAGCGCCACCCCCAAAGGGCCGTAATCCCAGGTGCCGGCAAGACCGCCGTAAATTTCCGAACCCGAATAAATAAATCCGCGCCGCTTCGCCAATGATATTATTTTTTCCATCTTATTATCCATAAGCCATTTACGCGCCACCAACTAAACTATTGACCATTCTGAACCTGATATTCTCCGGACTTTATTTGCGTATCCGAGAAAAGCTGCGTGGTAAGCGCGCCCTTGGCATCCCGCAAAACCACCCCCGTAAAAGTGTCGTCTCCTTCGGCTATGGCATCCGATATCAATACCGGCATTCCCCCGACTTGCGAAAGAGAAGGAATTAACCCCAGCTGAAAAGCAATCTCACGCGCCGGCCTTAAAATGCCGGTGCCCGCCTTAAGCTCTCCCACCTCCCACACGATCTTGCCGCTAAGCTCGTCAAAAGCGATCTTTTCATCAGACGGCAGAGAACGCCCCAGCCAACTCATATAAGAAGGCAGGGAAGCGTAAACTTTAACATTTTTCAGATCATTAGACCAATTGGCAAGCGACCATACTAAGGTATAGGTAGTTTTTTGTCCGACTTGCGGCGGTAATGGCCCGTCATTCGGCATCAGAGTGGAATAAAAATATCCCTGACTGGATAATTGCAAATTGGAAGAAATTTTTACTTCTTTAAAAAGCCGTCCGTCTATATCCACGCCGTCAAATCCCTGCGGCCGCTCTCCGGCGTACATATGAGCCTGAAGGCGAGCTGAGAAATTAATATCCTCCGCTTGTTTTATAGGCAGACTTTTCAAAATATCCAGACTAAACGATACGTCTCCCTCTTGACCGGCGGCAAGATAAGCAAAAATCGGATTGGAAGACGAATTCCAAATCATAGTATTGTCGCTGCCCCTGTAAAATCCTTGACCCGTGTAAACGGTTTTCTTGTCCCATCCGCCGCCTTCAATGCCAATTTCCAAAACGACATTTTTTACGGTAACCGGCAAATTATTTTTCCAATGAACCTTAACCTCCAAACGATCTCCCGCTTTGGCGATATACTCATCTCGGTTGTTAATAGTCGCCGATAGATCCAAGAACGGCTTCCTTAAAGTGGTCGTGATCACTCCCGCTCCGTAAACCACCAAGTGGCCGTCCTTGTCCATGGCGCCAACAGATAATTTAAACAACTTGCTCTCCAAATCATTTCCATCTATCTTGCCCTTAACGCGTATAATCCTTTGCTGTTGAGGGGCGAGATCTTTTACTTCCCAGGTATTATTGGAAAAGGATGGCAAAGGATCGGCGGATATGAATTCAAAACCTTGCGGATATATCGCCTCCAAAGTCAGTCCTTGTATGACTTCCGCTGAATTGGAATTATACGTTATATCCAATAATATCTCCTGCCCTATGTTGCTCTGTTCAGGAACATTCAAAGAAATACCGATAGGTGAAGTAATCAATTTAAAAGAATAGGGCGCGTTTTTGGCAAGAATGGCATTAGAGCCCTGCGCGCGATACTCCAAAATCGCGGCCGCTTCTTCAACGCTTCCCTGTTCGCCAAAAACCGTGGCTTCAAAAACTTCTTCCACGTATTCACCTGCCGCGACATGCCCTAAATAACGCTTCTCGGTCAAAGGAGACGTCAGGTCGCCTTTTTTATTGACTGGCCGGGAATTATCCGGATAATTGAAGGTGATTTCCACGCCCTCCAACGCTATATCATTTTTATTTTGCATAATCACGTGCCATGAGGCTTTTTCCCCTCCATTTATGCTTTGCGGCCCAGCCACGTTGAAACTCAAATTGTCGGACGACACGCCGCCAAACCATCCAAACAAAAAACCCAACGCGGCAAAAAGCACTACTGCCACGAATAAAGACAGTCCCACGATCAATTTAGTCATATGCGGCATTTTGGGAGATGCGGGCGCGGCAATGCCTTTCCATTCCAAAGGAGCCTCTTCCGTCTCTCTCTTATAAGCCCTGACCTCTTCCAGCGTGTCCTTGGCAAATCTTCGCTTCAGATCTTTGCTTTGACCGTATAGCTTCCTTTTTAATTTTTCCAAACCATCCGCCATAATCTCTATTATACATCTATAAGCCGCTCGCATAAATGCCGTCATCAAAGAGTTTTGAAATTTGAAACACTCCGACCGCCGAAACAAAAACATCACTCCAACCGCCAGTATCAACGACCTCCTTTAATTCCGACCGTAGCGCGCCATCTATATATCCCAGATGAGCCAGCAAGCGAACACCGAAAACTTTTTCCGCCGTAGCGGCAGAAGAAAATACTCCGCCTTTTCGCGCGAAATCCATAAAACCGCGCAACAGATCCCATATGCCATCATCGCGCTCGCTCCCTTGCACCATTCTATCCACTAAACGCAGAGCGCTGGACATCGCATGCCGCGCCGCGAGATCCGGTGCGCCGGCAAAAAAATTCAAACGCTCTTCAATATCCGTAAGGCGCATATATTCGGAATTTCCCGTGAACATGAGGCGTGCCTCCGAGCCGGTGTTTATATGGCCCTTTAATTTGGACTGCGCAGTGCGCACGCTCTTTGCCACCAAACTTATCTTGCCGAAATCTTTGGTGAACAAATTTATGAATTTATCCGCCTCACCCATGTCGTAATGCGATAAAATTATTCCTTCGGTTTTATGGATCGCCGCCATGAATTATTTTTTTATGCCAATGGTAACCACGCCGTAATCCAACGCGAGCTCCTCCTTAAAAAAGTCTTCCGGGATCGCGTTCAAATTTATCTCCCGCGCCGAAACGGCAACCATCAGATCATTTTTATATTTTTCCAAAAGAGAGCGCGCCTCACCCTCCGCGACAAACGCCAAGTCTACTTTGTCCTGCGGCAATAAATTCATATTTTTCCGCATATCCTGAATTTTTCGCGCCAATTCGCGCAGCATTCCCTCTTCTTTAAGTTCTTGAGAAATGACGAGATCCAATTCCACGTCGCCAACAATGCTTTCATCAAAAATAATTTCTTTAACATTCAATTCATCTTTCAAAAGACGCGCAAGTTTCTCATCAGGCTCTAGGTTTTGGTTTTTAGTTTTTAGTTTTAGCGCGGCAAGCGGCTGGCGCACCTTGATGCCGGCTTTGGCGCGCGCCTCCAACCCCAGAGAAACCAAACGGCGAACCTCTTGCATGAATCTGACGAGCGCCATCTCTGCCTCATCGGGTCGTGGCAACTCCGGATAATCTTCCAAATGCACGCTTTCTTTATCGCCGCCCAACAACTGATAAATTTTCTCGGACACAAAAGGAGCGAACGGCGCGGTTAGTTTAGCGAACTGAAGGAAAACATAACGGGTCGTGGCGACTGCCGACGCCTTATCCTCACCTTCTTCTTTAAAACGTTCGCGCGATCTTCGCAAATACCAGGTTGACAGATCATCCACGAATTCGCCCACAGGCCTTACCGCCCTGTCTAACTCATAACTATCCATGCTTGCCGACACTTCGGACAAAACTTCTTTCAATCTTGCCACGATCCATTTATCCAGCATATTCTCACTTTTTGGAGGCTTAGCCTCCAAATCGGTATATACGCCCTCCGGCGCGTACATCTCATAAAAATTATAAACATTGGTCAGGCGCAAAATGATCTTTTTATTGATCTCGTCCACGCCTTTCTCGGAAAAATTCAAACTCTCGGCGCGCACCACAGGAGACGACAATAAATACAAACGCAGCGCGTCCGCTCCGTATTTTTCCACCACCTCCATCGGATCGGGATAATTTTTCAACCGCTTGGACATTTTTTGTCCGTCCTCCGCCAAAATAATTCCGCTGGTTATGACATTTTTAAACGCAGGCTTGCCGAAAAGCGCCGTGGAAAGCACCAAAAGATTATAAAACCACCCGCGCGTCTGATCCACCGCTTCGGCGATGAATTCCGCGGGAAAATTTTTCTCAAACAATTCCTTATTCTCAAAAGGATAATGAATCTGCCCATAAGGCATGGAGCCGGACTCAAACCAGCAATCAAAAACTTCCGGCACGCGCGAGACTTCTCCGCCGCATGAACAGGGCAATTTAATTTCATCAATGTAGGGACGATGAAAATCCAACTCAAAATTAGCGTTGTGTGGCAACGGATAAAAATCTAGCGCCTGCACTTCGGCGTAATGTATAAAATTGTCTTTGTCTTCCTTCATGGCTAATGAGCGAGGCGTATCCGCGCCCTCCGCTCCGGCAGAAAGCATCCAAATCGGATATTCGTGGCTCACAATCAAAATATTTTTGCCGCGATATTTTTTATCAATGTCATACAAAAATCCTGCCATGCGATTTTTAAGTTCCGTCAGATTTTCACCCTCCGGAGGATTTTTATAAAATTTCTCCTCGCGCGATGAAAAATATTTATGATAATTCGCCGCGTCCTGCCTGTCAAAAATTCCTACATTATATTCGCGCGCGCGCGGATCGGCTATAACAGCATTTTGCGCGACACCCAGCTCCTTTGCCACAATCTCCGCGGTTTCTTGAGTACGCCTAAAATCCGAATGAATAATCAGGTTAACGCCTTTTCCTTTGAGCGCCGCGGCCGATTTTTTGGCTTCGGCGCGCCCCTTTTCCGTAAGCGCGTAATGATTATTTTCAATATTTGAATTAACTATGTTTTTAACATTATTTTCCGATTCGCCATGCCGCATCACGAAATATTTATTACCAGACAAAGCGGACGATGCGCGCAGGTCTTCGCGCGATCCCAAAACTTTTACAGCCTCGCACTTACCGCACCGCCACACGGGCAACGGCGCGCCCCAAAAACGCGAACGGGAGATGGCCCAATCGCGCGCGCCCGTGAGCCATTTGCCGAAACGCCCGTCTTTAATATGCCCCGGCACCCAGTTTATTTTTTGATTATTATCCAGCAGTCCACCCTTGCCATCTTTAATGGAGGTTACTTTTACGAACCACGAAGAAGCCGCGTAATTCAGTAGCGGCGTGTCGCATCTCCAGCAATGCGGATACGAGTGCGTGATCTTTTTCTTATCAAAAAAATTGCCGTGCTCTTGCAAGTATTTTATTACGGCGATGTCCGCGGACAGCCGTTCTTTTTCATCTTCGGACTTCGGTTTTACGTACATTCCCGCGAAATCCGTTACCTCCGGCTTGAATTTTCCGTCCATGCTCACATGCTGGATAAAAGGCAAATTTTCTTTTTGTCCCAAATTCATGTCGTCCTCGCCGAACGCCGGCGCGATATGCACCACGCCGGCGCCTTCCTCCGTGGTTACAAAATCCGCGCCGTAAATTTTATAGGCATTTTCCCACTTATCCGTCTCTTCCCGGTCCGAGGCCGGTCCGCCTTGGGCGGAAAAAATTGGTTGATATTTTTTACCGACTAAATTACTGCCTTTAAACTCAGAAATTATTTCATACGGCTCATCTTTTAATACTTCAGCAATTCTCTCTTTCGCAAAAATATAAAATTCCGGAATTTTTAATTTTTCGTTTTTAATTTTTAGCTTACAATAAACAATTTCGTTATTTATTGCGAGCGCCACATTCCCCGGCAGAGTCCACGGCGTTGTCGTCCACGCCAAAATATAAGTATTTTCATCAGTCGTAAAATCTCCAATCTTCTGTCCCGCTTCCAATTTAAACTTCACCGTCACCGACAGATCGGTAATATCCTTGTATCCTTGCGCCACTTCAAAATTGGCAAGCGTGGTCTCACAGCGCGGGCAGATGTGCATCGGCTTGTACCCTTCATATATAAGCCCCTTGTCGTAGAGCGTTTTGAAAACCCACCATACCGATTCGGTATAGGTGGCGTCCATGGTCTTGTAGTCGCTTTCCATGTCTACAAAGCGTCCCACGCGCGGAATTATTTTTTTCCAATCATCCGAGTAACGAAGCACGCTTTTTTTCGCCGCTTCGTTAAATTTCGCGATGCCGAATTTTTCTATGTCTTTTTTGTGTTCCAACCCCAGATCTTTTTCGATCAAATTCTCCACTGGCAATCCATGACAGTCCCAACCCCAGCGGCGCGGAACCCTGTACCCTTTCATGGTGCGATAGCGCGGCACCGCGTCTTTCAAAATACTCTGCAAAATATGCCCGTAATGCGGCAAGCCCGTGGCAAAAGGCGGGCCGTCGTAAAATACAAAATCTCCGCGCGGCGCGGCTTTCTCAAGCGATCGTTCAAAAATGCGATTTTCCTGCCAAAACCGCAAAACCTCCTCCTCGCCCCATTTATTTTTGCCGGATTTTTCTTCTTCGGACATGAATCTATTGTAATAAAAAAAGCGCCTTTATTAAAGCGCTTTCCATAATCAAATATTATCACATTTTATCCGGCGCGTTGATGCCCAGAAGGCCCAAAACGGTTTTCAGGATCTTTTGCGTTTCGCTGATCAAATAAATCCTCGCCGCCTCGTTCTCTCCGGAATTCAGCACCCGCACATCGCGGTAAAATCCGCTGAAAGCGTAAGCCAATTCGTAGGCGTAAGAGGTCAGGCGATGCACCTGATAATCCGCGGCCGTATCTTCCACAATCTCCGAAAATCTCGCCAATTTTTTGATCAAGGCAAGTTCCGATGGATGTTGCAACCCCACGATAGAAATTCGTTTCTTTAATTTCGCCCCGCCTTTAGCATTCTTCAAAATACTGCTTATCCTCGCGTGGGCATATTGCACGTAATAAACCGGATTTTCCGCCGACTGCTTTTTGGCAAGCTCCAGATCAAAATCCATGTGGGTATTTAACGCCTTGTCCAAGAAAAACCACCGCAGCGCGTCAATGCCAACTTCCCGCAGCAGGTCTTCCAAATAAATCACGTTACCCGCGCGTTTGGAAAACTTTTTGCGCAATGCGCCAACTTTTAGCGTTACTAATTGCGAAATTAAAATATTCAGGTCGCCCTTCCAACCGAGCATTTTTTTCGTCGCCTCCATTCTTTTGACATGACCATGATGATCCGCGCCCCAGATGTCAATCACTTTTTTGTATCCTCGTTTGAATTTATCCGCGTGATAAGTGATGTCCGACAAAAAATAGGAATATGATTTATCCGAGCGCACCACCACGCGATCCTCGTCGTCTCCGAACTCGGCGGTTTTCAGCCACATTGCTCCGTCTTTTTCATAAACCAGTTTTTCTTTTTGGAGCGACGTCAAAGTCTTTTCAAAAATTCCTTTGGCGCGCAAAGCGCCCTCTTCCGAATACCATTTTCCGAATTTTATTCCCAAATCAGCCTCAATGAATTTTTTATTATCTTTCTGAATCTCTTCCGCAAGCAAAAATCCCGCCTCGCCATATAGATTAGTTTGTAGTTTGTAGTCCGCCGGCTGGCGGATAGGTTGTAGGTTTTTGAGTTTCGCGCTTTGCGCTTTACGCTTTACGCTCAAATAATCCGTCAGATATTTCGTGCCCTCGCCCAGCGCGGTTTTACCCAGCTCTTTTATCTGCGCGGACTCTTTGGAATCATTGATGAAATATTCCCGATCCACGCGGCAACCCGCGTAAACAAACACGCGGGAGAGCGCGTCGCCGTAAAAAGCGCCTCGGCCGTGGCCGATATGAAGTTTGCCGGTCGGATTGGCGGAAATGAATTCCAAATTAATCTTTCCGGCTTTTTTGGGAAATTTTTTGCCTAAACTTTCAAATGCGCGCCGGAGCGCCGCGTGAGAAAGCCAAAAATTCAGAAATCCGGGGCCCGCCACCTCCGTCTTCTCTACATATTCATTGAATCGCGCAGATCCACGCAATTTATCCGCGAGCTTTTGAGCTACTTCTTTGGGATTGCCCGTCCGCAAAACCAAAGCGGCGTTCGTGGCATAATCTCCGAACCGCTCTTCCGCCGCGACTTCAAAATTTATCTCTTTGCCATAAAGATTAAAAATCGCTTTTTTGAGTTCGGTTTTCAGAAAATCGCGCGTGGTCATAAATTCATTATCGTTTTGTTTACCGTATTTTGCAAACCTTACCAAAATAAAAGGCGCTCCGTTTAACGGAACGCCTTGATAGCTGGTCTTATTGCGCGCCCTTACTTCTCCTAAATATAAGGAAAAAGGAGCGCGAATAGGATAAGCAGGAAACACGCGATCATGCACAGATGAGCCAATTTTTCAAAAGCGTTGCGCATACTCTTCTCCTTTAAATGTGGCGGATGGTTTGGCGGCGGTCGCAGAGCAATTTTTTCTCGCGGCCGCGCGGTCCATGAGATTCGTGAATCTTGTCGCCCTTCCGCACGATCACGCCGTGCATCCGGAATATCTGATGCCGCGGCTCAAAGGTCGGAACATTTTCCAGAGCGCTCTCCGCGATAACATGCTCCGATGCCCCGCTTTCCGCCGGCTTTTCTGCCGCAAGCACCGGCTCTTTCCGCCGTTCGCGCGGATGATGATCGCTTTGCGCGGCAACCCGCGCGCGCTTCGCCTGCCGTTCCTCTTTGACGATCAGAAAATCGTCCAACGACCGGAAAAGGCGCCTATTCGATATTGGCCTTGCCATAAAACCTCCAAAAATGTTGTAAAATAACCGTTTTTTACTTTAAAAACAATATATCACTTTTTACCAGAAAAGTCAATAGTTTAATAACCTCCTGAAAATGAGTATTATTTCAATATGCCTACGCTGATACAAAACAAACGGGCGCATTTTGATTACGAGATCCTGGAAAAATTGGAAGCCGGTTTGGAATTGCGCGGCTTTGAAACCAAAGCGTTGAAAAACGGCATGGGAAGTCTGGTGGGTAGCCGCGTGCTTATCCGCGGCGGAGAGGCCTTTGTGGTCAATATGGAAATAGCGCCCTACCAGCCGGCCAACGCGCCCAAAGATTACGACTCACGCGCTCCGCGGCGGCTGCTTTTACACAAAAAAGAAATAAGCTATCTGGAAGGCAAATCTCATGAGAAAGGCTTGACTTTGGTGCCAATTTCGTTGTATACTAAGGGCAATTTGATCAAGCTGGAATTCGGCGTGGGTCGCGGCAAGAAAAAATCCGACAAACGGGAAGCAATCCAAGAGCGTGAAACCAAACGCAAAATAGAGCGCACATTGAAATTGTAGGGTCTGACCCCCACACTAATTAAGGATTTGAATCATGTTCTATGTTTATATATTACAAAGTTTGAAAGATAAACAATTATACATCGGCTACTCCGAAGATTTGAAACGCAGAATACAAGAACATGATTCAGGCAAAAATAAATCAACAAAATACCGAAGACCATTTAGACTGGTTTATTACGAGGCGTATCAATCGAAAATGGATGCGCAAAACAGAGAAACCAATTTAAAGCTTTTTGGTAGGGCGTTGGGAGGATTAAAGCGGAGAATTAAAATCAGCTTAAATCCTTAATTAGTGTGGGGGATGATCGGCTTCGAAGGAGGTTTGATAATTTTGCTTCAGGCAGAGCATGGCAACACAACTCTTTAAACTGATTGCCAAAAATCATTGCAAACAAACAACTTGCATACGCTTAACGCCTAAGGGCGTTTCGCCGTCCGCTTCGCTGACATCCTATACGCGAAACCGGGCGTAAACTTATAGGGTCTGATTCTGCGATGTCTCTAAACAGAATGACCAACAGAGGCAAACCTTTCCGGTTTTTGTCTGATTAACACCGTAAAGTTCTACCAATCAGTCTAAGTCTGTAAACCGCGAATTAAACAACCTTCTCACGCGGGTTCGATTCCCGCCGTCTCCACAAGAATAACGAGTCCGCCAGCTGGCGGACGACTATATTTTTGTAGGATGTCGCGCTTTGCGCGGCGCCACAAACAAAAAACAGCTCCGCTTTGGCGGAGCTGTTTTTTGTTATCTGTTTTGGAAAAGGCATGAAAGTATGATATTAAACAGCTTATGCGCATTCAAAAATATTTTTCGCAAAATAAAATAATGTCGCGCCGGGAAACCGAAGACTATATCCGCCAAGGCCTGATTTCATGCAACGGCAAAGTCGTAAAAGATTTAGGTTTTCAAATGGACCCCGCAAAAGACAAAATTAAAATTTTAAAGGCGTTGAAATTTGAAAAATCGGGTCTTCGCGAGAAAATAACATTCGCCTTAAACAAACCAAAAGGATTTGTTTCTTCTAAAAATAAATCGGAGGGCAAAACTATCTTTGAAATTTCCGATGATTTTTTAGAATTGAATGCCGTGGGCCGGCTGGATAAAGAAAGCGAGGGTTTGATTTTGCTTTCCAATGACGGAGTAATAACTTCCGCGGTCACCGGCAGCGACCATAAAATTGAAAAAGAATATGAAGTAAAAACGCGCGAAAAACTAAACGCGGGGATGATCAGAAAAATGGAAAACGGCCTAATGCTTGATGATGGCATGACTTTACCGGCAGAAGCGCGGCTGATAAATGATAAAACTTTCAGAATAATTTTACGCGAAGGCAGTAAACATCAAATCCGCAGAATGGCCGCCGCGCTTAATTTAACGATTTTGCAATTAAAAAGACTGCGGGTGGGAAATATTACTTTGGACAAATTGCCTATTGGAAAATATAGAAAACTTTCAGAAAGTGAAATTCAAAATTTAAAAAAAATTAGCAAGAATTAAACAAGGCGATATGATCGCCCTACCAGGATCAATTGCGCCCCTCTCCTTAATATGCTTATATGTATAGGCATCGGCACTTTAAAAATTATATAAAAATATGAATTTACGGAGGGAATATGCGCATAAAATGCTCTTTTTTGATCGCCTTTTGGGCAATAATTGTAAGCATGGCAATTTCATTAGCCGACACTCCTAACACGTACGCCGCGGATGCGGGCAAGTCGCTCCCTTTTCAGGTCGGCGAAAGACTCGTTTATGAAATTTCTTGGTCAGGATTTATCGGCGGCGAGGCTATTATCCAAATAAACGGACAAGTTCAGCGAGAAGACGCGCGCGTACTCCTAATTAACACTACCGCGAGATCCACGGGCCTATTACGCCTGTTATACCCCATTGAAGACGTGTCATTGTCTTATTTTGACATTGATAACCTGCGAAGTTGCGGCGCGGATGTTCATATTACGGAAAACAATTACAAAAAACACGCGGAAATAACTTTTGATCATAAAAAAAATATCGCCACTTACAAGACCAACGAAGAAACACCGCAAGAATATCCCATAACTAAAAATACGAATGACGCATTTTCCGCTCTTTACGCCTTCCGCGCCATGCGTGACCGGATAAAGATTGGCGAATCCATGTCTCTTCCGGTATTTGACGATCGCAAACAACACGAACTTATCATAAAGGTTCTTCGCCAAGAAAAAGTCTCGCTCGCGCGCGGAAGCGTTAACACAATAGTAGCGACATTTTTTCTGGAATCCGGCGGCCTATTCCAACAAAAAGGTGAAATGACTGTTTGGTTTAGCGACGACGCGGCTTTCGCGCCCATAAAGATCAAGGCGAACGCTTCTATCGGAACATTTTACATAACTCTCAAAGAATGGAGCGGCGTAACGCTACAAGTCGTTCCTTTCAAAACGCGATAATCGTAGAACAAAACGGTTTAAAAATCGCCGCCATTAATTGGAACGGCGATTTTTTAATAGTTTACATAGGTGCCACCTATGTAAACGGTTTCCAAGGTGGCACCTTGGATTGAGATAAAACCTAAAAACTAGCACCTACAACTAAAACCTATTTCGCGCTTGAACGGCGCGAAACTATGTGCTAATCTATTTAAATATATAAGGCCGCGAGAGGCCTTTAATTCATAAAGCATCTGGAAAAAAGACCAAGGATCAACAATAGAATAACTGCGTCTCCCCTACAGTTAGTGGGCAATCAAGGCGAAAACTTGGGCGTAGTCAGCATAGAGGAGGCTCTCCGCCTGGCGGAAGAAGCCGGACTGGACTTGATCGAGATAGCGCCTACCGCCAAGCCGCCCGTGTGCCGGATCATGGAATACGGCAAATACCTCTACCTGCAGGAAAAAAAGGCGCGCGAATCGGCGAAAAAATCGCACACCAGCGAATTGCGGAATTTGCGGGTCAACATCGGCACTTCCCAGCACGACCTGGAATTGAAGGCTCAAAAGGCTTCGGAATTCTTGAAAGACGGAGATCGCGTGCGGATAGAGCTGGCGCTCAAAGGACGCGCCAAATATATGGATAAAAGCTTCATAAATGAGCGCCTCCAGCGGATATTGCATCTTATAACGGAAAAGCATAAAATCATGGAAAGTCCCAAAAAGGGGCCCCGCGGCATATCCATACTTATAGAAAAAGACAAATAATATGGCCAAGACCAATTACAAAACCAATAAGTCCTACGCCAAACGGCTGAAAATCACCAAAAACGGCAAGGTGCTCGCGCGCGTGGCGGGACAAAACCATTTCAATGCCAAAGAATCGCGTTCCAAGCAAATGGGACAAAAAGGCTGGGTGGCCTTTCCTTTGGGCAAAAAAGAGCTTAAGAAATATCTGCCCAATCTGTAAATTAAATTAAACTTTTATGACACGGGTAAAACGAGGAACTACGGCGATAAAGAAACGAAGGACGATCTTGCGCAAGACCAAGGGTTTTAAGTGGGGGCGCAAATCCAAAGAACGACTCGCCAGAGAGGCGCTGCTTCACGCGGGCACGCACGCCTTCAACGACCGCCGCAAGAAAAAAAGGGATTTCCGCGCGCTCTGGCAGATACAGATAGGCGCCGCGACGAGGATCCACGGACTCTCTTACAGCAGATTTATTGATGGCATGAAAAAAGCGGGACTCAACTTGAACCGAAAAGTACTCTCCGAGATGGCGCAAAAACAACCGGACATCTTCAAAGAAATAGTGGAATCGGTTAAACAAGTAAAAGCGTAGAGCTAAAAACTTAAAAAATGGCGTCACAAAAAATTTCCCCAAGGTGGGAAATTTTTTGTTTATCGCGAGAATCTTTTATGTTTTGGCTTTTTCATGAATGCCAGAAATTTTTGAAGCGGCAAAGTGTTTATGATATCCGATCTCTCACACCAACCGGCGCGCGCCTGGCCTAGGCCGTATTCCAAAAAACGCATGTGCGACGTGGCATGGGCGTCCGAACTTATGGAAAATTTAACGCCTGACGCTTTCGCCCGCCTGATGTTTTCTACTTTAAGATCCAATCGCGAAGGATAGGCGTCTATCTCCAAAATGGTGCCGGTACGTTTGGCCGCCGCGAAAATTTTTTCCATATCCAAAGAGATCGCCGCTCTTTCATTGATGATCCTGCCCGTGGGATGGAAAATAATGTCCACATGAGGATTTTCCATAGCACGAATGACGCGTGCTGTTTGTTCTTTTTCGCTTAAATTAAAATGCGAATGCACCGCCGTCCCCACCACATCCAAGCGGGACAAAACCCGATCTTCAATGTCCAAAGATCCGTCTTTTAAAATATTCACCTCCGCGCCGGACAATACGCGGATCTTTTTGCCGCGCCTTTGCAATTTCGCGTTCAAAAGGGCGATCGCTTTCACTTGACGGAGCAGTTTTTTCTCATCCGATCCTCCGGTCATAGCCAAACTCTTGGTGTGGTCGGTGATAGCTATGTATTCCAAGCCGAGCCGCTCCGCCTCCTCCGCCATCTCTTCCAAAGAATTGTCTCCGTCCGTCCAATTAGTCTGGGTTTGCAAATCGCCGCGCAAATCTCCGTAGCCGATTAATTTGGGCAGTTTATGCCTTGCCGCCGCCTCTATCTCTCCTGAATTCAATCTCATCTCGGGCGCTATCCAATCCATGCCGAGTTTTTTGTAAATTTCCTCCTCATCTTTGCCGGCAGCGCGTTTCTTCCCGCGCCATAAACCGTATTCGTTTAATTTGTATCCGCGCTTAATGGCAATTTTGCGCAAGGCCACATTGTGGTCCTTGTTGCCCGTAAAATACTGAAGCGCCGCTCCGAAAGAAGCCATGGGTATGACCCGCAGATCGGCATCGATGCCCGCGCTCAAACGAACCAAGGATTTGGTCTTGCCTTGGGCATAGATCCGAACCACTTCGGGCATGCCGACAAAAGCTTTCATCGCCTCGGCCGGATGTTCGGCTACCGCCAATAGATCCAGATCCCCTATGGTTTCCCGCATTCTCCGCAACGACCCCGCGGACTCCACCTTTTTCACCCCGCGCGCGGCAAGCAGCCGTTTTTTTATCTCTTCCGCCAGAGGGCGAACATCACCCAACAAAGATCTGCCGCCGGACTTTTTGTGGAACTCTATGCTTTTTAAAATTTTGTCTTCAAATTTTTTGCCGAAATGAGGCAAGCCGCGAAGCCGGCCTCGGCGCGCCGCGTGCTCCAATTCTCGAACATTTTTTATTTTTAATTTTTGGTATAAGATCTTTATGGTTTTGGGACCCACGCCCTCTATCGCCGTCAAGCCACGCACATCAACCGGCATTTTCTTTTTTAACGCGTCATGATCTTTGACATGACCGGTTTTTAAATACTCTTCTATCCGCTCCGCGATACCTTTGCCAACGCCCGGAATTTTTTCCAATCCAGCCAATCCCTCCCTTTTATAAATATCCGCCACGTCTTCCTCCATCGCCTCCAACGCAGTCGCCACTTTTTCAAAAGCGCGCGGCTTAAAAAGAACTTCCCGTATGGAAAGAAGTTCGGACATCTCAAAAAATATTTCGGATAGTTTTCGGTTGTTCACTGTAACTATATATGAGGTTTTTGGCGCATTTTAAGCTGCGCGAAATTTATGGAGGCGGGAATTCTCTTGGAGCTCATGTGCGGATATAGAAATAAAATGCACAAAGACCCCAAAAACGATAACGCGCTGGCGCCGATGAATAATACTTCAAAGCCGAATTTGCCGACAATGATGCCACCCAAAGCGCCGGACAAAGAAGTTGCCATGCCCACGGAAAAAACGCTCTCCACGCTCCATTCAAAACTCGTATGACCCTTATCAATGTGGCGGGTAAAAATTCCATACCACGCCGGAACCACGAAAGACATGGCTACTCCCAAAAAACTCTGGATTAAATAAATATGGACAGGCGTGCTGGCAAAAATGAAAAGCAAAATGGCGGCACTGGCGGCCACATAACCAAAAAATAGCGCGAAAAAATCATCCCGCTCGCCATCCGTGCGGTCCAAAAACCGGGCAATAGGCAACTGCAAAATGGATTTGGTAACCCAATACGCCGCGGTGGCAAATCCGGCGACCTCCGCCCCTCCGCCCGCAATCCGATCGGTCAAAAATATGGCAAATACCGGCCCAAACGAGCCAAACGCCGAATTAATGACAAAATCTATGGATACTATGATCTTTATTATTTTATTTATATTAGCCAACATAATTTAATTTTAACATTGTTCCGCCATAAACGCAGCGCCTAGCGCCCCGCCTAAGCGTCCCAGCTTGCTGAAAATAATTTTGGTTCGCTTAGCCTGAGGAGAGATCACAAATTTAAAAACACCTTTCTTTATCCCGGACAAAAGCAGGGTTTTGGCTTCGGCTATTCCTCCGCTCAAGATCACGGTTTCAGGATCAAAAATATTTATTATATTGGCTATACCCACACCCAAATTCGCTCCCAAATCGCCAAATATTTGTCTGGCATGTTTGTCGCCTTGCTTCGCGCGCCGGAACGCCTCCGAAAATCCGATACCTAAAGAATTTTTTATGAATTTATTGGAAGCCACATCCTCAAGATCAAATGTTCCATTTTTATCAAATGCCGTGATCATGTGCCCCACCTCGCCCGCGGCTCCATGCGAACCAAAACCAATGCGCCCATCCGCCATCCATGCCCCGCCAATACCGGAACCAACGGTCAAATAAAAAACATTCTTTAAATTTTTCGCGCGCCCAACCGCTTTTTCCGCCAACAAAAAACAATGGACATCATGTTCCATCACGATTTTCGGATATTTAAGCTTCTTCGCCACAAGCCGCCTTAATGGCTGGCCGTTCAAATAAGGCATATTGGGACTAACCAGCACTTTGGAACGCGAACTGTCCATAACGCCCGCCACGGCAATTCCTATGCCGCCCAACTTATCCGTGCCAGCCTCTTGGCGGAGTTTACCGGACATCTTAAAAATTACCTCCGATAAACCGCGCAAATTCCGAGGCGTATCGGAAACATCATGACGCAATATTTTTTTATTCTTCACCAGAACCGCCTTAATGGTGGAAGCCCCTATATCAAATCCCAAATAATACATAAATGTAAAAAATGTTTCGTAATTTTATTATTTCAATAACGAATAATCAGCCGCGGAAAAGTTGCCGCGCTTCCTCCCAAAATTCCGGATGATTATACTTAACTTTCAACCAATACCACCACTCCGCCCCCCAAAGATAGACCTTGGGAAAACCCGCGGCGCGCGCATAATTTATATTATCACGAAACTGCCGCAAATTAAGAGATTTTGACTGCTCTTCCCAAGAAATATCATACACCCTCTTATGCGCCCATGGTTCCGCCTGCAATTCGGAAACAATAATCGGTTTATGCGGATAAAACAGACGGACTAGATTGGCTTTCAACCAAAAAAACTTAGGCGGCAAAGGATATTTTACATATCCCAACCACGGGCTCCACACAATTCTGTACATCGTGGTTCCAAAAATATCCGCCCGTTTGGCGGCGCGAAACCACGAGCCGAATTCACCGCTATCCGTTACCATCACGGGGCGGCTGACATCCAAAGAACGCACCAAATCTATTTCTTTTTGCAAAAATGAGACGTCCGGACCGGGACATTCGCCAAATGGAAGAAACGGCTCATTTTCCACTTGCCAGGCATAAATATTCGTTTTATCTTTATATCGTTTTACAATCTCCGAGAGTAGAACCAAAATTTTTTCTTGCTGAGCTTTTTCATCTAAAACTTTCGCCCATTCCGGCGCATGGCATTCCGGCCAACGCGGAACCTTCCTGCCCATAACCAAAACTAATTCTGTGCCGCGGCGTTCCGCCTCATAAATCATCCAATCGTAATCGCTCCAAATATATTTACCGCTCTCCACCTCCACATCAGGCCAATAAACCGGTAAGCGAAGCGATTTTGGGCGCAAATCGTCCAAAATCGCCGTATAAGTTTTCCGCCAATCAAGCCCTAAAGATTCACTCCAGGGGCGGGAAAATGCCACGCCCCAGGCGATATCCGAAGAAAATCCTTCCGGCTGGCGCATCGCTAAACTCAATAAAAATAACGCGCCCAAAAACAAAATCAGCGCCACCATCCATAAAAATTTTTTTGCGCGCGCACTCATACCACAAGCAAGGCCAATCCAATGCCAATTAATGAAACAGCGGTTATTTTTTGTATTACTATGCCCTGTGTGATTTTTTCTTCAAAAAGTTGCGGCATTTTAGCGGACAAAAGCAAAGAAAGCGCCAACACGAAAAAATATTGCACGCCCTGAAGCGCGTTAATCAAGGTGGCGCTTCCCAAATAAATCGCGTAATTCAAAATTAAAAACGCGAGACCCGCCAAGATTTTATTAGCGACAAAAAGCCCTCCCGCGCGCGCATTAAGCGCCCTGACAGAATTAAAAATAAGCTCTCGGTTGGCTGACGGTATAAGCAAGATAAGCGCCCCCACAAAACTTCCCAGACGAGTCCAGATAAATCCTGAAAGAAACGGCTGATGCATAAAAACATATTTAATCAAAATATAAAAAATTCCGAAAAGAAAAGCCGCTAAAACCGACATTAAAATATTGTGCCAGGCGCGCCTATCTGCCTGTTCGATGGGCTCTATAAAAATCCCGATGCCTCCCAAGACCAAAAAAAATAAAGCCGCCAACTGCATAAAAGTCAGCCGCTCGTCTAAAAATGCGTATGATCCCAAATAAACGAAAACTGACGTAAATCCTCCGACCATGGGCAACACACGCGAAGCTTCTCCGGACTTTAGCGCGGAAAATAAAACCAAAAGAGCAAAGAGAAAAACCATACCCACAACCAGGCTTGCCAAAAGTTGCGTCATCCCAGACCAAACCATGTCAAAAGGAAAAAGCAACGCCGCAAAAGCGCTTAAAACTCCCACATAAAATGTATAAACCAGCGGACTGGTAACAATACGATTCAAAATAAATTTATCGCCCACGGAACTTAATGCTCCGAAAAAATAAGCGATAATAGCCACCGGTATCCAATTCATAAAAGCATAAAATTATTTTTACAAATTTTTGCGTAAGCCGCGGCGCTCGGGCGTATTCTCCGCTCTTGCGTGCGATAATCAATTTCCACGAGCCCAAACCTCGGCCAAAAGCCCTTATCCCATTCAAAATTATCCAGAAGCGACCAATAAAAATATCCGCGGACATCCGCGCCGTCATCTATCGCGGCCGCGACATTTTTCAATGACTCAACCACAAACCATTCGCGCCGAGAATCCATGGCATCCGCCAGGCCATTCTCGGTGATATAAATCGGACATTTATATTTTTTGAGATCTAAAATGACATAATACAGGGCTTCGGGGAATAGTTCCCAGCCCATATCCGAAATTTTTTTATTTTCATTCTTATTGAAACCGTAGTCTATCCGATTATGAAAATAATGATTAAGCCCGATGAAATCTATATGCCCGCTTATCTTGTCCAAAAATCTGAAATTCCACCACCAATCAGCCAAAAATTTAATAAAATTATTAATTAATTTAGCGCCTTGGGCGGAAAAGTAAATATTGTTTTTAGCAATGCCTACTATAGCACCGGGCTGTATTTTTTTTATGATTCCATAAGCCAAAATATGCGCGCTAATCAAATTATTTATAACCTGCCAATAAGCAAAGATATTTTTCTTCTGCGGCGGCCAAATATCGCGCAAATAGCCGTTAGTGGAGTAAATCATAGGTTCATTTATGGTCATCCAAAATTTTAAACCCGTACCGGAAAATTCTCTGACCAGCCTTTCTGCCAGCCTCGCAAAATCCCGCGGCGCCTCGGCATTTAACCAGGCCCCCTTATCCCGGAACCAAAACGGTTGCGTCCAATGATAAATGGTCAAAAACGGCTCCAGCCCTCTTTCGCGCAGCGCGAGAATTACTTCGCGATAATGCGCCAGCTCCTTTTCATCAAAAATCCCCTCCTGGGGCTCCACCCGCGACCACTCTATGGAAAAGCGATGACAGTTATGCCCCAGCGAGCGCGCCAAATCAAAGTCTTTTTCATAACGATTATAGTGATCGCAAGCCGCGCCTGAAATATAATTTTCTTTTTGAAGCGGACTGGGATAATTTTTTAAAATATAATCCGGCCAAATCCCGTTTTGAGCGGCTAAAACCAGACGATCAGCGTTTTTCTTCTCCCACTCGGACCAATCATTGTTATTCCCACCCTCTACCTGGTGCGCCGATGTCGCCGCTCCCCAATAAAAATTTGGTGGAAAATTAAATTGTTTGTCCTTCATATTTCTCAATTATATCATACCGTAAATTTAACAAGTAAACGCAACACTTTTCGCTAAACGCCCTTTCAACACGGCCTCTATTTTTAAGAAACAAGCAGAGTATTCCCGTATGACTGGGATGGAGAGGCACAATAATATGGCCGGAACGGCCCTTATCAATATAGGCTGTTATGCGGGAATGCTCTGCTTGTTTCCACACTAATGACCCATACCAACCCAGTGTTTCAAAAACGTTTAGCGAAAAGTACAAAGTGCTTCAAAGTTGAATGCGCCCGCTTATCCACAGCCCCTATTTGCGGAAAATCTACGCTTAGTATATCTTTAGAAATGGAAGGGCTTAAAAGTAAGAGTTATCCGCGAAACCAAGAGGCTTTGTTAAAAAGCAAAAAATAATTTTCGTTGACCGTTTAACGCCCGCCTTTAAACCCTCCTGTTTTTTAAAAAAATATAACCAAAAATAAAAAGCCCCGGCTAACACGCTGGGGTCTTTTTTATGCGCGACGCGCGCGGTTTACTTCAAATATCGCATAGTAACCACAAAAACATCTTCTCCCTTGCCTTTATGCACCACCGGATGAGAAAAATCTTTTTTATATATTTCTTGGAGCTTTTTAGCGAGTTTTTGCGCCATCTGATTTTCCGAAGTATGAACCGTGAGCTCTCCCGCGCTTAATTTTATTTCCAAAATCCTGTCCAAAGGATCTTTTTCTTGCATCTTACCGGCTACCACGCTCAAAATATGAATAATTTCTTTCTGCCTTGCGGACGGCAAGCCGGAAAT
Organism: Candidatus Niyogiibacteriota bacterium; assembly: GCA_016214345.1. Classification (GTDB taxonomy): domain Bacteria; phylum Patescibacteriota; class Minisyncoccia; order JACROR01; family JACROR01; genus JACROR01. The sequence continues at coordinate 43,845 of JACROR010000011.1, forward strand.
ACGAATTTCTCCTTCGTACTGTTTACGCCGCGCCATCTGGCAGGCGGGACATAATTGAAAGGCTACGCGACGAGCTTTCTCCACGTTTTTATGGCTTCGCAAATTATAATGCCAAGATTTAGCGTAATATACCAACCCGCAATCCGAGCAAAAAACAATATCGGCCTTCCCCGGACCGAATTCCTCGGTTTCCCGCCGAGACTCCTTGGGTCGTACGAAATATTCTCTCGGCGCGGGCTCTCTGCCCTGACGCGCGGATTTTTTAACAAACCTGTTGTTGTTCATAAACTTATTTTACAATAATACTCCAAGTTTCGTAAATGGAAGCAGCGACGATTCCCAGCGCGACCAGCCATTTAAAATACGGATTGAGGCGCGTTCGGCCGGAAGACATCATCATCCTGTCCGCCATTTCTAAAATAAAAACTCCGGAAATGCCCAGTCCTGCCGCCCCGATAAAACCCAAGATGTCTGTCAATCCGATAATATTTTTCCAAAAAAATAAAATAGGGGGCAACACGCAAGCAAACCAGGCTAAATAAATATTAATTCCGTAATCGGTCCTAAACAGTTCTTTAAAATCGGCCACCGTGGCAAGATACGAAGTGAACACCGCCAAAAAACCGATAAGAGATCCGATGATCAAACCTCTGGTTCCCAAAAAGCCGGCCAAACCGGACAAGGCTTCTTCGCTCGTGTGTATGCCGGTTACGCCCAAAACTCCCAACGCGAAAATAAGCGAAAAGATCGCCGCGATCATGGTGCTTACGAATATCACGATCCGCAAATCACGCAAAGTGGTGCCGCGCATAATGTCTCTCACTTCCGGAATAACGGAAAAACCGGTTAAAGCGAACAGCCACACGCCATACGGCAAAAACCAATCACCGCTAAAAGACAAATTCCATGCGAAATTATCGGCGTCTATCCGCTGCCATGACGCCGCGACTAAATAAATTATAAAAAACAATAAAGGGATGGTCAGATAAAAATTGATCACCCCGATCTTTTCAAACCGCAGAAGAGAAAAAATATCCGCCACTATAAAAAATACGACGGAAAAACCGAAAACTCCCAGACCTCCCAAGATCCCCTGAAAAATATTATTAAGAAAAATTCCTCCCAAAATTCCGTACGCGAGCAAAGATCCATAATAACCGATAAGCGTCAACAACAACGCCAAACGGCTGGCGGAAAGCCCCAAATATTTATAAACGTAACCGGTAAAACGATGCTTGCCTTCCGTTAAAAAAGCCACGTCCCCATACAAGCCCTGGATTACCAGAACTAAAGCAAGCGCCACCACAAAATGCGTGAGTCCCCAAAAAAGGCCGGATCGCGCTATGGCAAAAGGCAAGGCGAAAATGCCGGCTCCGATGATCATTCCGGTCAAAAGACCGACACCTTCCAGATAATAAAATCCTTTGGATCGCTTAATCTCGTTCATCCTCTTTATGCTCCATGATCATAAGTTTTTCCTCAACCAACCAAAGAGCAAAAAGAATAAATATGATAAGCGCCGCGGCCGCCACCGCCACCGCGTACATTTGAAAACCTATGCTCATACCCATGGCCGCGGTTGCCCAAATGCCTGCCGCGGTCGTCAATCCCTTAACCTGGCCACCTTGCAAAAAAATAAGTCCCGCGCCTAAAAATCCCACTCCAACCACCACTTGAGAAGCGATGCGCGAAGGATCAAGACTTGATATGCCAAGATCGCTCCCCAAACCCTCGGCAGACAATATGGTAAACAACGCGGAACCCAACGCGATCAGCGCGTAAGTGCGCATACCGGCGGCTTTCCGCGAATATCTTCTTTCAAATCCGATAAGCGCGCCTAAAAATGCCGCCAAAGATATCTGAAAAATAATACGCAACGTGACATTATCCATATTTTTATATTTCTACTATTTTTTCTTTACGCACTAATTCCAAAACTTTTTCTATTAAAATTTTCGGATCAGAATCATAAACCACCTTGCCCTGACCGCGGTGCGATTTTTCTATTATTTCCCGTAAAATATCCGCGGTGCCGCCCGTGTTGGTCAACACGCCTATGGGCTTATCGTCTTCAAAGGCAATGGTGAATTCATTTAATGTCCCCATCCTGCCGCATCCCACGATCACCGCGTCCGCCGCGCGTGTTAGCAGCAAATTGCGTCCGGAATAACCAAATCCCGTATAAACTATCATATCAAAATAATCAACGGGCAATTTATATGTCTCTATGTGCTCTTTTTCAGAACCGGCCGGAGACAAACCAATGGATATGCCTCCTGCCTCTTTTGCGCCTATGGCCGCCCAAAAAGGAATGCCGGTGGTCGCGCCCGTAACCAAAATGGCGTTATGCCGCACGATCTCTTCTCCCAACACCTTGGCTTGCTCCAGGGCATTGGCGGAACAATGTCCCGTTTCCGCGGCTCCGGAAACGCAAATTTTAAATTTCATGTGAGAATGGCGTGACGGTTTCATGTCAAAATTATACCATACAATGATTTATTTTAATTCCACAGAATCTTTATATCGAGGCGCTATAGCTTCAATGCCCAAATAATCTTTTACTTTTTGCGCCATGAACAACAGCGATTTCGGTTCGCCCTGCACCAGTAAAATTTTCTTCAGAGTGTCCACGCTCCTTTCCGCGAAACGAAATAAAGCCGCGCTATCCGGATGCGCGGAATATCCGCTAATGGCCACTATTTTGGCGCGCGCAGGAATCTCTTCGCCGAAAATAGTAACGGTTTTCGCGCCGTCTTGAATGTGGCGACCGAGCGTTCCCGCCGCCTGATAACCTATCAAAAGCAGCGTGCTTTTGGGATCGGAAAGATAGCGGCGCTCATGATGCAAGATTCTGCCTCCGGTTGACATGCCGGATCCCGCTATCACTATTTTAGGCGGCAGAACTTCATTGATGGATTTGGATTCCTCGGTGGTCAAAGTAAAACGAAGTCCGGGAAACTTAAAAATATCATCACCGGACGAAATCAAATACGCAGCCTCTTTATTGAAGTAATCTTCGTGCTTCTTATACACTTCAGTCGCATGAATGGCCAAAGGACTGTCCACAAAAACCGGAACTTGCGGTATCCGGCCATGTTCCACTAAATTATTCAATTCAAATAACAGCTCCTGCGTGCGTTCCAAAGAAAACGCCGGAATCATGAGTGTCCCGCCGGCCTTCATCGCGTCTTCTATGGCGCGCTCTAATTTTAATTTCCGTTCTTCTTGGGTTTCATGCAAGCGATCTCCGTAAAGCGCCTCCATCACCAAATAATCCGCGTCCCGCACTTCATAAGTAGGACGTAAAAGCGGCGTAGGCGAATTGCCCAAATCTCCCGTCACATATATTTTCTTGCCGTTGACCTGTATTTCAAAGATGGCGGATCCCAATATATGCCCGGAATCCCGCAAAATTATTTTAAAATCGCTTACCGCCACCGCCTCCCCGTAACGCCGCGTTTCCCAAATTTTTAACGCGCGCGCCAGATCCTCTTGGCTGTATAAAAACTTTTTTCCTCCCGCTTCGCCATTATCATTGCCGCGTTTCGCCTCTTTTTCCATGATGTTCAAAGAATCTTTCAAATTAAGCTCCGCCAGATCCTTGGTAGGCGGCGTGGAATATATTTTTCCCCGAAAACCGTCTTTAACCAATTTAGGAATAAGCCCCACATGATCCAAATGGGCATGCGTTATGAAAAGCGCGCTTACTGACGCGGGGTCAAAAAGAAACGGTTCTTCATTCCGTTTGGCGCATTCTCCGGCGCATTGGAACAGTCCGCAATCCACGAGAATTTTAGCGGTATCGGATTCAAACAAAAAACAACTGCCCGTGACTTCTTGCGCCCCTCCGTAAAATGTAAGTTTAACCATATAAATATTATAGCAAATAACTGCGCTACTCGTGAATTAAATCCAATTGCCATAATTATTTTATACATAGGTGCCACCTATGTATTTTACATTGCAAAACTCCGTTAAGTGCGGAGAAATTGATTTTTTCAGCAATCAAGGGGGTTTCTATTTGGGTCGCGCTCGCGACCTTTCTAAAATAGGGGGGTTGTAAATGCTCCCCCTTGCTTGATGAAAAGATTGATTTTGGAGCACTAAAGTACTGCGTTTAGCAACCAATCGCTTCGCTCTTGGACAAAACGGGAGCGTAGGAGTTTTGCAATTCAAAGTATGTATTTTATTTCAGCCGAAATTAATGCCTTTTCCGCTAATGCTGCCAATTCTTCGCCAATCAAACCTTCCACTTT
>JACROR010000012.1 GCA_016214345.1 Candidatus Niyogiibacteriota bacterium
AGTAACATCGCTTCTGCCACCAACACAACTACCGTAGTTCACCAAACCATCGGAAGTAAACGCGGAATCAATTGAAGAGAATCCGCTATCCGTGTAAGCGTAGAGTCCATAAGTGGAGGTCGTGGCCTGTACGGATGAAGAACCGATGACAAATGACATCTTATAGAGAGCAACATCTCCGCCGTTAGCGGTTACGCTGAATCTATACAAGGTCTTTCCTGCCGTGGATATCAATGAGGAGCTCGGAACTGCCAATTTGGCAATAGTCGGATAGGCGCGCATTATGCGAATACCCGAAGCCGCAGTATCAGAGGTGCCACCATTTATGGTCGTGCCAGAAGACGCGCCTGTACCATAAGTACCGTTCAAACCAACATTCGCGCCATCGTAGTTAACTTTCAACAAATCACCTGACTTGTTGATAACGCCATTGAACGCGATCGGCTGAATATCACCCTTAATGGTCAGCACTTTTGCTCCACCATTAGGAATGGTAACAGTAGTGGTAAGAGTTGAGGTAGCGGTAATAGCAGTCGGGAATACGGCCTCGCCCACTTGCGTGGTGCCGTCCCAAATAGTGACCTTGGAAGCAACTAAATCGCTTCTTGAACTGGAAGCCGTGCTGCCAGACAATCGCAAAGCAATTTGTTTAAGATTAATGTTTTCGTTAGTAGCCGAGAATTTAATCTTAGAAAGAGTAGCGCCAGTAGTGCCTGAGGACACAATCGTGTAACCCGGGCTACCTGAATCCAAGGAAACTGCCAATGTTCCACCGGTAGCCACAGTCATTCTCTGGCCCACGGAATCATTGAAGGTTTCAGCGATAGTCTGTCCACTGGTCACACCGCTGGCCGCCGTGTAACTACTGTTCTGATCTGAATCTATACCCCAGTAATACTGGCTAGAAGTGGTAGCGCTACCTGAAAGGTCACACTTCAAAGAAAGAGTTTTCGCAGTTCCTTTGGCAAGGATGATGCCGGTTCCGTCAAACACGAAACTGGTGGTAGATGCTTTCGCAGTTGGACTAACCGTGTTTGAGCCGGTCGTAAGAGAGGTTGCCCCATCCCACAACTGACAATTGGTCAATTCATTGGCTGAAGATCCGCTGGTAAAATCATACGCCAACGGTATGCTCGTTACCCTCACATCTTCACCCGAGCTCGTTACATCAAAGATGTAATTAGCAAAAGTGAATCCTTTGTTTCCGGCAATGATAGTCTGCGCGGTGGGATCAGATGAAACGCTAACCGTGAAAGAACCTGACTTCACTGTCATAGTAGATAGAGACAAAGCAGACGTCGGATTCGGGGTAATAGTGTTGTTCGTAGTCTGTCCGCGAACAGTCGTAAAGTCGCTTGAAGGAGTGGTAGAAGCCTTAACGGTCATACCATTGGTAATATCCGTGCCCACTTTACCCTTCAAAGAATAAGTGTGCTTGCCGATTGGGAATACCACAGTGTCAGTGAAAACAAATTCACCGTTGGCAAGACCTGTGGCGCTGCCTTCAGTGGCGGTTCCATCAATAGGCCCGGCAACCACTTTGCCGTTTTCATCATACAACGACACGCTGGTCAAGTCAGCCAAGGTTTTGGTTGTATCATTGCCAGTCAAAGTGACATTAAATGCCATCTTGGCAACCGAAATCGGCTCACCCTTAACATCCACATCAAAAGCTCCAAACGGCTGGTTAGCCAAATTGATAGCGATATTTTGTGACGGAGCAGATGCTGAAGTGGAAACCGTCATAGAACCGCTTGATACCGTAACCGTAGAGCCGCGGTACCATGGGTCCTCCACAGATCTAAAGCAGGACACATACGATGTAGTGTCATCTGTACAATTACTGGTCTGAGGAGGATTAATGCCATAGCCGTAAAGAGCGCCCACTACGCCCAAATCGGTTCGTTTCGCAATGGAAAATATAGCAGTCCTAGAAGAACCCCCCGTAACATCTCCTTTAATGTAGATATCCTTGGAAAATCCTTTGGCAATCAATATACCCTTGCCGCTATTTTCCGGAAAAGTAGAAGTGTAATACTTGCCGTCAGAACTTAAAACGACATCATAAGAGCCGACTCCCTCAACATAAGTTTTGAGATTGGCTAAATCGCCGCTTCCCGCTGAACCGGTCTGATTCCAGCGGATGGATTTCAAGTAAATATCTTCGGTGCTTCCGGCAGTCGCCTTAACCCCGGAAAATACATAGGCAGAAGTGCCTACTTCCTTGGTTTGGCTTGATCCCGGATCAAGACTGCCGCGAGCCATACTGGACACTGAACCAACAGTCAAGGATTCGTTAACGGTGTGACCCGCGCCAACTATGGGCAAAAGGTCTGAAACATCCGTGGAAGCGGAAACCGCAACCAAAGACAAATAGGCGATCTGTCCGCCACGGCTGCCTGAAGCAGTAGCGCCGTTACCAGCCAAAGTCATAACTCTGGTCTGGCCCGCTTTAACCGTGAACGCCTCATTCAAGATAACCTGATGGGTTGAATTCAAAGTTTTGGCAATGCCAACCTGCGTGCCAGCTTCATCCAACAAAACTACGCCGGAGAAAGAAGCGTCTACCGCGAGACCGGTCCTTTCCGCGGTCATGGAGTTAACCGTGACATCGGAAGAGCCAGCCGTCATTTTTATAACCGTAAACGGAACACGAGTGGAATTAAGCGGGAAAAGGCTTGAAGCCGGCTGTGTGCCAGCCGCAACCGCCAAGTTCGCGCCAGTAACCGGAACCGGAGTAACTCCCGGGGTAACCGGAGTAACCACTACCCCTCCCATCAACGCGACATATTTAGCTCGCGAAAGCGAACCAAAGTATCCTGCCGCCGGAGAAAGTCCGTTAGCCGCTTGCCACTTGGCAACAGCTGATTTGGTCAATGAACCGAAAGATGTGGATTCATTGCCCGCTGAACCAACGCCGCTCGCCGCAACGGCGTATCCGGCAGAGTTCAAATATTTCTGCAATTCTTTTACATCATCACCGGTTGATCCCACCGTGAGATCTTTGGTAAATGAGTACGCGCCACCCGTCACGGGGGTGACCACCGGAGTGCCGGAGAGAGCGGAGCTCACACTACTGATGGTAGTGGCATCCGCGCCGAAAGATTGAAGCAACGATATGATCGCGCTAATCTGGGCCGAAGTCAGTGACGCAGCGTACGCCACGGATCCTCCCGACATCGCAACAATGAAAGCCGCCGCGATGAACACCGCAAAGGCTTTCGTTTTTAAATTACTCATAATTGATAAATTTCTTAATTAAGCAATTTTGCTTTCCGGAAAAAATTTCAAGAAAGAAAAACTGCGAGCAATAGATTTTCGTTTAGCTTCGACATCGCCAACGCATCTACGCTATTGATAACCAATAATTAATTTCCGAATAAAATCAGTGCTGGAGTCCAGCCGTTTTTTTGCGCGTCTTCATCAGATGATAGCTCCGGCAAAAATATTAATTTCTGCTTTGACCTTCATCAAACTATAACGAACAAATCGACCCGACCTACTAAGAGTTTCACGCGACGCGCAACGCATCGCGCAAAACAATGACTCCATTCAATAGTAAAGTGAATAAAGAATTAAACTTGTTCTTTTATTTAATTCTCAATGTTCGTTCCGGTTGTCATTGCTTTCATTCGCTCCCTCTTCTGACTTCTGATGTTTGAAAATCAGAAGAGGGATCAAATGCCACCAATCTATATATACGGCAAATCAGCCACTTTATGGCTTTTTTACAAAATTACTTGAACTGTGCCAAGGCCGCGCCTGTTCACTGCTATCCAACATCTGTATTCTTATTATAATTTAAGGTTAATCTGCCGCAAAGGCCCTGCTGTGGATAAGTGCAATATGGCTATTATATGGCCGCGTAACGGCGCCAACGCTTATCTCCGGCCTTACGAAGAATTCCTGAATCAGCCATAAACATCAAATCCCTCTGAATGGTCTTCTCGCTTATGCCATCGGTGAATATCTTGGCGACCTCTCCCACTCCCACCCATCCATTATGCCTTATAAATTCAAATATTTTCTGTTGTCTGTCCAATTTAATATCACTTTCGTTGTTGCCGTTCACGCCGCCAATATTTTCATACTTGCGGGGCGCGTCTATTATAATTTCTTTTTTCCGCGCTAAATTCCTCATGTCCATAAGCCCGCCTTGTGGTCCGTTAGAATTTTTAACGCTTTTCTGTCCGTTATCTGAAATATGTCCTTTAATTATTTCGGCATTTTCCGTGGTACGGGAAGAAAGGGTCGTAATGTCGCTTGGCGACGGAGTTAGCTCTCCGAAAAATATCGGAGCCGGCTTTCCCAGATCCGCAAAAAATCCTATGGGCTGAGGCAACAAACTTTCTTTCTTGCCGTCAATAAAATCATGCAAAGCGGAATATTCCCGGCGCAAAACTTCAAAATTCAAACCTGATATAAAAGTGCCGGCGGAAGACAACTCCAGCGATCCCAACATGCGCGAAATTATTTGCGACGCGGCGTCAATATTTTTTACCCGGGAATGCAGATCCGACCTATCCAGCGCCTGCAAATTGTTAAAAATCTTAACGCCTTGTTCGCGGAGCAGCCACTTCAACGGCTCTTCGTCGGGAAATAAATCCGTTACACGATATAGGGCTTCGGTTATTTTCCCAACTTTTACCTGTATATATTCACAATGACTTTTTAAATTGCCGTCGGCATTTAGATCGCAAGCCATAGGTTCAAAACCATAAATTAAATTGATAAAATCGCAAAGCTCCGCGTTTTATTTTTTGCAAAGCATAAATTCCAGCATATAGAAAATATAACAACCAGTCAATTATTGACTGGTTGTTATATTTAATGTGTTGTATATTTTTACGCTTTTAAGATTATTTGCCCAATTCAGCGCTGATTATTTTCTTGAATTCATCCAAGCTTCTCGGATTAGGAATAATTTTGCCATTCAAGAAAAAAGTGGGAGTGCCCGCGACAGACGACAACTCGCCGCTTCGCAAATCATCATTCACCGCGGATTTCACGCGGCTACTTGCCAAATCTTCCTTAAATTTGTCGGCATTCAGGCCCAAACCATGAGCAAGTTCCGTAAAAATACCCTCCGCGCTGCCGGATTCCGCCCAAGCGCTCTGATTCTCAAAAATCAAATCGTGCATTTCCCAGAATTTACCCTGCAAACCGGCAGATTCCGCGGCGCGCGCCGCCAAATCAGCATTCTTGTGTATGGAATTAAGCGGAAAATGGCGGTAAACCACTTTTATATTAGACCCAAACTCTTCAGCCGCAGCTTTAACCATGGGAGCATAGCGCGCGCATGCCGGGCATTGAAAATCGCTGTATTCCACCAAAACCGCCTTAGCGTCAGCCCCACCCTTAAATATGTCTTCCCCGCCCACTGCTACGGCTAGCGACGCGGTCTGATGAGTTCCGGTATAAATCGCCAATTTAGCCACTCCGAAAATAAAAAGCGCCAAAACAGCCAACATTCCGCCCCATAAAGCGTATCTGTTTACATGTTTTCGGCGCGCTGACGCCTCTCTCATGTCCAGTTTTTCCTGCCTTTTTATCATTCGCGATTCTTTTTTAGTAAGCATATTGTTTTCCATAATCACTTAATAACACGATTTTGACCTCCGGGCAATACATGGGTGGCACCTATGTATTCGGCTTTTGGATTGCCCACTTGGACACCGAGCGTCCAAGTAAAGCTTCAAATGGTTCGTTTTTCATTTTGATTTTTAAGATATCCGTATATAATAGATAGATATGAATAATCGCAAAAATGATAAAAACCACAAAAACGGACGCGGCTTGAATATCCCCGCAAAAAAACTGCCAACCATGCCTAAACACAAAAAAGATTGGCGGCACTCTTTTCACTGGCGCGTTTTCAGAATAATGGCCGAATTCGTGGACGGATTCCAGTTTTTAGCTGATTTCAAAAAAACCGTGACTTTTTTCGGATCCGCCAGATTTACGGCTGATCACCAATGGTACAAAGAAGCTGAAAAGCTTGCCAAAATGCTTTCACACGCCAAATTTTCCATTGTAAGCGGGGGCGGTCCGGGCATTATGGAAGCGGCCAATCGCGGCGCGTTCACGGAACAAGGAGATTCCATAGGACTCAATATAAAATTGCCTTACGAGCAAAGAATTAATCCTTATGTTAAAAAAGCGGCAGGATTTCATTATTTTTTTACCAGAAAAGTGATGCTGGCCTATTCGGCGCAGGCTTATGTATTTTTTCCCGGAGGATACGGCACCATTGATGAGCTGTTTGAAATACTAACGCTTATACAAACGCATAAAATTAACGAACAAATCCCAATCGTTTTAGTGGGCAAAAACTATTGGTCCGGCATGGACAAGTGGCTCAAAGACACCATGATAAAAGGCTATAAAACCATTGATCTGGAAGATCTCCAGCTGTTTTCCATAGTAAATACCGCGGAAGAAGCGTTCCAAATAATCAAAAAATCCAAGCCAAGAAACGAATTCTAAACGCGGACTCTTTTTAACCGCAAAGAATTCAAAACCACGCTGATACTGCTCGCCGCCATGGCTATGGCCGCGAAAATCGGATTTAATAAAATTCCAAAAAACGGATAAAGCACTCCGGCTGCCACGGGAATAAACGCCGAATTATAAAAGAAGGCCCAAAAAAGATTCTGCCTGATTATCCTCATGGTGCGGCGCGATATATTTATAACTTCCGGAATGAGCGTCAAATTTCCGCGCATAAGGGTGATATTGGCTGATTCCATGGCGATATCCGTTCCCTCGCCCATAGCAATACCGATATCCGCCTGCGATAGCGCCGGCGCGTCGTTTATACCATCGCCCACCATGGCCACCACCAAGCCCTGTTTTTGCAACGCGCGGACTTTCTCCGACTTCTCTTCCGGCATTACCTCGCTCATGATATTTTTTATCCCCACTTCTCTGGCGATGGCTTGAGCCGTCCGCGCATTATCGCCGGTCATCATCCAAACTTCTATGTTATTTTTTTGCAAGGCGGCGATCGCCGACTTGGCTTCGCGTTTGACCACATCGGCAACGGCCAACGCGCCAATTATTTTTTTATCAATCGCCAAAATCATCAAAGTCTTACCCGCTTCTTCCAATTTCCTGATCTCCGTTTCATAAAGCGCGATGTCCAAGCCCAGATCAGCCATCAACTGCCTATTGCCGAGATACGCCTCAACTGTTCGCGAATCAATCCGCAAAACGCCGCGAAGACCTTTTCCGGAAATGGCTTTAAAATCCTCCAATTTATATAAATTGATCTTTTCCCGCAAAGCTTCTTCCGATATCGCCGTATCCAGCGGATGAGAAGATCTCCCTCCCAGACTCGCGGCGTATTCCAAAATAGCAGCCGCCAGCGGATGTTCGGAGCGCTGTTCCAAAGACGCCGCCACGCGGAATATCTCCGCTTTGTTACCGTTACTAAAAGCTATGATGTCCGTTAATTGCGGCTTGCCCTGCGTCAAAGTGCCTGTTTTATCCAAAATTATCGCATTGATTTTATTGGCTATTTCCAAAGACGCCGCGTCTTTTATGAGAATTCCGCGCGTTGCCGCGCTTCCCGAAGAAACCATTATCGCCATGGGGGTAGCCAATCCCAGCGCGCAAGGACAAGCTATAATTAAAACCGCCACAAAATTTATAAGCGCGAAGCTAAACGCCGGCGCCGGCCCGAAATAAAGCCACACCGCGAAAGTCGTTAACGCTATGACCGCCATCGCGGGTACAAAATACGAAGCAGTCACATCAGCCAAACGCTGTATGGGCGCTTTTGATCCCTGCGCCTCTTCCACTAATTTTATAATGCGCGCGAGAACCGTATCTTTGCCGATCTTGGTGGCGCGCAAAGTAAAAGTTCCGAATTTATTGATGGTGCTTCCCACGACTAAATCGCCGATCCGTTTGTGCACGGGCATGGACTCTCCCGTAACTGCCGATTCATCCACTTCTGAATCTCCCTCCGTCACTTCGCCGTCCACGGGAATTTTTTCTCCCGGCCTTACGACAATCAAGTCTCCTACCACGACTTCTTCCATGGGAATTTCCACCTCTTTTCCATCGCGAAGCACTTTGGCGGTTTTGGGCTGAAGCCCTATTAATTTTTTTATGGCTTCCGACGCTCTGCCCTTCATCAACACCTCAAAATATCTTCCCAATAAAATCAACACCACAATGACCGCGGACGTATCAAAATAAACTACGGGCGCCATTCCGCCTCTCGCGAAAAATTCCGGAAATACGGTAACCGCGGCACTGTAAAAATAAGCGGAGAGCGTGCCAATGGCAATGAGCGTGTTCATGTCCGCGGTCCGATATTTTAAAAGCAATTTCAATCCGCTGTAAAACTGCCAGCCCACCCAGAATTGCACCGGCGTAGTAAGTAAAAACAACGTCCAATAATTCCGTAAAACATCGGGCATAAAACCAAACCACTCCGGAAAACTTCCCAAAAATATCAAAACCGCCAAAATACCGCCAAGGCCCAACTTTAACTTCAAAATCGTAACTTCTTTTTTTAACGTCAGCTTCTCTTTATCCAAAATCTCTTCCAGCCGTCCTTCTTCTTTTATCGGCTTATATCCCGCGTCGGAGATTGCCTTAGAAATTTTAGCTTCGTCTGAAATCGTCGGATCAAAAACCACTTTAACGCGCGTATTGGAAAAGTCGGCGTCAACATTTTTCACGCCTGGCATTTTTTTCAAAGCGCCCGCCACGATCATCGCGCAATGCGGCGAGTCCATTCCTAGGGCCTTAAAAGACACGGTCTCCGCGCCAGCCCCGCTTTTCATTACCGCGTCCATTTTGTCCACTTCCAATTTATAACCGGCGGAGTCCACCGCCCGCGCCAGATCCGCCTCCGTCGCAACCGCTTCGTTATATTCCACCAAAGCCGACTCCGAAGCAAAATTAGCCGAAGCGAAATGGACTCCGGAAGTTTTCAAAAGCACCCGCTCAATGGTACTAACACACCCCGCGCAATGCATGCCCTTTATTTTAAAAGTTTTTTTAATCATTATTTTATCGCCGAAAGCTTATACCATCTGAAATGCTCGTAGATGCCGGACCACGCGAAACCGAATCCGAAAGCGAACATCAACTCTTCAAGGGGCACCCCGAAAAATACCTTACCCGAAATTACGGCAAAATTCCACACCGCCTCCACGTAACCGGGAAACATCGCCAAAAGCGTGAAAAAATAAATGAAATAAAATCCCATAAATATAAAAGCGCTTACCACCATCTTTTGCTTTAAATCGGGGCGGCAATATAAAAGCGCCGATCCTCCCGCCATCAGCGCGATAAAAGAATAATAGATCGGGTTCATGCCACTGAATGCCCAAAGCAAAGCAAACGCCGCCGGGCCGACCAATATGGCAAAAGTGTGATATTTATGGCGCGGCATATCTTTCTCCTGCTGGGAAAAAGACACGTGCTCCACGGGAAATATTTTTTCGTACAAAACCACCACCAACCCTCCCACGCCAAAACTGAAAATAAAGCTTTCCAAATCAAAGCCGGTATTTTGCGCCAAATCAAAAAGAGACGGGGGATTCCAATATTCCGGCACAAAAAGCGGCTCCAAAAAACCGAACAGCGACGTCCAAAAACTGATTATGAGCATCTCCCGCTTGCTTTCTTTATTTTTAAGAGCAAAATAAACCGCGAGCCAAAAGCCCAAGAGTATCAGGCTCCAAATTAACCAAGCGTAGTGCATGTGTTAATTATAAATTATCAGTGACCTCCGCAACAGCCGCGCGAATCGTCATGGCTCTCATGATGCGCGCCCAGTTCCGGCTTTTTGCCGTATTCTTCCGCGCACTTCTCCGAACAAAAATATTTACCGGAGCGTTCCACCGCGTCTTTTTTGTCCACTTTCATGCCGCAGACCGGGCACTTTTTTTGAAATAATCCAAAAAACATAAATTATTTTTTATCTTATTAATTTTCAATCGCTGTTTTCATCACCCTTGCCCGCTTCGCGCAACAACTCTTCGGCCTTCTTGGTCGCCTCAACGGCATGTTCCTTCTCTTTATTCAACTGTTCAGCCGCCTGTTTAGCTTCCTCTCTCGCCCGTTCATTGTCTTGTTTCTTGGCTTCATGCTCGCGCTCCGCCTGCTTTTGTCCCAGCTCGTCTTCTTTGTCTTGAGCATCTTTTAATTCACCGACCGCTTCGCTCGCCCTCTCTAGACCTTTCTTGGCCGCCTTGGCCAATTCTTTAGCGCCTTGATAATTTTCTTTATCAACAAGCTCCTTGGCCTGCGCCAATAAGTTGTCAAATTTTACAAAGACCTCCTCGGGAATGACAATGCCTTGTATGGACGCTTCATTTATAAGCTCTGCTTTTGCATTTTCAGCCTTTTGTATTGCCCGACCCGCTTCGTCTTTCTTATCCATATGTTCAGCAATTTTCTCTGACTCTTCGTCCAAATCATCATGCCCCTTCCCTTCCTTATCTTTCAGAAGCTCTTTCTGCCCCTTAACATCATTCAATTCTTTAGTTAGGGCGTCCACCTGCGCGATATCGCCAGCGCGCTTGGCATCATTAATCCGTGTTTTCAAATCTTTTTCTTTATCTTTTAACGACTGTTTTTCATCTTGAAAGGTTTGCCGCAATGCCGCCTTTTCCGCGTCAGCGCTATTGCCCAGATCTTTTGCCAGCGCGCTCACGTCCTGTCCCTTGTCTTTTTCACTTTTTAAAATATCCGCGGCTTTGGCAAGATTATCTTTCAGGCTGGTTTCAGCCACATCCAAACCTTTGGCCGTGACACCCCTAGTGTCCAATAACGTTTTTATCTCGGATATGCGCTCTGCCGCGAATTCCAATTGCAATCGCGCTTTGGCCGCGGGATTAAAAGTAAAAAATTCCTGCAGAGCCTCGCCCACGCGGTCCAGAAAATAAAACGGGCTGTCCGGAGTAAGCCCGGGGGAAGGCAAAGTCAGCGGAGTTTGCGCCGACACCAACAGCGGCATCAGCAAAAATGAAACTGCGATATATTTTATAGTACGCATAAATTATTATAATTACTTATAATAATTTATTATATCACAGGCTTTTTATAGTTTCTAATTATTAGGTTATAGGTTTTAGGCCAAATCACTTGGACACTCGGTGTCCAAGTGATTTGGAGACTACGCCTCCAAGCTAATTGCCGAGGATTTTTACGCTTTTAATGGTGGCATCGCTAACAGGACGATCAGGGCCTTCGGTCGGCGTATTTTCAATGCGCGATACCACATCCATCCCTTCCACCACCTTGCCGAATACGGTGTGTTTGCCGTCCAAATAATCGTTATCCGCCACATTGATGAAAAATTGGCTGCCATTGGTATCGGGTCCCGCGTTTGCCATGGCAATAGTGCCCACGACATTTCTATTATTGGCATGAATTTCATCGGCAAAAGCATAGCCGGGTCCGCCCGTTCCCCATCTTGCCTTCATAGAATCATCCTTGCTTAAAGGATCTCCGCCCTGGATCATAAAACCCCTGATCACGCGATGGAATTTTACGCCATCATAAAAACCGATTTTCGCCAAACTCACGAAATTCTCCACCGTATGAGGAGCATCGGACGCAAAAAGCTCCAATTTGATCTCGCCGAAATTAGTGTCCATAACGACGATGGGCCCCGAATTTTTTTGAACCGCGCTCTCACTTTCAGGATTCTTAGTGCTGCCATCATTTTTTATAAACATAAAATAACCTCCTAATGCTAATAAAATAATTGCGGTCACTGCGCCTGCTAAAATATAATTTTTATTCATAAGATTAATGGCTAATTTAATAATTTATCGCAAACGATACGGCACATCCACGATTTCCACATCTTCCATGTGTTCCAGCGTCCAGCGAATTTGCATCGCAGTCTGATTATGAAGCCAATGGTGCCAAAATTTAGTGGGCACGAATTCCGGAATTACTATAATAACGGTGTCATTGTCCCATTGTCTATCAACTCCCTGAATATATTGTATCAAGGGTCCGGTCAATTCCCGAAAAGGCGAGGGGATAATATCCAAACGGACATCACGGACATGCTCCGACCAGTGCCGCTTTACGGCTTCGGATTCTTCGGGACTTTCTCCCACAGCAATATGCACGGCCTTGAGGTGGGCGGCGTGCAGAGTTTTGGCGAATTCTACGGCTTTTAACGTGCCCACATGAATGCCGGAAACCAAAATAATAACGGTTTTCTCCTTGGGAATGGGCGGTACGGGGTTCTCCAAAGCAAGCTGATTTTCCACGGAAATATAATGATTCCGCACCGCGCGCATGAATAACACAAGAAACAAAACTGCCGGCACCAATATCCACGCGCCGTGTTCAAATTTAAAAATAAAAGTTATGGCAAACACCGCCAAAGTGAACGCGCCGCCAAACGCGTTAATAAAAATGCTGAGATTATGCTTGGCGCCGGAAGTGTCCCGCATCCAATGCCTGACCATGCCCAATTGAGACAACGTAAAACCCAAAAATACGCCCACCGCGTAAAGCGGAATTATGCTATGAGTATCGGCCCGGAAAAACACCAGTATGCCAATAGCGAACAAGGCAAGTATAAAAATGCCGTTAGCGTAAATAAGACGCGATCCCAATTGCTGGAATTGGCGCGGTAAAAAACCGTCTTTCGCGAGAAGAGATGTTACGCGCGGGAATCCCGCGAATGGAGTATTCGCCGCGAGCAACAAAATGAACGCCGTGGCAAGCTGTATCAAAAAATAAAAAATATTTCTTCCAAAAAGCGCTTCCGCGGCCTGCGAAATAACCGTCTCGTCCAATTTTGGCACAATATGCATCTGATAGCTCAAAAAAGTTATGCCTAAAAAAATAAACACCAGAATGCCCGCCATGACCATAATGGTCTGCGAAGCGTTTTTCACCGCCGGCTCCCGGAACGCCTGCACACCGTTGGATGTCGCCTCAATGCCGGTCATCGCCGTGCAACCGGAAGAAAAAGCGCGCAAAATCAAAAGCATGCCCACGGAAGAAACCGCGGTAAGCCCCGCGGCTTCGGGCAACGACGGCAAGGTGCCTTCCATAAATCTCCAAAATCCGTAAACAATAATTCCAAACATTGAAACTATGAAAAAATACGTGGGCAGAGCGAATAATTTTCCCGATTCTTTCACTCCGCGCAAATTGCCCCATGCCAAAAACACCACCACCAACACCGCAAGCGCTACACGCCAAGGATAAAGCGCGGGGAAAGCGGAAGTTATGGCGGCGATTCCCGCGGCCACGCTCACCGCGGCAGTCAAAATATAATCAATCAAAAGCGAAGATGCCGCCACCAATCCCGAATATTCACCTAAATTTGCCTTGGCTACGGCATAAGCGCCGCCGCCCTGCGGGTAAGCATGGATGGTCTGCCGATAAGAAATAACCACGATGATAATAAGCGTACTGATGGCCAACGCTATGGGCAGAGAAAAAGAAAAAGCGGCAATACCGCCGAGTACCAACACCCACAAAATTTCCTCTGTCGCGTAAGCGGTGGAAGAAAGCGCATCAGAAGCAAAAATGGCAAGACCCTGCATATTGGAGAGCTTTTCTTCCGTCATCTGCTTGGTAGGCAAAGGCCTGCCCAACAAAAATTGCCTGAATTTAGCGAAAGTCATCTTAGAAAACATTATACTGGAAATATACCGCCAATAACAGACCTGCCTGCCGGTAGGCAGGTCCGCGCTAAAAACCCGAGAAAAGCCGACTAAAAAAAACGGCAAAAAATCAAAAAGGATATCTCACGATCTCCTTTTTTAATCCAAATATTTATCGTTTATGGCTTTATTCTGTTATAAAGATAGGCGAAAAGCCCAACCGCCAAAAGCGTTGCAACATTCCAAATCACCAAGCCGGAAATAAATGTTCCGAAAGTAAGAATATTCTGCCCTAGATCAATTTTCGTATGCAGGCCGTACCTCATAAATCCGGAACGAATTCCCGGAAAAAACGCCACTCCGGCGAAACAAATAACGTAAATAACGCTAATCCATGCTGAAACTACTTTCAATAAATGTTTTGTATCTATCATAAAATTTATTTTTTATTTATTTAAACCACTCTTTGAAATTCTGCGGCCATCCGCTCAAAAGAAGCAATGCGAGCGGCGCGCCCCAGTTGGCCCATCGCTCAACAAAATCCCAGATCGGCTCGCCCACTATCGGACGAAGGAGCGCGGTCCAAAATCCCCACAACACCGCCCACAACAGCACAAAACGCATCGGCTTCACTAGGACAAAAAGCGCCACCGTCAGATCCATAAGCCCCACGATAAACAATAATTGCGTCGCTAAGCCAACATCGGATATGCCGAATTTAGAAAACCATCCGACCCACTGCGCCTTTCCCTGAAGCGCGAAAACACCATGGCCTATGAATTCTCCGGCCACCGCGATACGCAAAACCCACTCCATTAATTTCGTATTCATGATTTATTTAATTAACCGATAAACTTGTTTCCTTTCATTATATATAATAAACGCCGACAAAACCGCATAAAGTTATGCACATAGACAAATTTACTCTCATTTAAAAAAGCGTGACGTTGCCGCGCTTTTTATTTTGTCCATATTCACAAATCCAAAATATAAGCACTCAAAAAGGTTTCTATGGCGTCAATGGTCGGCTTTCTTAGCTTTGGATTGCTTTCAGCCACCCATTTGGCAAAGTTATATAATTCCTGATTATCAACCTTCATCCATTTTTTATTCTTATATAAAAAATAAAATAAAGTCGCCATCGCGATGCGCTTATTGCCATTTTGAAAAGGATGATTTTTTATCATTAAATAAAACAGGATGGAAGATTTTTTAATAAGCCCGGAGTAAAGTTGTTTTCCGGCAAAAGTTTGGTAGGGCTGATCAACGCATCTTTCCAGGGCATTGGTGTAACGCGTACTGAAATCAGGAATGGGTTCTGACCAACCCATGGTCTCCCGCGCCAAACGATGCGCGACATATTCAACATCTAAAATTGTGACCTTGTTGATCAGCATATTATTCTTTTCCCAACAAACGCAGAGTTTCCCCGTATTCCCGGACCGCTTTTTCCACCGCTTTGGTTATGGTCTTTTTTTGATCTTCCGTTAAAATTTTTGGACCGACTCCGCGAACGATCTCATTGGCGTCATCCATGGAAATAGCGTAAGAACGCCCGATCTTTTCAGCCGGAATTTGCCCCCTTTTTATGCGCTTAAAAACGGCCACTCGGCTTATGCCAAGCATCTTTGCCAATTCAGCCACGGACACGTACACTCTTTTCCCCTTATTTTCCATATAATAATCTTGTTAACCTCAATATATTATTAGGTTAACAAATGTTAACCTACTTGTCAAATAAGGCGGTCACTTAACTCTTAATTGAGAAAAAACATCGCCAAGAGCGCGATGATCGTAATGGCCAAAAATATCGCCAGAGTGCAGGCGAGCAGATAAACGGCATCTTGCTTTTTGCCGTCCAAATACCAAAGGAGCGGACGACCGAAGATGAGTATGCCGACCAACGCCGCCGAGAACACCAAAAGCGAAAGCATGACAATGGGAACGAGCACCGTGTCGGCCTTTCGCGAACGCGTTAATGGCTGCGGCTTTGATGATGTGAGGTTTCATGGGGTTATTTTGGCACGAAATTGAGAATAAATTTTTATTTTTTAAAATTATTCACTTAATTAATTCCAATTTCTGCTCACGATGACAGCTTTTGATCTCGGATTCGCGGGCGCGAGCTTCTTTGAGAGTGCCATATTTTTCCGAATATTTCAAAATGACCGGTCTTCTGATTTTGGTGTAATGCGCTCCGCGCTTTGATCCGTTGTGCTGTTTCAATCTTTTTTCCAGATCATTTGTGCATCCGACATACAAGGACTTATCGGCGCATTCTAATATGTAAGTGAAATAAGGCATAATGTTTATACCTCGCGCTGTTGCACTCGGTAAGCTAAAATTTTCAACCGCACAAAATGCGGGAAAATCTTGCTGCGGGACAGGGATTCGAACCCCGATTTTCGCTTTCAGAGAGCGACGTGCTACCATTACACCATCCCGCAATGTTCAATGTTTAAAATATTAACTCAATCGCGGACAATTTAAAAGCCCCGCTAAACGCAAGGCTTTAAAAAAATTTTATTTTTTTGGCTTAGGCACAAACACCAAAATCAACTCCTGAAATTTCTTATATTTATTAAACTCGTCCGGAGAAACGTTTTGCACCGCGAGAGGAGCGCTCAACTTGACATAACCGCCCTTAGCTTCAGTCCAAAAATCTTCTTTCATGCCGCAAATAGCACAAACCCTTTGCTCTCTCATGCCGCTATTGTCAACCTGCATGACGGATTCATGATGGCAAGCGTTCTGGAGAGCTTGAAGCTCCTGTTTATATTCAACGTAGAATTGGCCCAAATCTTTCAACATAGCCACGACTCGAGCGCGCTTTCTCATAAACTCCATATCCATAACCGCACCTCCTTTTTCTGATTTTCCATTTCAAAAAGCAACTTTTACGCCAAGCGTAGCAAGTATAACTCCACGCGTCAAACCCCTCACCCAGGAGTGGCAATGTATTTATTTTTGCATTTTTATTTAATTATATGCTCGAAGTTTTTTGAGCCTATAAATCCGATAAGAACTTGATTAAATAAATACAAAAAATATTGCCATCTCTGGGTGAGGGGTCAAACCCCTTAAACCTTCAAGTATCTTTTGACGGCGATCCAGCTGGAAGTCGCGCCTAACGCCACGCCCACCATAAGCAATATTCCGAACAATGAGAAAAAATGAGCGGTGTAATAATCAAACAAATTCGGTCCTCCGAAAAAAGCCTCGGTCTTGGGTCCCAGCCATAGCGTCAGCGGATAAAACACCACCATGGCAACCACGGCCGCCAATATGCCATGCAATATCCCTTCTACTATATAAGGTCCCTGAATATAGCTGTTTTTCGCGCCCACCAAACGCATTATGGAAATCTCTTCGCGATTGGTATAAATGGCAAGGCGAATGGTATTGAAAGCGACTAACGCCGCGATAAACGCGAGCACCAAGCTGATGCCCAAGCCTCCGCGTCTTGACGCTTGCAATATGGCGGATAAGCGGTCTATCACCAACTGATTTTGACGATAATTAACCCTGTCTATAATGGAGGCAAACACTCCGGCCTCCAAAAAATTAGAAATCGCCTCGTACTTACTTAGATCTTTTGCCTTAATGTTGAGCGTGGCGCCCAACGGATTGTCGCCTAATTCATCCAAAGACCGAGTGATGAGCGAATTATCCTGATGCTTTTCCTTGAATTGCGCCAAGGCCGCGTCCCGCGAAACATATTCCACGCCCCCGACCTCCGGCAATTCAGAAACCGATTTCACGAGATTGGATATTTCCTTGTCATCCGCGCTGGTTTTCAAATAAACACTCACATCAACTTTGCCCTCCAAATTAGTCAACGCGGAAGTCAAAAGCACATTGGAAAAAAGCAACGAACCCGCCATAAACAAAGTAAGCACCATTATCAAAATCGTAGCGAGCGTCACCCAACCGTTCCGCCAAAAAGCGACAATGCCATTTTTAACCATCCTTCTTAACATGGTCGGCGTATGATTATGAGAATGTTCCATAAAATAACTTTACCCTGTTAAATAATTTGTTTTGCAAATTAAAATCTTCGATTTTATTTAACAGGGTGAATCCTGTTAAATAAAACTTGGCTTATTTTATAATACATACCTGCCGTTTTTATCGTCGCGCACCACGCGGCCGCCCTCCAGGGTGACCACCCGCCTGTTCAATCCGTTTATAACATCTTTGTTGTGCGTGGTTAAAATTACCGTGGAACCCAAGTCATTTATTTTTTCCAAAAGTTTGATGATCTCAAAGGTATTCATGGGATCCAAATTGCCCGTGGGCTCATCCGCGATGATCACATCGGGACGCATAGCAATCGCCCGCGCGATGGCAACTCTCTGTTTTTCTCCTCCGGACAACTCATGCGGAAAATGCCAGGCCTTACCCACGATCCCCACCAGATCCAACACCTGTGTCACATCCGCTTCTATTTCTTCCTCGCTCATGCCCGCGGATTCCATGGCAAAAGATATATTTTCAAACGCGGTTTTGGTGGGGAGCAAACGAAAATCCTGGAACACCGCTCCCACGCGGCGGCGGAACGCCGGCAGATCTTTGGCCGACAATTCGTGAACATTTATGGATTCAAAAAAAACCTTGCCTGCGGTGGGCCTGTCTTCTCCCAAAAGCAATTTTATCAAAGTGGTTTTACCCGCGCCCGATTGTCCCACAATGGAAATGAATTCCTTGGGTTCAATCGTCAAATTAACGCCTTCCAACGCTACCGAGGTCGGAGAATACACTTTTGAAACATGGTCGAAATAAATCATTCTCTTTTTTTATTTTACCCTGTTAAATAATTTGTTTGCAAATTAAAATCTTCGATTTTATTTAACAGGGTGAATCAATTGAAGCTCCGCGTTGATAAATTCGTCCAACTCGCCCCCCAACACCTTGTCCACATTGCGCGTCTCCACTTCCGTACGGTGATCTTTTACCAATTTATAGGGGTGAAAAACATAAGAACGTATCTGATGTCCCCATTCCGCTTCCACTCCCTCGCCTCTCACCGCCTCTTTTTCTTTGATCCGGCTTTCTTTTTGCTTCTGATAAAGTTTTGCTCTCAACAATTCCAGAGCTTTTTCTTTATTCTGCGCCTGTGAACGCTCCGAGTCAACATGCACATAAAACCCGGTGGGAATATGCCGCGCGTAAACCGCGGTTTCGCGCTTGTTCACGTTCTGCCCGCCCGGACCCGATGATCGCGCGAAGCTTATTTCCAAATCTTCGTCCCGCATTTCCACGTCTTCTTTTTCCACAAATTTCGGCATCACTTCCACCAAGGCAAAAGAGGTATGGCGGAGCTTTTTGGCGGAAAAAGGCGATACCCGCACCAAGCGGTGTACTCCGGCCTCGCCCTTCAAATAACCGTAAGCGTACTTGCCGTCCACTTCAAAAGTCACGTTTTTGATCCCCTTGTTCTCACTTTCATGACGATGGATCATCCGCTCCTCCCAACCGCGGCGCGCCGCGCACCGCTCGTACATTTCAAGCAAAATTCTCGCCCAATCTTCCGCGTCATCTCCTCCCGCTCCCGCAAAAATGGAAATCACCGCGTCTCCTTTATCGTATTTGCCGGACAAAAACGCCCTTCTTTTTTCATTATCAAAAATTTTAACGATCGCCTCATATTGTTCAATAATTTCTTTTTCCAAATCCTTGCCCTCGGGAGAACCGACAAGTTCTTTCAAAGACTTCATACTCTCCAGCATTTTATCCCAGATCGCCACCTCATCCTTCAACGCGGAAAGGCGTTCGCTGATATCTCTCGCCCGCTCCCTCTTATCCCAGAAACCGGGCAACAACATTTCTCTTTCAAATTGTAAAATTTCCTGTTTTTTGGCGGCAAAGTCAAAGACGGTCCGCCATGTGGCGGATTTCATTTTGTAATGCTTCAATTTTTTCCTGCAATTTTTCCATAAACGTTACTATATCAAAAATTTTACGAAAATCCAACCCCTCACCCAGAAAGCCTTTAAGACCTTGATTTAATGGCATAATTACTTACAGCCACTAATCTCGGTAAAAATAACTGAGCTCTTATTCTTTGCGTGTCTTGATTCAGTTCAGATAAATAGGTTGGCTTAACCAAAATAATTTATTGCCAAAATATCTATCAATTACTAACGCAAAGGCTTTCTGGGTGAGGGGCAATAAAAAAAAATCCCCGCGCGTTAAAACGCAACAGGGAAATAATAATCTTATCTCAAGAATAAAGGCCGTGTTTCATCTGGCCTAAAGTATTGTAAACGGTTCGTATGTTCTCCACGCCCTTGATGCCGGAAACTCTTACCATGCCCAACGGTATGCCTCCGTACAAAACTCCCAGAGCGATAACATAATGATGTAACCACAAAGCGGGCTTTTTCTTATCACCAAACACATTCTCCGCGTATTCCAACATTTCCTGCAAAGCAAAAAGTTTTGCCACCGTAGTTTCAGAAAACTTTTTATCCAGCGAATCCAAAATCGTGCGGCGTCCCAAATCTGGAATTTCTAAAATAACTCCCAAATCCTCCGCGCGCACGCCTAAAACTTCACGCATGTATTTCACGCTAAACTTCACGGCATCCTCCTTGTCCAATTGTCAAAGTTCCAATTTTAATCTTTTATATCATGCTTGCCGCGCCAAAACAAGCGTAAAAAATTTTGAAGCCGAAAGCGGGAATCGAACCCACGTTCCTACTTTACGAAAGTAGTGTTCTGCCACTGAACTATATCGGCATCTTGATGCGAGCACGGAGAATCGAACTCCGATCTGTTGCTTGGTCCCGCAACAAATTTTGCCTGTCTGATGCGGTCAGCGGGAATCGGACCCGCGTCTGTTGCTTGGGAAGCAACCATTCTGCCACTGAACTACGACCGCAAAATTTAAAAACTCAAAATATGCGCTTGATGGCCGCCCACAGATCAGAAAAAAATCCGCCGCCGCCCTCCGAGCTTTTGGCGTTAGCGCTGCCGCTGTCTTTCACCACGACCATAAGATGCTCCCCGGGCTTCGCCACGTTCAATCGCTCTTTTAACACTTTCTCCATGCCCGTATCGGAACTCAATTCTTGCATCCTATTTTCCAAAGTATCTCTTTTTTGGTTTATTTCCGCAAGTTCGCGCTCCACTTTTTCGCGCGCCGCCCGGGCGTTCCTTACGCCCAAATATTCTTTGATGGCCGCGTACGACACCCACGAAACCGCCACAAGCAAACCAATAACCAATGGCCAAACCAAAATATGTCTAATTTGTTTTCTGGTTTGAAATTCGCGCATAACTTGTTATAATCTAAAAATAAGAATTTTAATATGTACACCGCCAAACAGAAAAAAAGAAATCAAATCATTTGGATCACTATAAGCATTATAGCAGTTTTTGGCATGGTTGCGTTCACAGCCATACCTTTCTTCCGCTAATCCAATTATCCTTTTATCATCTTAACGAACACTTCGTGAGGAATATTCACCTTCCCCAACGCTTTTAATTTTTTCTTCCCTCGCTTCTGCTTGGCCCAGAGCTTCATTCGCCTCGTCCTGTCTCCGCCATATAAATATCCGGTAACGTCTTTTTTCAAAGCGGAAAGCGACCGGGAAGCGATGATTCTTCCGCGCGCCACTGCCTGTATTTTTATCACGAAAAGCGCCCGCGGCAATACTTCATGCAATTTCTCCACCATCCTCCTGCCTTCAAATTCCACCTGATCCTTGGCGACGATCTTGGTAAAAGCCGAAACCGGTTCATCCGCGACCAATATATCCATGCGCACCACATCCGCCTCTTTCATGTCCGACCATTCGTAATTAAACGAAGCGTATCCCTGGCTCGCGCTTTTTAACTGGTCAAAAAATCCGCGCATCAATTCGCGTATGGGCATCGCGCCCGCGACCGTCATACGCCGCTCGCCGAATACGCTGGTCACGGAAACTTCCGCCCGATGCTCCTGCAAAAGTTGAAGTACTCCGCTCAATGCCGACTGCGGAGTCAGAATTTCAAATCGTATCCACGGTTCCATCACTTTGACTATTTCATGTTCTTCCGGAAAATCGCTCGGCGAATATATTGATTTAACTTCTCCGTTCCGATAAGTAATTTCATAAGCTACCGTGGGAGTCGCCACCACCAAATTTATGCCGAATTCGCGGCGTATCCGTTCCACCACGATCTCCATATGAAGCATCCCCAAAAATCCGGAACGGAATCCGCGGCCCAAAACAGCATCCGCCTCCTGCTCAAAAGAAAACGCGCTGTCCGTCAAACGCAGGCGAAAAAACGCGGAGCGCAATTCTTCAAAATCGTCCTGCGATTCGGGATAAATGCTGGAAAAAACCACGGGCTTCGGCTCTTTATATCCGGGAAAAGCGGGCAAAGAATTTTTCGGGGAAATAATCGTATCTCCTACTCTCACGATTTCCGGCTTTTTTATGTTGGTAACTATGTATCCTATTTGGCCGGACAAAATTTCCCGTCCGACACCCTCACATAAGCGATAATTCCCTGATGGCTGGAATATTCAAAATCAAAAATAAGCGCGCGCGGCGGGCTTTGAATTTGGGAGATCCGCGGAGCGGGTAAGCGCCGCACGATTTCTTCCAAAAGTTCCGGCACGCCTTCGCCGGTCTTAGCGGAAATTTTTAGTATATTTTCTTTTTTAATATAAAGCAGGTCAACCAACTCCTTGGCGGATTCTTCCACCCGGCTGTTCGGCAAATCTATCTTGTTTAAGACAGGTATAATAACCAGCCCCAAAGAACGCGCCAGTTCAACATTGGTGATAGTCTGCGCCTCCACGCCCTGCGACGCGTCCACTAAAAGAATCGCTCCCTCCACCGCCGCCAAAGAGCGGGAAACCTCGTATGAAAAATCAATATGCCCGGGAGTGTCAATCAAATTAAGAGTATACGACTCGGAGTTTAGCGCGTAACGCATGGTAACGGGCTGTAACTTTATGGTAATGACGCGCTCGCGCTCCAATTCCATTTGATCCAGATACTGCTCACGCATTTTGCGTTGCTCCACGGTTTTGGTCAATTCAAGCAATCTGTCGGCAAGCGTTGACTTGCCGTGGTCTATATGCGCGATGATGCAAAAATTACGAATGTTATGAATATTTGACATGATGATTAAAATACAAAACCGACATAATCATACTGATATTAAAACCTCATTCAACTCTGGAATACAATTAAATGTGCGTCACCGAGTCACGCACAATTTCTAAATAATTTTTTCCGGCTCCTGCGAGATTACGCCCGCCCTCCAAAACTTCTGATGCAAAGTCTTAACTATAACCAAGAATTCTTCATTGGCCAAAGCCCAAAGCACGATGACAGCTGACCACATACCAAATACGCCCGCGAAAAGCCCCTCTAAAAATACGCCTAAAAAAGTAGTCAGGCCGAAAATGCCGTTCAACCATTGTAAGCTAAAATAAGACACAACGCCCAACATCAAACTGGCACAACAAATCTCCGCCAAAGACTTGGCAAAACCGGACGCCGCCGGTATGCGCGGACGATTGAGCATGCGGTGAAACCCCCAGCCGAGCAAAATAACATTTAATATACTGCCGAGAGAAAATATGGCGGGCAAAACCAGCATAGCCGAACCGGGCACATCAGCTACCCGCAAAAGCGAGGTAAAAGTTTCGCGAAATTCCGAAAAATGTCCAAAAAACCAAACCGCCACGAAAGAACCGGCAACTATGAAAACCGATGAAATAAAATTTATCAGCACCGGAAACACGGTGCGTCCCGCCGCGTAAAAAGCGCGCACCAAAAGCATCACCAACCCTTGCGCGAGAATAGACAAACTAAAAAGTAAAAGCGCGGCCGCGGTCATCCTCGTATCAACCCAGCCGAAAGCTCCGGCTCCCAAAATAACGCGCACAATATGCGCGCGAAGCACTATAAAAAGCACGGTTGCCGGAACAGACCAAAAAATTATATGCCGCAATGCCGCCCAAAAACTGGATAAAAACGCATCATGTTCATTACGGACAAATAAACGAGCCAGAGTGGGAAAAGCCGCCACACTGTAAGAAACGCCTATTAAACTCAAGGGCACGGATTGTAAATTCTGCGCCAGATTGAAAACCGCGATACTGCCCACCGCAAGCGTGGAGGCAAGAGCCGTTATGGCGGTTAACGCCAGCTGATTTAAGGAAAGCCCTAAAGTCCGGGGAAAAGAAAGTTTTACGACACTCCACAAATCTTGCTTGAATCCGTAAAATTTTAAATTTACCCCGTTAAATTGCTTTGCACCGCCTTCGGCGGATTTAATAGGGTAAACCCAAAAACCCAAACGCACCAAGCTGGGAATCTGAATTAGAAAATGAAAAAGCGATCCCAACGCCACACCCCAACCCAAACCGGCAATACCCCAAGTCGGATAAAAAACCGCTACACCCAATATTATGCCGACATTATAAAAAATCGGACTCAAAGCGTAAACAAAAAATCTTCGGAAAGACTGGATAACACTTGAAACCAAATTAGAAAGCCCCAAAAGAAGCGGCGATAAAAGAAGAATGCGGCTCAAAAGCGTGACTTCTTTCGCGTCCGCGTCCGTAAATCCGGGCGCCACCATTCCCGCCAAAGCGGGCATAACTATAAAAGCCACGACCACCATGAGAGCCGTAGCTATAAAAAAAATCGTAAAAATCCCGCGCATAAAATTTCTCGCCTCTTCTTCGTTGTCGGAAAATTTCTTGAGAAGAATCGGAATAAGCGCGGTGTTTGCCGCGATAAGCAAACTCATAGTGTATAAAAAATCCGGAACGCGAAACGCCGCGAAATAAATATCCAGAGTGCGGCCCGCTCCGAAAGTAGAGGCCAAAAGCCGGTCGCGCGCCAGCGCCAGCACATCCGCCAAAATTCCCGCCGTGGCCAAAAGAAAGGCGGCCTGATGGACGCCTGAAAATTCCTTATGAAAGAGATTAAAAAATCTTGAAACCACGAAATAAATAATTAAGATGTTCGCCCCCTCACCCAGAAGGCCTTAAAGGCTTTCTGGGTGAGGGGGCGTGACATAAAATACCGTATTAGCTTCTAAAACGCGATGTTTTGTTAATTTACTCTACCGGAGGACCCTTCCTGTTTTCCGGCGCCGGCGCCGGAGGAGAAATGTTGGATAAGGCCGGCTTTCCAGCTCTCAAATTTTGTATAATCTTTAATATCTCGGCATTGCCGGAATTCAGTTTCAAAATATGCTCAAACTGCTCTATAGCTTTGTCTTTTTTGCCCTGCCGATCGTAGGTTAATCCTAAAAAATAAAGCGCGTTGGCATAATCCGGATTCAAACTGACAATTTTTTCAAAAGCCGCTCCGGCATCAGCCATTTTATCTTTCTGATAATACAACAGGCCAAGCTGGAACAAGAGACCCATATCATTAGGATCCAAAATACGTGCGGCTTCGGCCTGCGACAGCGCCTCGTCAATCTTCCCCTCCTCTACCGCCAACTGGACTAAAAGATACCTGGCCGGAGTATAATCGCTTTTCAACTCCACGGCCCGAGACAACAATTTACGGGCATCATCTAATTTGGATGCCTGTATGGCAACTCTTGCTTTGGCCAAAACTATTTCCGGGCTCAAGGGATTGCGCGTTGCCGCCTCATCATACATTTTATTGGCGGCATCCGAAGCCCCGGCCACCTTGAAAGGGATAACCGCCTCATACACGCGCCCCACTTCCATCCAATTCAAAGAATCTGCCGCGTTTATCTTCACTGCCTCCTGTCCGTAATTAATGGCATTGGAAAGCAGGCCCTGAAATCGCGTCGTCAATTCGTTGGAAGGAACATCCTTATTGGAAAGCAGCTGCTGAATGCGCGCGAGATTGATGTCGGCGAGCGCGCGCAAATATTCATCGCGAACATCATATTTGACTGCCCGCAAAATGGCATTTTCCGCGGCATCCATATTTCCTTCTCGGCTATACGCCAAACCGCTTCCAAAAGACCACAAAGCCACATATTTCTGCGCGAAATAATAAATACTACTGATGCTGAAAATTAAAGCAAAAATGATAAGCATAACGGAGACAAATCCGGAAGCCGAATTCTGAAAAGACGCGGCGCGCGAATGGCCGATAATTCCCAACGAAACGGACATGGCGACAAACAATCCTGAAAAAATAAACGCGAAAAGAAATAAAATAAAATTCGGAGTGTAGAATATGTTAACCAGCCACAAATACGCGCTCGCGAAAAAAGTCACTATCAAAAGATGATATTCGCTGGTGTTTTTCATGGCCGCGATCGCCCTGTATCCCTGCCACAAAAAAGCGGATAAAAACATTATGAAAGCAAAAATTCCAAGAATCCCCGCGCTGGCGGCCCAGGAAATAACATGCCCCATACCGGACGCGAAACGCACATTCCAAAATAAAGTCTCGTTAATACTCACGGGCTTATAACGCAGCCAATCGTACACGAAAGTGTTGGGGCCCGATCCCGTTATCATATTTGCCGCGAGCGATTGTTTTACCACGTCTATCGTGGCGCTCCATGACGGGCGTACTTCCAAAAAAGAAATTCCGGCATAAGACACCAGAGAGGACGCCAACTGCTGCGCCAAAATAAAAAATAACACCAAGCAAATTATCAGCAGGGTGGGACCGGCAAACGAATATGACCCTCCCCTTAAAACAAATAAATACGAAATAAAAATTATGAGTAAAACGGCCAATATCCACCATAACGTGGAAAAGTTTACTATGGCCAAGGCTAAAAATGCCACAGCCAGCATGGCTATTAAAAAGCTTTTTATTTTTTTGGGGCGTATAATTTCCAGAAACGCGAGGGCCAGAAAAGCAATAAGTCCGGCAAAAACTCCAAAACTGTTCCATCCGCCCAAAAGATTGGAAGTGGGAGAATTAAAAATATCGCCCATCCATAAAGAAGATCCGAAAACGATATGCGCCAATTGAAATAAAAATACCACTGCCGCAGAACCGAAAAGAACCATAATCCAGCGAAGAACGAACGACGCGTCCTGAAAAATCAGCGCCACCATGAAAGCCGCGACCGCGGCAACAAGCACCGTGACAAAAGTACCGGTTTCATGCCCAAACGCCATAAATGAAAAATGCGGACTTTGTGAAAAAATAGCCGCGATCCCCCAAACCAAAACCAGCAAACCGAAACTCGCCAAAATCACGCTCTTGGGCAAAACCAAAACCCCCTCCTTGACGCGCCCTATAAGCCACGCGATAAAAGCTACCAACACCAAAAAATAAGCGAGGTACGCTTTATTGGCATCCAACGGAAACGGCGTAACAGGCAAAACCCAAAGCGGAAGAAGAAACGCCAAAACATAAAATATGATCCTGGCTACTTTATTATAAATGCTGTCTAACATGCCTGCCTGTCCGGTAGGCGGGCCGCCCGCTTTTTCCGAATCAACGGCAGAACTTTTCGCCATCGCCTCTTGTTCTATAGATATAGAAACATTTTCTTCTGTCATAATAATTTAAATAATAATTATTTATAATTTATATAAAAATTGCCCTTAATATTTACCTGTACACAAGTAATAAATATTATAGTATCATTATAACCATACTAAGCAAGGGAAACCGGATTCATGGCAAAAAGATTCTTCACCATCAAAGAAGCGGCGGAATTCTTGGGGGTATCGGCTTTGACGCTGCGCAATTGGGACAAGACGGGCAAACTGCCGGCCAGCCGTCATCCTATAAATAATTACCGCGTTTACACCATTACCGAGCTGGAAAAATTCCTGACCCAATTCAAACAAAAAACCCGCAGAAGAATTCCCGTGATTTTAATAAAAGATTGAAAAAACATAAAATGAAAACCTGGAGCAATGGAAAAATTATAAACGGCAGAAAAAATATAGACAGTTTGAACTTTTCTCTACACTACGCCAATCCCGTGATATGGGAAGGCATACGCACCTACCGCCAATCCGCCAACCGGCGGACAACCAAAATTTGGAAATTGGAAGAACATATAAACCGGCTATTTGATTCGGCTAAAATAATAAATACTGAAATCCCTTACAATAAAAAAGATCTTGTGGCCGCGTGCCAGGCTGTCACCAAAGCCAACGGCAACGGAGATTTTTATTTGCGCCCCATAGTGTACAGCAGCCAGGACGCGGAATCCGCCAAAGCCAAACAATCAAAAATATCCGTTGATATATATTGTTTCCCCATTCCCGCGCTCTACAAACCGAAAAACGAAGGAATAAAAGTAAAGATCTCCAACATCATCCGCAGTTATCCGCAATTCCAGATGCAGGCGAAAACTTCCGCCAATTACAGCATGCTGCACCCCATCAAAAACGAACTGGCGGCGGGCGGCATAGACGATCTTTTAGTGACCGACAATCAGGGATATATAGTGGAAGCCACGGTAGCGAATATTTGGGTTTTCAAAGGAGACCTGGCCATGACTCCGCCCAACAACGGAAGCATCTTGCCGGGCATCACTCGTCAATGCGTAATGAATATTTTAAAAGATGCCGCGCTGATGAAAAAATACGGACTGTCGCCTTACGTCATAGAAAAAAATATAACCAAAGCCGATCTGTACACCGCGGATTGCGTTGTGCTTTGCGGAACTTACGCGGAAATAGTGAATGTAGCCGAAATAGACGGACGCCAAATAGGCGATCAACAAACGCGCTCTTACTACAAAATTCTCCACGAAGAATACGGACGCATGGTACGCGCACAATAAATAATAAAACGCAATTAAAAATTCTCCCCGCCTCGGGCGGGGAGAATTTTTAAGATCGCGCATCTATAAGCCGAATTCTGTTCCCGTTATAAAACGGGAGATGACCATCTATCTAGGCCGACAATTACTTGTCGGCTCAAGCGGCTCTCCCCTCACCCAGAAAATCTTTAAGACCTTGATTTGGTAATATAATTAATTATATCCACCAGTTTCGGTAAAAGATAATTAAGCTCTTTTACCTTGCGTGTCTTGACTGTATTTTACTGAATATGATTCGCGCAATAAAAATATTTTATCGCCAAAACATCCGTCAGTTATTAACGCAAAGGTTTTCTGGGTGAGGGGCGCGGCCTTGCATCAGGTGGGGTTTACCATCGCGCTCCGTCACCGAAACGCAAAGAAGATTTTATCCTTCACTTTTCACCTATCGCCTCTTGAGAGAATTCCCTCAAGGTGGGCTGTATTGTCTCTGTGGCACTTTCCCTGTTCCGACTTGCGCCGAAACGGTGGACGTTATCCATCACCACTTTCCCCGCCAAAAGCGGGGAGATGTTCGGACTTTCCTCCCCTTACCTATATAAGATAAAGAGCGGCCATCCAATGCGCGATCCGTTTACCATAATAACATAAAATAATTAAAAATCAACCCCTCGTAATGGTTCAATACCTTGGAATACCCCCATGAGGGTTTAGGGTATGAAAATGGCATATACAACAAACGAGAAACTTCCCAAGCTGCGAGCTACCGCGGTATGCATGGTTCGCGCAGGAAAAAGTCAGACT
>JACROR010000013.1 GCA_016214345.1 Candidatus Niyogiibacteriota bacterium
ATCGGACGATACGCGATAATATTATCGGGAGTTTTGCCGATCATGACGCGCGCTTCGCTGCCCACGGCAATAATTTTATTTTCCGGAACAGATACGGCCACCACCGACGGCTCGTTCAAAACCACGCCGCGGGACGGCATAAAAACCAAAGTGTTCGCGGTTCCCAAATCTATGCCTAATTTTTTCGTAAAAATAGAAGCCATATTTTAATGAATTAAACGCGTTTTATATTGACACCTATGCCGGAAAACCTGTCTTCTATCTTTTCATATCCTCTATCAATATTATAAGCATTATGAATGATAGATTCGCCTTTGGCAATAAGCGCGGCAAAAATAAAAGCCAATCCGGCCCTCAAATCGGGCGCGTCCGCTTCTCTGTCACGCAAAGAGCGCGGACCGTGAAAAACCGCCCGATGGGCATCGCATGGCACTATATCGGCTCCCATCCTGTTTAGATCCTCTAAATATGTCAAACGGCCGTCAAACACCGTTTCAAAAAGCATGCTCGTGCCATAAGCCTGAGTCAAAAGCACGGCAAATGGCGCTTGCAGATCAGTCGGAAATCCCGGATACTCATGAGTTTTCAAATTAACAGGTAGCGGCTTTTTCGCCCTCGTCACCTCCAGCCAAGTTCTCCCCTTTTTAATGCTTGCTCCCATGGATTCCAAATGTTCAATAACACCTAAAATATGAGCGGGATTGCAATTGGTGATTTTTAATTTATCGCCCAAAAGCGCGCCCATAATGGCGAAACTGCCCGTCTCCAATCTGTCGGGCGGCGTTTGAAATACCCCGCCATGAAGACTCCTCACCCCGTCAACCGTTATGGTATTCGTGCCGGCGCCCTTAATGCGCGCGCCGCATTTATTCAAAAAATCGGCGAGCGCGATAATTTCCGGCTCCTGCGCGGCATTATGTAAAGTAGTCCGCCCCGCGGCCAAAGTTGCCGCCATCATCAGAGTTTCCGTGCCGCCAACGCTAACTAAACGAAAACATATATTGGCGCCTCGCAAACGCTTGGCTTTTACCGTAAACCTATTGCCCTGTTTATCGCTCGTTACCCGCGCGCCTAATTTTTTAAAACCATCAAGAAATAAATCAATTGGCCGCTTGCCTATGACACATCCGCCGGGATAGGAAAATTGAACTTCGCCAAAACGCGCGAGCATCGGACCGGCAAGCACAATAGACGCCCGCAATGATTTCGCGATACCGTCATCTAACGCGCGCGTTTTTATATTTTTAGCAACAATGCGGAAAACACGCCCCCTGTTCTCCACTTCCGCTCCCAGCGAAGCCAATAATTCGCGCATGCGAAATATGTCTTCAATGAGCGGCGCGTTTTTGATAATCACCGGTTCGGAAGTCAAAATTGCCGCGGCAAAAACTTTAAGGCACGCGTTTTTTGAACCTAAAACCGGTATGGTGCCGGCCAAACGCTTTCCCGCCAAACCTTGTACTATAAATTTCATAAATAATTCGGAAATTATCTTCTTTAAGTTCAACAAGTAAATACAACACTTGGAGCCGAGCGTCTTTGAAACACTGGGCTGGCCTGCCTGCCGGCAGGCAGGTATGGGTCATTAGTGTGTCCCGCCAAAAGCGGGACTAAAATAGAGGCTGTGTTGAAAAGGCGCTTGGCGAAAAGTGTTGCCCTTCAAATTTATCTTCTACTTCTATAATCAGCTTAATTAGTTTTATTTCGCTTTACAAGTTCAATTATTTATTCTTTACAAGCCGCGGCATAAAAACGATAATATATAAAGCATGCGCGATAAACCGTCTATAAACAAAAGGCAAAAAAAAATATGGTTCCTTCTGTCTGTTCTTGCGTTCCTGACACTCACGCCCCTGATTTTATTATATACCGGAGGATACCGTTTTTCGGATAATTGGAGCCTTGCCAAAACCGGAGGCATATATATTTATTCTCCAATCTCCGGTTCAGAAATATTTTTAAACAATGTTTTTCAAAAACAAACCAATATTCTGCAAAGCGGCGTATTCATACAAAATTTAAAACCAAAAACATACTCCACCCTCGTCGCCAAAGAAGGATACTGGCCGTGGCAAAAACAACTAACCGTGGAGCAACAATTAGTCACGGAAGCGCGCGCCTTTTTAATACCACAGTCTCCTCGGGGAAAAACTCTGTTACGCGGGCCGCTTATCTCCATTTACGCGCCCGCGAACGATCTGCTTATTTTTGAAGAGATCAAAAACCGCACCAAAAAAATAGTTTTTTATCTGCCCAATTCCGGAGAATTCTTAACCAATTTTTCACCGGACACAACACAAATATTATCTTCCGCGCCACAAATAAATTCCGTGTATTCCGCCGATAATATAATCTATGTTAAACGCGGGCAAAAAACCATAAAAGCGGAAATTGATCTAAGCGCCAATACGGTAAAAGCGTCGTACGGCGCGATTCCTGACAATCTGACAACGGATGAAAAAACTCTGAATACTCCGGCGCAATTCATAAAATATGATCCGCGGAATGATCTGCGGATATGGAAAACCGATGCTAATGAGATCTGGGCGGAATGGATTAATAAGAACTCTCCTCTTCCATATTATATGCGGAACGAAAAAGAAGTGATCTTACAGACAAAAAATAAAATAAAAAATCTGGACTTTTTCCCGTATAGGCGTGATGTCATTATTTTCGCGGCGGGTAACGAAATTTCAGCCATGGAAATTGACGGCCGAGGCGGACGCAACATACAACCGATCTACAAAGGTAAGAATCCGAATTTCGCCGTTTTCCCGTCCCAAAAAATCATTTATATCTTGGACGACGGCGCGCTCTCTCAAATAGAATTGTAACTTGTCCGCCAGCTGGCGGACAAGTTAAACCCTCCCGATTAAAGCTATCGTCATGCCCACCGCGGCAAAAACAAAACCGATGATCCAAAAACGCATGGTAACTTTGTAAGCGGGCCAGCCCTTCGCCTCAAAATGATGATGGATGGGCGCGATCAAAAAAACCTTCCTGCCAAAAAATCTTTTAGAAAAAAGCTGTATTATCACCGAACCGGAAGCCAAAACCAGCGGCAAAGCTATGATGGGCAAAACCGCTACGGCATCAGTCAAAAACGCCACCACTGTCAGCGTGGCGGTAAGCGCCATAATGCCGGTTTCCCCCATATAAAATCTGGCTGGCGGGATATTAAACCAAAGAAAAGCGAGCGTCGCGCCTATGACCACTCCGCAAAATGCCGCCAAGTCTATCTGATTTTGCGCAAAAGCGATGCCCGCGTACGCCCCGTAAATCGCGGCAAAGACTCCGCCCGACAACCCATCCAATCCGTCTATCACGCCGCCGCTCCAAGTCGCCAACATAACCAAAATAAAAAACGGAATAAACAGCCAGCCAAGATATAAACTGCCCACAAAAGGCACAAACATGCTGTCTACCCCCAATTTAAAATAAAACCAATACGCGCCGGCCAAACCGATAAGCGTTATCAGGGCAATTCTACCTGAAAGTCTCATGCCTCCCGCCACATATTTGCCACGTCCTATAATTTGCATAACATCATCCGAGAGCCCCACTAACGCCCCTGCCAGCAAAGTAAAAAGCGGTAACCAGGTCTGGGAACGGCTCAAAAAATTAAGTTTTTGCGCCAAATCTCCGGAAAATATATATGCCGCTAACCAAAAAAGGATCGTCGCTATAAAAGTGACGCCCCACACCAAAATTCCGCCCAAGCGCGGAACGCCGATCTCTTTGGATTCGTGCAATTTGGAAAAAATGGGTGTTGGCGCTCCGTCAGGCGCGAAAGTTCTCACCGATTTACGCCACATTTTATATTTATAAAGATAGTGGGTTAAAAGCGGCGTCAAAAAAATACCTATAAAAAAGGCAAATGTCGAAAGCCCGAAAATTTTTAAAACATTCAATATCATTTATTTTGAAACCAGATTATGGTCGTCTTATATAATTTTAACATATCGGAAAATCTGCCCTCCTCCGAAGAGCCAAATACCACCATACCCACCGGATGATGAATTCCGATGTCCACCACAATCGCGAGGTTCCCTCCGGCAATGTCCGTAAATCCGGTTTTTCCGCCAATCAACTCCGGCACATCATTTACAATGCGATCCGTATTCATGAATTTATGCGAGCGGCCCTCCTCCGACAAGACGCTTAATTCCGACCCGCGCGTTACATCAAAAATTTTTGAATGATTCTCTAAAATATATTTCATTAAAATCATCAAATCGCGAGCCGACGCGTAAGCGCTCGCTTCTTGCCCTAAAATATCCAAACCGTTTGAATTCGTAAAACTGGTATTTTTAAGACCCAAATCAACGGCCTTTTGATTCATAAGCGCTACGAAACGGTCAATTCCCAAATGTTCCGCCAAGGCATACGCCGCATCATTGGAAGATTGGATCATCATAATATCGCGGAGAGTATCTTTTTTAAATTGTTCGCCCACCAAAAAGCTGTCGTCTCCCGCCTCTAAAATCGCCTCCTTGGACACCGTGATAATATCGTCCGACAAAATATTTTCTTCCGCCACTACTGCCGTCATAAGCTTGGCCAAACTCGCCAACGGCCACTTTAATTCGGCATTACGGGAGGCAACGACCGAATCGCTGGCAAAATCAAAAATCAAATACGCGCGAGCTTCCAAATCAATATTCTGAAAAGGATCGGCTGCCGCTAACTTTTCCTCCACCGGAACAATTGCTCCCGCTAACTGCGACGCGCTATTTCTCTCCGGAAGCAGCACATTCCAAATTAATAAAAACAATATGAAGCTATACAAAACCGGGCGCGGCTTCATTTTTCTTCCTGATTATTCTGTTTCAAAAATTCCGCCAAAGTGCTTCTGAATTCGTTATATTCAGGCAGACTATCAAGCCGCGGAATGCCTAAATATTGCAAAAACCGCATGGACGGACTGTAGATGAAAGTCCTTTTGTCTTTGGGACCAATCTCCCGCTCTACCAGGCCGCTTACCAACAGATTCCTCAAGGTAAAAGATGAATTTACTCCTCTGATGAAATCAATATCCGGTCGCGAAAGCGGGCCGTGATAAACCACGATGGCCAGCGTTTCCAAGGTCGCTCGTGTCAGCTTGCCGCTGAATTCTTCTTTTACTAATTCCTGCACAAACAACGAAGTTTCAGGCGCGGTGGACAACATCACTTCATTTTCTTTTTTAATCAGTCGCAGCCCCCTGTCTTCCAATCTCTTGCCTAATACTTCCAACGCTTCCAACGCTTCGCTCTCGCTCTTTTTCGTTAATTTCGCCAAACGCGAAATATTCATGGACTCGCCATGGACAAAAAGTACGGCTTCTATGATATTCGGCAAATTCATCTCCATTTTATGCAAATTAAGATTTTAACACTTCTATATTTGAAAAGCTTCCCTCTTGTTTGGCATCCACCACGCCCCTTTTGACCAATTCAAGCAAAGCCAAAAAACTCACTATCAAAGTCATCTTATTTTCGCCTTTCGCTAATTCACGAAAAGATGTTTTAACGGCAACAGACACACGCTCGCAAAGCTCATTTATTTTATCTTCCAGTTTAATGACGTTTGCAACAGTTTTTTCCGGAATGTCTTTCGCCAAGGGCAAAATTTTTATCAAACTGCCGAGCGCCGAATAAAGCGCCTTCGCGTCAATCCCTTTTGGTTCAACAAAACCGACACTGACTCCGGAAAACGCCTCTCTGCCGTATAAAACATTTTTACCATACAGCGATTGTACATGAACAGACAATTCTTTGAAACGCCGGTAAAGTTTGAGCCTCCGCTCCAGATCGCCGATAGATTCCTCTTCTTCTCCGGTCAATTCCAAAGACGGCAAAAGAGATTTTGATTTTATGAGCAAAAGCGTTGATGCCACGACTAAAAATGAAGCCGCCTCGGCGCGCGGCAACTCCGGCAATGATCTCACGTAATCCAAATACTGATTGGCGACCGCCGCCAAAGATATCGCATTTATGGAGAATTTGCGCTCTTCTATAAGATTCAGCAGAAGATCAATAGGACCTTTGAATTGTTCGGTTGTAACACTATAAGACGGCATAAGTTAGTTGCGCTCGCGGATAAAAATATTTTCGCGGCCATCAAGGAGGAGTCAAGTTTGGGGCGAAGCCCCTTTATCCATAGGGAGGATGTAAGGTCGCCTCCCTGCCTGCCGGCAGGCAGGCTTACAGGCCGCGCAAAAGATTGTTTAGAAGCGAGCACTCATTTTAATCTTATCCTAAAATCGGACAAAAATAAAATCCCTATTTAATTCTCCTCAGCCAAATGCCGCATCGCGAAATCAAGATCGCCGTTCACTTTTTTGCGAGGATTGAAAATATTGTTCGGATCAAAAATGCGCTTGGTCTCCGCGAAGATCCCGCAGACCTCCTTTCCATACATATCTTCCAAAAACGGAGTGCGAATCAGGCCGTCGTTATGTTCCGCGGTAATGGATCCGCCGTATTCTAGCACCAGCTTGTACACCTTCTTGGACAACTCCGGAATGATCTTCCGGTTTTCCGCGATCCTCAAATCCATCAGCGGAATAATATGAAAATTGCCGTCTCCCACGTGTCCCGCGATGGTATAGATCAAGTCTGGATATTCTTTCAAAATTGCTTCCAATTTCGGAAAAAATTCAGGTAAATGCTCCGGCCGCACTATAAAATCATCAATGAACGGCACGGTGCGCTTGCCCTTTATATGATGACGAAGCAAATTAAAACTCTCATGCCTTATGGTAAAATATTTGGCGATCTCGCGCGGTTGTTTGGCGATACTCATTTTTATGCCCAGATCCCGCAAATCTCTTTCTGCCGCCTCGGCGCGCGACACCACCTCCTCCGCCGAATCACCCGTGAATTCAACCAAAATAATAAGCTTGGGCAGGCATCCGAAAATAAGCATCTTAAATTCAGGCCAAAACTGCAAACCCAGCGACACGATATTTAATCCCATCAATTTTACAAATCCCCAAAAATACCGGAGCGCTATGGCCAGCGTGTGATCGTCAAAAGACTCCAAGCTTTCAGGGTTATGTTTCAGAACACGCCCGACCATCTCCGTCAAATGTTTCAGATCTTTCAAGAAAACGACCAAAAGCGCGGAATGTTCTTTAGGTTTTACCAAACGCAATTTTATTTCCGTAATAATGCCGAGCGTTCCCTGGGATCCGACAAAAAGCTGAGTGAGATCAAAAATACTCTTATCCCAGACATTCCAAAGATAATATCCCGCGGAATTCTTGGAAACTCTGGGACGAGCCGCCTGTAATTTTTCATAGTTATCATTTATTAACTTAAAAATACGTCGATAAACTTCACCCTCGTAATCTTCTTGCCGCGTTTTTACGTCCAATTCATTTTTAAGAAGCGGTTTAAAAACATATTCTTTGCCGTCCGCGAGAACCGCCTTAAGTTCCACGACATATTTTTCCGTTTTGCCGTAAATCAAACTTTTTTCTCCGCCCGCGTTATTACCCACCATGCCGCCTATGGCGCATAGTTCCTTGGAGGCAGGATATGAAGGAAGCATCAACCCTCTTTTCAAAGTTTCTTTTTCAAAATCACGATAAAAAACTCCGGGCTCCACCACCGCAAAATCGTCATTCATTTCTTTAATGCGATTCATGTGCCGCGTAAAATCCAAAACTACGGATTCGGAAAGCGCGCCCCCGTCCATGCCGCTCCCGCCCGCGCGGCAAGTAAGAGACAATTTTTCTTCCGAATGAGAATTTATAAATTTAATAAGAGCGCAAACATCCTCGGCGTCTTTGGGAAAGACCACCAAACGCGGCTTCACTTCAAACAGGCTCGCGTCGCGGCTGTAATGTTTTAACGCTAAAGCGTCATCTTCCGCCTCGCCTCGTATAACTTGTTTTAATTCTTCTTTTAAATCAGCCATAAAGATTATGCTTTATTATAATATGCCTCAAAATCGGAAACCAGAGCCATTCCGGATATTGCGCATCAACTATTGACATTTTGATTGGGCCATGATAATATATAAAAAGTTAAAAACAGCTCTTTGAACAATACTGCGCAGGAGAAAATCATGACTACCATCACCGCTGTAGTTCTTATAGCTTTCGCAGTAGGACCTTTTGTGGCGAAACTTATCTACGGCATGCAATTGCATCGCCGCGAATCAAAAAAAATTTCTAAAAAAAGCAGGCCGTAAAGATCTGCTTTTTATTTTTGCTTGAATTCTAAAATAATCAAGGCTGGCCGCCTTTGCTAAAATCGATCAAGCGTGTTAAAATACCAGCAAAAGTATCTTTGACAAGACAAAAAAATACATTGGAAAAGGAGGCTTTCCATGAAAGCAACGAAAGCAAAAAATGTTATCTATATTGTATTCGGACTGCACGCGTATCAGCCACCCATGCAGTGGCCGGAGATCACTAAGCAAATAGATCAAGAATCTTATTCGGCTGTGGCCCGCGCGCTTTTAAACGCTCCGGAAGGCGCGATTATCTGCGCGGACATAGCGTTAAGTCTTTTGGAACAGCTTGAAAAAATAGGACGCCAAGAAACCATTGCGCTGTTCAAACAATGCGTGGAATCAGGCAAACTCCATCTGGTCAACACGGCGGCATATCATCCGCTTCTGCCGTTAGTTCCTGACTATTATATCCAAAGGCAGTTAACCAAAAATGCCGCCGGGTATGAAAAATTTTTAGGTGTAAATGCCAAAAAAATAACCGGACTTTTCCCTCCGGAAATGGCGTTCTCCGAACGAATCATTGAACCGATAAAATCTGCCGGCACATCTTGGATGGTTGTGGACGATACCACTTTTTGCGCGTACCATCACCAAAGCCCGCCGTACAACAAGATCATCAAAAAATCCGGCGTACACGCGCTTTTGATGAGCCATAATTGGCACAAGATCGCCGCTTACGGAGATATCCAGGATGGAAGAAATTTTTTGGACGCCCTTCATTACGGATACCGGATGTGGACGGGAAGTTCGCAACCGGCGTATATCGTGCTTTGGATGGATTGGGAAACCTTTGGACATCACGATCAAAAACCTCAACCACCGCAAGATAGAATACGCAATTTTCTTATACCGTTTTTGCAAACAGCCGTATATGACGAACGATTTCAACTCACGACTCCGGAAGAACTCATATCATCGTTTCCGGCAATTGAAAACGTATTCATACCGGACGGCAGTTGGTCCACCTCAAGCGATGACTACTCAAACGGCATAGCATGGCCCCTGTGGCTCAATCCACGATATAAATTCCATACCATTTGGTGGAACTTGGCCAACTATACTTTGAATATATTGGGCGCTACGGATAATAAAGAGTTGGAAAATCTGATAGACCAAGCTCTTTACTCCTGCCAACCGTGGCAATGGGTGAACGGCAACGGTGAAATTGCCAAAGAAGGTTTACAGATCTTTCAGAAGATCTTTGAACATTATTCCGTTTCTGTGGGCATCAAAGAACGTGGCATGGAGCTCATCCACAAGATAAGGAGCGCTTAATGAATTTAATAACTTTTGGCATGATCGTGACAAGCGGATTACTACCCATCGCATACGTGGCAACTTTACATAGGTTCCATATAGCGTGCCAAATAGTGATATGGTATGCCGTTATCTACACGGCCCTGCCCATATTGCTAAAAGACACGGGATTGCCAACCGTGGCGATCATAGCCCCACCCATTGGAGGAATAACCACGCTTTTGCTTTGTTTTTTAATGCCTCCGCGTAAATAATTACAAAACTCCGTCCGCCAACTGGCGAACGGAGTTTTTTTATAGAGTGGTTTTATTATTTTTTAATTTTTTCAAGACCCTTTTTAAGGTATCCTTCCATCTTTTGAATGTTTTCCTGCAATCTTTTGATGGCATATTCATCATCGCCGGTAGTGGCGGTTTCTCGGGCTTTTGAGAGTTGTTCAACGTCTCCTTTCAAAAGTTGGAATATTTTTGTAATCTCCGATTCAGTGAATGAAACGCGCATCGCTAATTTTTCCTGCCGCTTTTTATAAAACCAGATTCCTCCACCGAATCCTATAATCATAATCAAAAGCAAAAGAATGGCCGCTCCACCCTTGCCAAGCTGTAATGAACCAAACTGTATTATCGGCTTGCTCTTAACCTGTATTTCAACGGATTCAACCTCAAGACTCAACGCGCCTCGTACGTCCTGGCTCTTCACCAAAACGGCATAATTACCATTCCTCAACGGCTCATCAAAAGTAAAATCCCAATTTCCCCTATCGTCGGCTCGCGCCACTCCTTTGGCGGCAACCTCGCCCTTCGTGCCGTTTAATTTTTGTTGTATCTGCAACAAAACATTAACATTGGGCAAAGCGGTGCCCTTTATGGTCAATCCTCGCGCTTCTTCTGAAAAAAGCTCTGCCGTAACAAAAGTGATGATCGGCGATGGAATGGGAAGAATTTCCAGCGCAATATTGTCTCCAATGCTATTTTCCGCCTGATCCACCGCTTTAACCACGACAGTATGGTTGCCCGGAACCTGTAATGGCAATGTGAGGCTTCCGGTAAATCCGGCCGCGGCAATTTTTATAATCTCGTTATTGTCAATTTTTATTTGATATTCTTTTAGTCCGGAAAGAGCGTCTGAAGTTTTGAATTGAATAACCGGCGCCGGATTATCCGTGGTTTCCCCCTCGGGAGCGGTTATTTCAAAAGAAAGCGGAGGCTTAGTATCAATGACCATACGATAATGCGTGATGGGACCCCATCCTATATTATTCTTGAATTGAGCGTGAATATACCAGATCCCGTCTTCCAAAATTCCAAAACTCTTGCCCGTGGTCAGCTCTTTTTCCGCTATTGACGGGACAGAGCTCGGACTATGGTCCAAAGAAACAGCAACGGCCGTCACATCGCCTGGCATATTCCAGAGAGCAACAACCCCTCCTAAACGATTGTGCCATAACGCCTCATCTGGATACAGCGGCACTTGCAATTCAGGTTTCT
Source organism: Candidatus Niyogiibacteriota bacterium (assembly GCA_016214345.1). Classification (GTDB taxonomy): domain Bacteria; phylum Patescibacteriota; class Minisyncoccia; order JACROR01; family JACROR01; genus JACROR01. The sequence goes on from JACROR010000013.1 coordinate 10,971, forward strand.
GCGGTAAATTCTTTGCGGGAACCGCCGGCCTCTCTACTCGCGCCGGCTGTGGCGTTATCCCTGGTGTTGGCGGAGCTGTTGGCAGCGCGGGCGCGGCTCCCACTTCCCCGACCTTATAATTCGCGCCTTTGATCTTAGAAAGAATATTCGTTCCCCTGCCGTCGCTTGCGATCACAGCCGCGTCCAAAACAGCCATGTCTGCCGTCCCAACACCGATCGTTTTGAATCTTAATTTCAAAACCTGAAGCGCTCCTCCGGAAATGCCTTTCGCGGTACCCCCGATAAAATTCAAAGAACTGGCATCGCCGGATAAAACAGGATCCGTCACCCAAAAATTAAACACGGAACTGTCCTTGCTCGCGTCAATGAATTCCAAAACATTCGCCGGCCAATGGATCGTTCCTTGAACCGCATTAATGTCTTCCCCTTCGGAGTCTATTTTAATATCAACGCTCAACGTTTCTCCGCGAGAAAAATTGCCCTGTTCGGGTAAAACGTAAATGCTGGCCGCAAAAACATTGTGAGCCGATCCCAGAGAAAGAAAAATAACAAAAAGTGAAATGTAATATTTTAAAATACGCATAAATTTAAATTTTCATGGCTGCAAGGAAAATACTAAAGTCAAAAATATTGAGCTGGCCATCATTGTTCAGGTCGTTCTGCAAACGCAATCCGTTATCCTTACTGCCCCATCGATAAAGAAAGATACTCCAATCGCTTACGTCCACAACCCCGTCATTATTAAGATCGGCCTTTGGGATCGTGAGTTTTGACAGTTTAAACACGCGCGTAAGCGAAGTATTGCTTAATTTGCCATCAGGCGAAGTCTGGCGCGCTCGAGCGTTATGCTCACCATAATCAAGATTGACGGTATCTACATTAAAACTCCAGAATCCCGATTGATCAGCATGGCCTTCTTTATATTTAGAACCATCTATTTTTAATTCTACTATATTATTGGGAATAGCGTAACCCATAACTTTCATGCCTTCATTTTTAGCAATAAGAGATTTCTCAAAACCGATAGTGGGAGGCGCCAAAATATCCTTGACCTCAAATACATCGCCGAAAAGCGACGTATTGTACGCTAAAATTCCGGTACTTCTGCCATCTTTATCCTTAACTTGTAACGCGAAAAAATAATCAGCGCCTAACACGCCCGTATAATTTACACTAAAAGAACCGTCTTCATTGATGATCGTGCTCTCTGTGGGTGTTTGCCGGTAAAGTTCATCTGTCACGCTTTTACGCAAAACCTCAATGGCGCTCCCCGGATACGCGTATCCGGAAAAAGTAACTCGCCGCGGCGCCACTCCTCCGCCGGAAGGCGCCGATGACGCGGCTGACGGAATAACTGCTTCCGCCAAAGTCGCTCCACTCGCCACATTTGAGATCACCGATTCATTCGGCGCCTCATCGCTTGTCTTCATGGCAAAATAATATGTCGTGTTCGCGGAAAGTCCGGTAGCAGTCATTGACTGACCGGTACCCGTGTCTTGCGGAGCAGGTTCGCCGCTCACTTGTGCCGCAGAATTCCAATTTGCGGTAGTGATGCTTGAAGTAAAGTAACGAATATCGTATGTCGTGGCAGTTCCGGAATTATTATCATCCCCCGGCGCCGTCCATGATAAATCTAAAGAAGAAGTAGTGGGGTTTGAAGCCGTTAAATCAG
>JACROR010000006.1 GCA_016214345.1 Candidatus Niyogiibacteriota bacterium
GACTTTTTCCTGCGCGAACCATGCATACCGCGGTAGCTCGCAGCTTGGGAAGTTTCTCGTTTGTTGTATATGCCATTTTCATACCCTAAACCCTCATGGGGGTATTCCAAGGTATTGAACCATTACGAGGGGTTGACTTATAAAATTTAGGTGATATAATGAAACGCAATAAGTAAGATAGAAAGGTCGAGCTGATATTCTTAGAGTAGATTTCACAAAAGTATGGCTGAAAAGTACAAAGATCAGGATTTCTTAGAATATGTCATCAAGTCGTTGGTGGGCTATCCGGACGATGTTAAAGTTGACCGCAAGGTTGATGAAATGGGCGTTCTTTTGACGCTTCATATTCATCCGGAAGACATGGGCAGAATAATCGGGCGCAGCGGCAATACCGCCAAGGCGATCCGCACCTTGCTCAAAGTCGTTGGCCGAGCCAATAACGCGCTGGTTAATCTGAAAATTGAGGAACCGGAGGGCGGGAGGCGATCTGCTTCCACTCAGAGCGTTGACGATGTGGTTGACGATTTGAAACTGTAATTTCATATAGCCAAAAAGCCGTGCTATCATAAGTAGCGCGGCTTTTTGTTTGTAAATTTTAGTTGAGAAAATTTTATTTTATAATTATGACGTTTCATATCGTAACTTTATTTCCCGAAGCTTTTGAATCGTATTTGAAGTCGTCCATTTTGGGCAGGGCGGTGGAGAACGGTTTGGTAAAAATAAGATTTTATCATCCGAGAGATTACGCGAAGGGCAAACACAGGATCGTGGACGACAAACCGTATGCCGGAGGAGCGGGCATGGTGCTTATGGCGGAACCCGTGGTGGCCGCCGCGGAAGCCGCGTTAAAAAATATCAAAAAGGGCGGTAGCGCGAAAATCATTTTTCTTTCCGTGGGAGGGAGGCAGTTCACGAATACGACCGCGATGAATTTTTCCAAATTAAGTGACGTGGTGATCATCTCCGGGCGGTATGAAGGGGTGGATGACAGAGTGGTGAAAATTTTGAAAGATCTGGCGAAGAAAAAAAAGCGGGTTTCCGTGGTGGCAATGTCGGTCGGACCCTTTATCGTGATGGGCGGAGAATTACCGGCTATGATGATCGTGGATTCCGTGTCGCGGCATATCAACGGAGTTTTGGGAAAAAGGGCTTCATTGGAAGAAATTCGCTTTAAGGACATTGCCTGGCAGTTGGGTAAGTCCATAGTGTCCGATAGGGGAAAAACTCCCAGTTTGCCGGTCTATACTCGGCCGGAAGTGTTGAAATATAAGGGTAAAAAGTACGCGGTGCCCAAGGTATTGACCACCGGAAATCACAGCAAGATAGCCCAATGGAAGGCTAAAAACATGAAGTTTGTGTAATTACATAGGTGGCACCTATGGGAAATGTAAGGGATAGTTACTTGGACACCGAGCGTCCAAGTAAGGGTGGACGATTTTAACCGTAGTCCCTCGCTTCGCTCGGGACGCTAAATTTTTATAGTCGTCCGCCTCCGGCGGACTCCTTAAAAATTTGCGCTTGCAATTAGTTTTTGAGTAATATATGATGATAAGACTTTAAGATTGGTTACCTACCGATAGGCAGGCACCTTGATAGTTTCATAATGTAGACAAAAGATATTTTCTTTTGTCCCGTTTATAACTTATTTTTAAGAGATCAAATCTTAAATTTTTTAAGAGAGTTTGATCCTAGCTCAGGATGAACGCTGGCGGCGTGGATAAGGCATGCAAGTCGAACGCTTCATTTATTTTAGCAATAAGATGAATGAGGAGTGGCAAACGGGGTAGTAACACGTAGGTACGTACCCGAAAGTCGGACACAACCTCGCGAAAGCGAGGCTAATTTCCGATAGTTCCCTCACCACTTTTGCATTTTTGCTTTTGAATTTTTGAGACAAAAAATTTATTTAAATTTTTTGATCTTAAAATTCTTTGCAAAAATATAAAAGTGGTGAGGGATAAAGTCCGCCATCTGGCGGACGCTTTCGGAGCGGCCTGCGGGCTATCAGCTAGTTCGTAGGGTAACGGCCTACCAAGGCGATGACGGCTAGGGGAGGTGAGAGCCTGACCCCTACCACTGGAACTGCGATACGGTCCAGACACCTACGGGTGGCTGCAGTCGAGAATCTTCCACAATGGACGAAAGTCTGATGGAGCGACGCCGCGTGCGGGATGAAGTTCTTCGGAACGTAAACCGCTTTTATATGGGAGGAAACCCCCACACTAATAATGACATTGTATTAATTTTGCCACGGTAATCGAATTAAATTTCAAAATTTAATAGATTATTAAAATTAACAGAGCATTATGATACGAATGCAAAATAATGTCATTATTAGTGTGGGGGCTGACGTTACCATATGAATAAGCACTTGCTAACCTCGTGCCAGCAGCAGCGGTAATACGAGGAGTGCAAGCGTTATCCGGATTAACTGGGCGTAAAGGGTGTGTAGGGGACTTTGTTAGTCCTGCTTTAAAGCTTCCGGCTTAACCGGAAAAATGGGCAGGAAACGGCAAGGCTATGAGGGTGCGAGAGGTTGACGGAACTCTAGGTGTAGGGGTGAAATCCGTTGATATCTAGGGGAACACCAAAGGCGAAGGCAGTCAACTGGCGCATACCTGACCCTGAAACACGAAAGCGTGGGGATCGAATGGGATTAGATACCCCAGTAGTCCACGCCCTAAACGATGTCCGCTAGCCATTCGAAGTATCGACCCTTCGAGAGGCGAAGCTAACGCGTTAAGCGGACCGCCTGGGAAGTACGGCCGCAAGGCTAAAACTCAAAGGAATAGACGGGGACTTGCACAAGCGGTGGAGCATGTGGTTCAATTCGATGGTAAACGAAAAACCTCACCAGGGCTTGACATTCTGATGAAATCCTGCCGAAAGGTAGGACCTCTCACAAGGACATCAGGACAGGTGCTGCATGGTTGTCGTCAGTTCGTGGCGTGAGCTGTTCCCTTAAGTGGGGTAACGAACGCAACCCCCGTTGTCTGTTATATGTGTCAGGCAAGACTGCCTCATTTCATGGGGAGGAAGGAGGGGATGACGCCAAATCAGCATGGCCCTTTGATGCCCTGGGCTACACACGTGCTACAATGGCCGATACAGAGGGTTGCCAAACCGTAAGGTGGAGCCAATCCCTTAAAGTCGGCCCCAATTCGGATTGAGGTCTGCAACTCGACCTCATGAAGCTGGAATCGCTAGTAATCGCGGATCAGCATGCCGCGGTGAATACGTTCTCAAGTCTTGTACTCACCGCCCGTCAATGCAGGGAAGCTGGGAGTGCCCGAAGTCCCCTCACCCAGGAGTGGCAATGTGTTTATTTTTGCATTTTTATTTAATTATATGCTTGAAGTTTTTTGAGCCTATAAAGTCGGTAAGAACGCAATTCAGTAAACACAAAAATATTGCCAACTCTGGGTGAGGGGCCTAAGGTAAGCTCGGTGACAAGGCATAAGTCGTAACAAGGCACGGCTAGCGGAAGCTGGTCGTGGAAATTCTCCTTTTAAGGAAAACAGTCCCGCTTTTAGCGGGGTTAGGTCGTTACCGAATCTTTCGGTATGAGTGTTGGTCTCGGAGCTCTGACTTGAGACCTTTAAACGGGGCAAAAGAAAGAAATCTTTTTTAAAATTATAAGTCCACAAAAACAAGGAGTCCGCTCAGGGCGGACGACTATGTTTTTGTCGGATGCCGAAATATGTAAATATTTTGGCGCAATAATCTAGGTCGTTTTTAACAGCCGATAAAATATTAATTTATGGAGAAAGTTGAAGGACGATGCATGAGGTGCAAGGATAAGCGTGTAATGGCGAAGACCGAAGAAGTGGTCATGAAAAATGGCATGAAGGCGGTGCGAGGCGAGTGCGAGAAATGCAGCACCAAAATGTACAAAATATTAGGAAAAAAATAGTCTCTATTTTTTTAGTAAAAAATCATCCCGCTTTTCAACGGGATGATTTTTTGTTATTGTAAAATGTATTACGCGTGATAGTATACGGGCAATTAGTTCAGTGGTAGAACGCTGTCCTGATAAGACAGAGGTCGAAGGTTCGATTCCTTCATTGCCCATTTGTTCAAAATACAGGATTGTTATTTTAAATAAAAATATAGATACAGGAAGGAGGGGGTTGTGAGCAGAGAGGAATTCGCGAAAAAGATCCATTGGCAGGTGATAATTTGGCTGGCGGGTTTAGCGAATATTGTGGTTATGATCCCGCAACTGGTTCAGATCATTCGGACTCATAATGTCGAAGGACTGTCGCTTGAGATGTTTGTAATGTCTTTTTTGATCCAGGCGGCATTCTCGCTGGAAGGATATTTTACGAGAAATTTAAAAATCATGTTAGGGGTTGGGTTGGCCGGTGTCGTTAGCGCCATGGTCATAGCCGCTATTTTATACATAAGATATTTTCAATAAAAAGTCGGGGGAGTATGCAAAACAACTCCCTCTTTTCTTTTTGGGTGAAATTCTGATATTATTTTATTGATGGTTAAATTGACGGTTGGTGTTTTGCGTGGAGGACCGTCCTCTGAATATGATGTGTCGCTAAAAACAGGACAGAGCGTCTTGGCCGATTTTCCGCATGATAAATACAGGCCATTGGATATTTGGGTGAGCAAAGCGGGCGAGTGGCATGCGGGGGGGTTGGTTTCCGCGCCGGAAAAAATCTTGCGTTCCGTGGATGTGGTTTTCAATGCCATGCACGGAGAATACGGCGAAGACGGCAGAGTTCAGCGCGTATTGGAAATGCACGGCGTGCCGTTTACCGGTTCCGAGAGCTGGCCTTCATTTTTGGCGATGCACAAGGTAATGGCGCGCGAGACTTTTAAACAAGCTGGGCTCAAAATTCCCGCGGGGATGGTGGTGAAGAAAGGCTACGATTCAGCAGAAGTTACGCGCCGCGCGGTGCGAGACATCGGGCCGGCATGGGTGGTCAAACCCGCGAGGCGGGGATCTTCTATCGGAGTTTCTATAGTTAACGGTCCTGATGAATTGCCGAAGGCGCTGGAAAAAGCATTCGCGGAGGATTCTATGGTTTTGGTGGAAAAACGCGTCAAAGGCAGAGAGGCTACGGTTGCCGTATTGGAAAATTTCCGAGGCGAAAAATTATACGCTTTCCCCGCGGTGGAAATTGTGCCACCGAAAAATAAATTTTTTGATTACGAGGTAAAATATAACGGCGCTACGCAAGAGATCTGTCCCGGCCGCTTTGACGCGAAAACCAAATTGGCCTTGCAAGAAGCGGCGAAATTGGCGCATCAAGCGCTTGGTTGCAGGCATTATTCCCGATCGGATTTTATAGTGAGCAAAACCGGCATTTATATTTTGGAGACCAACACCTTGCCAGGCCTAACTTCGGAATCGCTTTTCCCCAAAGCGGCTGCTTCCGTAGGATTGCGATTTCCACAGTTGATAGAGCATCTTATTTCTATCGCGGTTTGATATTGGATTGGGGCCCCATAGCCCCTCACCCAGAATGGTATTGTGTTTATTTGACTAAATAATTTTTTAATAAGCGTAAGTTGTATTAAAATTAAAATATTGCATATTAAATTTTAGTGATTACGCGCACATAATGCCATTACTGGGTGAGGGGCCCGTAGCCCCTCACCCAGAAAGCCTTTGTTATGTTTTACCTATACATTA
>JACROR010000008.1 GCA_016214345.1 Candidatus Niyogiibacteriota bacterium
GGATTGTGCATTTACTATCCAGAACATATGGCGCGGTATTTGACACACTACAATACAATCCGTCCGCACATGGGAATTCAATACAAAACACCACATGAAATGCTTCGCTAATTATTCCAAGGTGTTGATTCTTTTACAGTACTAAGCCGGGGTTTTCGTCTTTTCAGCCGCCTTAACCCCTTCCGCGGACTTCTTTGCTTTGGGAGAAACATCCATTTTTGGCGCCACGATCAATTTGGCGTCAACCAGTAAATTATGAACCGTTCCTGACGGCTGGGCGCCCTTGGAAAGCCAATGTTTTATCCTTTCCCCCTCCAATTTTATGCCGCCTTTTTTAATATCATAAACTCCCACCACCTCCAAAAACTTGCCGCTCTTAGTGGCATTTTGGCGTTCGGTAATGACCACCTTGAAACTGGGATCATTTTTCCTGCCTTGTCTTTGCAATCTTATTTTTAGCATTTTACCAGTGTAATAAAAAATTTTAAAAAAGTCAAAGGATTATCCCCTTTTTATTTTTCCAAATTCCAAGGTGGCACCTTGGAAAAAGTTAAGGTTAATCGATCGGCGCGAATTGATCCGTGGTTAATGTGGTGGAAGCAATTTCAACATTCAATGTTGAAATTGGGGTGGAAGTTGCGACACCAACGGGCGCGGGATCAGCAATAATCTCCGGCACGGCGGAAGTGGCGGTATCCACGGATGAAACGGTTTCTAAAAGATTCGCGTTTCGCAAAAGAGCCTGAAGCTGGGTTTTATTTATGCAAACATCTTCAATGCAGAGTTGGCGCGTATAAACTTCATCGGCAAATACTTGTGTCGCCATAAGTTTTTGCATTTGCGCCACGCCATTGGAAATATAAACTCCGGCGGTTTTCAAAATTTCCAAAACTCCATCCAAACTTAAACTGCTCGCGACCGTGGGCGTACTGCTTGCCTGCGGCGCATTCATCGGATCAGCCGATGCCAAAATTCCTTCAACTTTCTCCAAACGCGCCGCCAACTCCTCAATCTGCTTCTGCTGCGCCTTCACCCCGCTCCAGAGAAATGCCGTCATCTTGTAGAGATCAACTCCTTTGTGATCAGGCGACAATATTTCCACGGGCGCTTGCTCGGCGATAAGTCCAAGCCGCTTTGCGCAGGATTTGGAGGTTGAACCTCCAAGTGCGGAGTCTGCTTCTTTTCGGCTATCGGATAGCCAAAAATCATAATCGGCTTCGCCTAAAAAAGCGATGTCGCGTTTAGCCTCGCGCGTGGAAACATTCACAAACCCCGTGGCGGCGACATCTCCCGCAACCTGCAGTTTATACGCGGGCGTCGTCGTCCCAATGCCGACATTTCCCAAGGTTTATTAAACATTTTTCGCCCATTTTAGGCATAAGTGCTATTTTCAAATAATACCGACTTAACAAAAAATGATCTCAGCTATGCCGGGATCATTGAAAATTTCTTGACTAAATCTGTTAACGTTTCGCTATTTTTTCAGCGTCTTCCAGTTGAATAGATATTAACCTGGAAATGCTGTCATTTCCCAAAGTAACCCCGTAAAGAGCGCCCGCGCTATGCATTGTTTCGCGGTTATGAGTGATGACAATAAGTTGCGCGCGCTTGGATAAACCGGAGAGCATTTCGCTGTAACGGCGCGAATTTGCCTCATCCAACGCCGCGTCTGTTTCATCCAAAACCAAAAATGGCGGAGGGTTCACCGCGGACATCGCGAAAAGAAGCGCGATGGAGGCAAGAGCGCGCTCCCCGCCGGAGAGCATGTCTAACGACTTGATCCTTTTGCGCGGTAAGTCGATCAACACATCAATGCCCGATTCTTTTTCTTCTTCCGCTTCTGCGTAATCCTCCGAGACTTCTCCCGCCTCGCTTTTCTCTTTGGACAATTGTTTGGGCTGCACTAATTTTAATTCTGCCTTACCGCCTCCGAACATGGTTTCAAAATATTCCTGAAATTCTTTGTTTATTTTTTCAACGCCATTTTTAAAATCCTGGTCCAATTGCGTTTCCAATTCTTTTATTATTTTTCTCAAATCTCCGGCCGCTTTGCCCAAGTCTTCCAGTTCGCGCGCTAAAAATTCATCGCGCGCTTTTACGTCTTCAAACTCTTTTAAAACCGAACCGTCCACTCCTCCGGCTTCTTCCAACTTTATTTTTGCCCGCTCTATCTCGCGGCGCAAAGTATCACGTAAATTTATTTCAAACTCGCCGTCGTAAACAGCCTCTTTCGCGCCATCCAAAATTGACGCGGACTCTTCCAATTCGCGTTCAAAGTCCTCGCGCCGCAAACGAAGTTTTTCTTCGGCCAATTCCGCGGAACGTAATTTATCACGAAGCGCGGATGTTTCGGATTCCAATTCATAGATCCGCTTTTCAATACCCCGCAAATTCTGCAAAGAATTTTGTATCTTTGAAGACATCTCCGCGTATATTTTTTGCGCGTTCTCTTCATCTTTTTTACGCGCGCCAAGTTCCTTTTCCAACTCCAACTTCCTACGCTCCAAAGAAGTTGCCGCGTCCGTGCCGTTCTCAGCCGGAGAAAAAAGCTTCTTCAAAAACTCCCGCACGACCTGCGACACCCCCTTTAAAATCCGCCTCGTATCTTCCAAATCGGACAATTCCATAGCCTCGACAATATCACCGTCTATTTTCTCCAAAAATACCTTAAGTTCGGCGGGTGGTACGGATAAAGCCTTATTCGCGCGCCCTCTTCCCTTTTCCGTCTCAAGCATCCCTTCAAGACGCCCCAGATCGCGCTCTAATTGAGAGATTTTGGCTCGCGCCATATCTACTCTGGCTTTAGTGTCCGTTATGGCATTGTCCGTTACGGATAGCGTGCCGGCACCCCTGCCTGCCGGCAGGCAGGCCTGCCTATCCGATAGACAGGCTTCTTCTTCCTGCAACTTATTCCTTAGTAACGCTATCTCAGCCTCCTTTGCCGCAACCGCTTTCTTGGGTTCGGCTTTAACATCGACGGTTTTGTCCGTTTCCGCTTTTAAATACGATCTTTCCCGCCCTAAATATTCCAAAAGTTTTTCTTTAAGCCGCGCGCGTATTTCCGTGCTTTTTTCCGCCTTTTCCGCTTGTACTTGCAAAAAACGCAAATGCGGCTGAATTTCACGCCGCAACGAAGCGACCTGCCTCATATTTTCTTCCGTAGCTTCCAACTTGCGCTCCGACTCTTTTCTTTTCAACTGGAAAATTTTGATGCCTAACGCGTCCTCTATCATGGCGCGCCTTTCTGCCACGGAAGCGTACAAAATCCTATCCGCCTCTCCCTGGCTTATGATGTGATGCTGAGACGCGCCCAAACCTACATTGGAAAGCGCCTCAATTATATCTTTGAGGCGCGACTTGGAACCGTTCAAAAAATATTCATTAATGCCGTCCCGATAAACTTTGCGCTCTATCGACACCTCGTCAAAATCAATATTGCCGAATTTCTTTTTACTATTATCAAAAACCACCGTAACCGAAGCGCGTCCCAGGCGCGGACTGGTGGGAGAACCGGCGAATATCAGATCTTCTCCGCGCTTACCGCGAAGACTTTTCATGGACTGCTCTCCCAGCGCCCATTGCAGAGCTTCCGCCACGTTTGATTTGCCGGAACCATTAGGCCCCACCACGGCCGTAATAGGCGTAGTAAAATCCAAAATTATATGTTTGGCAAAAGATTTAAAACCGCTTAATTCCAATCGTTTTAAATACATGCGAGAAAATTTGATTATTTCAGCCACCCTTTTGCTTCAAGGGCGTGATGCGCGGCTTCCTCCTGCGCCGCTTGTTTGGAAGAACCCTCGCCTTCGGCTATTTTTTCATCATTTAAATATACGCCCACTATAAAATGCTTGGCATGATCTGGTCCCCATTCCTTCAAAACCTTGTAAACCGGAGTAATGCCCACCCGCTCTTGCGCTTCCTCCTGAAAAAGACTTTTAGGGTCGCGATAAAGCCCTTGTTCTATTACGGAATTCAAATTAGGCAATACCGTTTTACTTATGAAAAGCCGCGCGGCTTCGTACCCTTGATCCAAATAAAGCGCGCCAACTAGTGCCTCAAAAGTGTTCGCCAAAATATAATGGCGCGCCGTACCCACATCCTTGCTTTCCCCGCGCGAAAGCAATAAATATTTTTCCATGTTTAATTCGCTTGCCACGGCGGATAACATGTTGGCATTGACCAGCGCGGCCCTGTAACTGGTAAGCACTCCTTCCGCCTCTTCCGGATAACGTTCGTATAAATATTGCGTAACTACAAGTTCCAGCACGGCATCGCCCAAAAACTCCAACCGTTCGTTATGCGGTAGGCCCCAGTCCGGATTTTCGTTCAAATAAGAGCGGTGCGTGAACGCCTGCTTCAGCAGGTCTTGGTCTATAAAACGAAATCCTATTTTTTCTTCAAATTTAACAAAATCAATGCTCATGGGAATTTAAGGGATCTGACGGCTCTTCGCTTAAGATTGCCTGCGCCTTGGCCAAAAGGCCCCTGATATCATCGTAAATTTTAAGCCCTTCCAATTCACCGTATTTAAACCACTTGGCATCATCCAGTCCTCCGCCTGAAGACAATTTAAGCGCGGTCTCCGGAGTGAACGCCAAAAAATAAGTAACGCTTTTCCTGATCTGCCCGCGTTCCGGATCAGACGCTACGTATTCGTTCTGCCCCAATTCCACGGTAATTTGCATATCAACAATGCCCAATTCTTCGCGAACTTCCCGCAACGCGCCATCATGCGCGTCTTCTCCTTCTTTCAAACGGCCCTTGGAAAGCGTCCAAAATCCAAAAACATCATGTACCAGCGCGTATAAAATATCATTGCCTTCTTTGCGGCACACCACGGCTCCGGCCAGCGCCTCTTGCGGCAATTGCGTTATATCGGACGCGGTTTTCTTTTTACTAACCTCGTCTTTACCGGGCTCGCCTATTTCCCTGTAAACCGTGCCTAAAACACCGTTCACGAATTTTCCCGACGAATCTCCGCCAAAAGTCTTGGCCAACTCTATCGCCTCATTGATGGCGACTTTCGGAGGAACTTCATCACGATTGCCGAATAAAAGCTCGTAAAGACCAATTCGCAAAGCATTGCGATCCACTACGGCTATCTGCTCCATGGGCCACTCGGGAGCGGCCTTTTCAATAATGGCATTAATCTGGCTTTTTTTCTGAAGAACTCCATTGATAAGCTGCTCGGCAAAATTGTCCGACTCCATGCCCGGAGCGAACTCCTTTAAATTGCGTTCCAAAATTTCAGGGACGCGCGCGTCCACCTGACCGTTAAAATCCCACTCAAACAAAGTTTGCAGGGCTACAGATCGTGAAAGGTGCCTGTTTGCCATAAATTATTTAGAAAGTTCGGTTGCGTCCAAGGATCTGTCTGTTGCCTCGCTCTTCTCTTGCGTAGCTAATTCACGCTCTTTTTTCTTGCGCGCCTTTTTGTCCAATTTGGCCAAAACATCAACTACTTTTCTACCTTTATATGTGCCGCAGTTGCCGCACGCGCGGTGCGACAAAACGCCCTCACCGCACTTCGGGCACTTGGCAAGAACCTTAGCCTTTAGCGCGTGATGAGACCGCGTTCTGTTTCTTTGAGATTTTGTATGTCGCATTCTTACTGTCATATTTAAATAATATAACGCATATAAACAGAAAAGGCAAACATATTAGGTTCTAGGTTTTGGGTAATAGGTTTTAGGTTTTGAATGATAGATTTTAGTGGGCGTTTCCAGGATGCCACCCTGGAAATCTACCTGGCTATCGGATAGCCAGGTAAGAAATTGT
>JACROR010000009.1 GCA_016214345.1 Candidatus Niyogiibacteriota bacterium
GGATTGTGCATTTACTATCCAGAACATATGGCGCGGTATTTGACACACTACAATACAATCCGTCCGCACATGGGAATTCAATACAAAACACCACATGAAATGCTTCGCTAATTATTCCAAGGTGTTGATTCTTTTACAGTAATTGTAAAGTAAAGATTTTTTATTTTTATAAAAACCCTTTCGTCAAAACGAAAGGGTTTTTTAATTTCATTTAATCGTCGGCGCCAATCAGGCCGTAATGTCTGCCCATCCAGTAAGCCAAAAGAAAATCAACGCCCGGATATTCCAAATTGCCGTCTCCTCCGCCGTCTAACGCGAACGGGGTACGTTGCCACAAAAAATCCGAAGGAGGCCTCTCATGGATTGGCAAAGGATAACGGGAAAACCTAGTGTTTTGTTCAATGGTTACCACGCCGCGCCAGCTCCGCGCCTTGGAAATATCCGTTCTCTGACTGTTTACCGCGCGCAAATCCCTGCGAGGAGCGGGAGGAAAACGGCGAAGCATCAATAAATTCTCATTCCTGTCTGCCAGGCTCATTTCCTTACCGCTGATTGCCGCGTGGATATAATTAAAAAAAACATTGTCGTGGTTTTTAGTAAAGAACCAAAGTCTTTTTTCAAAAACATCCCTATAAAATTCTTTTAACGCGGGATCTTTTTCCAACTCTACTAAATTAAAGAAACTTAGGTAATAAAGATTTACGGCATAATAATCGTAATAACGGTTTATCCAAGGGAAAATGTTTTCCAACTCGTCACTATGTTTTTTAACATAATATTCGTATTGCGATTTTCCACCCTGATCAGCCTGGCTGCGCGCTTTAGTGAAAGACAAAACATGAACGGCGTTGCCAATGCCAAAAAGGCTGTGGGGGTTAAGAATGCCGCCCGTGGTCCACCGACCATTGGCGTTAAGAATTCGCCAGTCATGCTTTTCCAAAGAAAAAATAATGTCTCCCAGCAAAATTCCGATACGCTTCCGCTCTTCCGCGGGCACCAATTCGTAAGCCGTCCCCAAGCCAAGAATCACTCCGATATACTGACTTGTTCTCCGCGGGGGAAATAATAACGAGCCATTAAACCTCTTTCGCCGGTTACCGCGAATAAGGATTCTATTCCTGCCAGCGCTATACGGATATTTTGCAAAGCATCGTCGTCTTTAGTAACGGTATAACGATGCGCTTGAGCGGCCAGATAACAACCCGTCCAAATAGGAGCGTCGCCCACGCCTTCTCTTTCCATTATTTCGCCGTTTTTAAAACGAATACTTACCACTAATTTTTGCGGTTCCGGCAAATGGTATTTTCTTGCCGTTTCATCATAAGCCGCGGCTTTCTGCCATAAAGGCGTATTTATCCATTCCGCTTCTTTTTGCGGCTTTGCGATATAAGGCTCTTCCAATTCATCTGCCCAAAAAGCGGCGTAGAAAAAACCTAACGAGAAAAAAATAAAAAATATAAGGCGCCGACTAATCTTCATTGCCGCCTCTCCTTTCAAAGAACGATGTATTTATACAACCACGCCTGGACCTATTTTAGCAAGAATTTCTAACCGCACTTTTGTGCGGTATCTCGCAGCGTAGCGAATAGATTTTGATGCCGCAACAAACAAAGTGTATAATATTAGTAGGTGGGCGATGAGCTATTATTTTTTTATCGACCCGCCTGAATTATTCATTTTAAAAAAACTATGCCACTCTTAACTTGGGAACAAAAGAACAGTGTCGGCGTCCGCGAACTGGACGATCAGCACAAAAAACTTTTCAGTATCATTAACCGGCTTTACGATTCGATGCATACTGGCAAAGATATTGTTGAACTGAATTCTGTCCTCAAAGAAATGATTGATTATGCCGACTATCATTTTTCCATGGAAGAAAAATATTTCGATCTTTTCAATTTTGAAGAAAAAGTTACGCACATCGCTAAGCATCGCGCCTTCGATAAAAAGGCCGCGGAATTTATGGGCAGGAATATGCTCGGCGATCCCACATTGTCATTTTTCGTACTTGATTTTCTTGAAGATTGGTGGCTCGGTCATATCAATAACACCGACAAGCGCTATACGAAATGCTTCAACGATCATGGCCTGAACGGAGCGCCGCAAAAATGAACTGAGAAAACTCGCCCAATCATCACGGGCGATTTTTGTTGCAAAAAGCATATGCAGGAAGCGTGTATATCATTAGATTGTTTCGCCAAAAATAAAAATCTTCCCAACTTGGGTGGAAAGATTTTTGCATAAATTTAATATCTATAAGGATTAGCCGTTCCTTTCTTTCCAGTATACGGATTATAATTTCCTTTGGTGGAAAAATTATCAAATTTAGATTTGTTGGGCGTGGTTTTATAATATGGCGCCACATAACTACCGGTTGACGGCTTAAAATGTCCTTGCACACGAGTGATCCGCGCGTCCGCGTGCGCGGAAAATGACAATACACCGACAAATAATATAACCGCTAAAATTAACTTTCTCATAAATTTATAAAATTATTTTTTATAATTTTTATCACGAAATCAAAATATTTCCCCCGCATTTCTTGAATGCCGCCGCAATACCGCGCGCGGTTTCTCTTTTTAAACGGCGATGCCTCGGTATCATAGCAATAAATTTACCGTCCAAAGTTTCTACTTTGCAATGTTTCTTGCCGTTTTTTTATTTTAAAGCCGCATTTTTCAGCGGCTTTAACTAATTTCTCGCACGAACAATCAGGGGCTTTAATTACAAACGGCTTCACGATCGGGAAATTTTACTAATTGAAGATCTTCTCCTTTACGCACTGAAAATCCCAATAAATGATATGCGACTTCCATCGGCGGCATATAATTAGGCATGTACGAAATTAATTTTTTAGGCACATCAAAATATGTGTAAACTGCGTCGTTTACCATTTCAATAAGCTCGGAAAATGTATCGGCTTCGGTAAAACAATTCGGAAATGTAATAATTTCGGCCGAGAATCCGCCATCGGCCGAGCGCGACGCCCGAACCGTAACCGCTTCCGGAAAAAGTTTGGCAAGCCGACAAATTTCTTTTTTATCTTTGATAGAAAGTTTAACCATGATAATGATTTATATTTTTACTATATAATAGCGTTAAAACATTAGCAAACCAAAATATATTCTCCGCCGACTGGCAGATCTGTGTTTTTGTGGCGCCGCATATTTATGCGGCATCCTACAAAAACATAGTCGCTCTGCTCGTTGTTTTTGTGGACCTGAGGGGATTCGAACCCCTGACCTCTCGCATGCCATGCGAACGCTCTGCCAACTGAGCTACAGGCCCTTTAAAATTATTTTTGGAATCATCTCTAATTCCAACTGAGTATGCGTTCCACCGCACATAATAACACAAACTCCTTTATATTCCTTTCGCCTGGTTGGCCTGCCAATGGTGCGCGGATCAGGAATAGTTTTATAAAAATTACTTATAGGAATAGAAGTAACACGCGACCAATACCTTTGTAAAGAATTAATATTCTGATCTGCCCTATAACTTACCCTGCATTTCAAACTCTTAGAATTTATACCATAACATTCGCGTAATAAATTTATATATAAACAAACAAGGTTTGGATCGGAGCTTCCAAGCATTAAACCATGATGAGATTTCCATTTCGCGCCTTCACCGAAATAAAGAACGGCTAAAAGCATTTTTAAAACATCTTTGTCTTGTAATTTTTGGCTCAAATTATCATTATTCACCAACAAATTATTCAACAATCTTTCTCTTTTGATTTTATTGGATGCCCACGCTCTCTTTTGCGCTTTGCTGAAATTCTTTGCGTTCAACTGCTCAATTTTCTTTTGATAATGCGCTGGCAATTCTACATCGCGACACCAATCAGAAATAGTACTTTTTGGAAAAACAGATTTTATCTCATTCGTTATTTCTGAATAAGTTTTCGCGAACGAAGTGTCCGCACTTTCTTTTTTATGGATTCGTCATACGCCATTATTAAAATTGTACTCCTAAATTATCAATGTGCAAAATTATTTTATCGCGGCAATGAAGACGGCTGCGCGCGGCGCATATTGAAACATTCGTAGACCGCCGCCGCTATGAAAACCACTTCCAACACTATGAATACCGTGTCTCCTATATATATGCTGTAAACTTCCAAAAGCGCTCCAGCCACGATAAATGCCATATTCTGTTTTCTGCGGTCTTGGAGAAGCACCGCCGCGACGATAAATAAAACCCCTATCGCGCCTATGATTTTGAAAATATCCATATTTTGCCCGATTAAATTACTAATGCCTTAATTATACCACTAAAAAATGCTCACTTCTCCGTACTCCCCGTCATAGCCGGGCTTTATATTCACCCGCCCTTCGCGCAAACGCCTGACCGCTTCAGCGATCCGGCTTTCGCCCGCGCTCTCCAACTCTTTGGGACTGACATTTAACAAAATATTCAATTCGCTGCCGAATTTCACGATCAAATTATTATATTTTTCTTTAACTTTTTTAGAAGCCGTTCCCACGCCCAAAGCTTCACTCACCACCTCGTCTAACGGCACCAGATTATAATAAGGAACGCGCCCCACGCTTTCATGGTAAAAATTTTGCGCGATTTTCGGGGTTTTCCGGTCGGAGAGTTTCGCCACGCGATTCAAAACTCCCACCACCACGGGCTTGCCGCATTTGGGACACAGACTTTTGTGCTTCTCGGTTTCTTCCGGAGAAAAAACCACGCCACAGGCGCGATGCCCGTCGTAATGGTACTTCCCTTCTTCCGGAAAAAATTCAATTGTTGCAACAAATTTTGACTTTTGATTTTTGACTTTTGATTTTTGATTCGGCGCGCCGCTTTTTATCGCCCCCATAATTCCCTCGTATGATAATTCCGTGTCAAAAATATTCGCCTCGCGACCGATCTTTTGCAAACTGTGCGAATCGGAATTGGAAATGAGCGCCAGATTGTCCAGGGCGGAGAGCCGCCAATTCATCGAGGGATCGGACGAAAGTCCGGTTTCTAACGCGAAAATATGTTTGCTCATTTTACCGAAACATTCCTCCAACGAATCAAATCCTGACATTGATCCGAAAAGCGAAAACCACGGAGTCCAAACATGGGCGGGAATTATCACCGCGCGAGAATTGATCTCCAAAACTATTTTCGCCAACTCTTCGGAATCCAAACCCAAAATCGGCCTGCCGTCGGAACGCAAATTTCCGATAAGCGACAATTGCGCGATTATTTTCTCCGCGGTCGCCATATCCGGCGCTAACACGATATTATGAACGCGCCGCGCCCTGCCTCCGCGGGAATAAATTCCGGAAATCTCAACCGTTAGCAAAAAACGGGTTTCCGCGAAAGTGCCTTTGAGTGTTTTTAACTTGTATTTATTTTTCAGCCGATAAAGTCCCGATTCCGCCGGCTCTAATTTGGTCTTGATCTCTTTGAACCACGCCGGATGCGTAAAGTCTCCGGTCCCCATAACCAAAATTCCTTTGTCATCAGCCCACCGATCCAATTCTTCCAAACACAAACTTTTAGAAGTCGCCCGCGACCACTTGGAATGAATATGCAGATCGGCTATGAATTTCATAATGCCCTTGGTAGGAATCGGACCTACATTTACCCCTTAGGACGGGGTTGTTCTATCCATTGAACTACAAGGGCGTGTTTGCAACACCCAAAATATTTTATGCTATACTATACATAATACACTATTAGCAAATATCCCATAAACCAAATATGGATTACGAACAAAAAATAATAAGCGTTACCAAAAAAGCCCTGCCCGCGGTAGTAAGTATCGTCATTACCAAAGATTTGGAACAAATCACCTCGGAACTTTCTTTCAATCCGATGTTCAACAACCCTTACGATCGGGCATTTTTGGAATCCAAGCTCCGCGAAGCTCCGAAAGACGAACACGGCAGAATCAAAATAGGCGGCGGATCGGGATTTATCATATCACCGGACGGCATCGTGCTCACCAACAAACACGTGGTCATGGATACCAAATCGGAATACGGAGTGATCATGGGCGGCGGCAAAAAATATGACGCGGAGGTCCTGGCGCGCGATCCTTTGAATGATGTCGCCATCATAAAAATAAAAGCGAAAGGTCTTCCGTATTTGGAGCTTGGTTCGGCGTTGAACCTTGAATTGGGACAAACAGTCATCGCCATCGGCAACGCGCTAAACGAATTTCAAAATACCGTATCCACCGGAGTGGTATCCGGACTATCGCGCCTCATCACCGCCACTACTGATATCGCGGGACATCAAGAACGCTTGAAAGGGCTCATCCAAACCGACGCCGCCATAAATCCGGGAAATTCGGGCGGCCCCATGATAAACCTGGACGGCAAAGTTATCGGCATAAATTCCGCCATAGTCTTTGGAGCGCAAAATATCGGATTCGCTATTCCCATAGAACGCGCCAAAGCGGACCTGGAAGAGATTAAAAAATACGGACGCATCAGACGGCCATTCATAGGATTGCGGCACATTATGTTAAACCAGATTCTCAAAGACCGCTTTCATCTGCCAGTAGAAAACGGAGCGCTCATCATGAGCGAAGGACTGCCCCAAGGAGAAACCGCGGTAATTCCCAACAGCCCAGCGGAAAAAGCGGGCATCAAAGAATTTGATATAATCCTGCGATGCAATAATAAAGACATCAACGAAGAAAACACACTGGAAGACCAATTATCCAATTTAAAAATAGGAGACGCGGCTAAATTAACCGTTCTGCGCGAAGGTAAAAAACTGGAAAAGAAAATAGTGTTGGGCGAAATAAACAAACAAACTCTAAGCGCCGACGTCCCTCAAAAAGAAACCGACTAGATAAGCGATAAAAGAAGCGACGCCTCCCACCAAAAGCATTTCCAAACCGGAACGATACCATGGCAAACCGGTAAAAATAGAACGCAGCGACCCTACTGCGAACAAAACCAGGGCCGTCATAACGATGGCGTATTGAAATACATTATCGCCGTTTCCTCCCAAAATCAAGTAGGGCAAGATGGGAAGCGACCCCGCCAGCACGAACGCGGCAAAAGTCGCCGCGGCATCCGCAATGGGACTATAACTTATGAGCGGCGCGAAATTAAGCTCTTCGCTCATCATAAAATCCACCCAGTACTTTTTATTTTGGGAAACCAAACCAACCATCTTTTCCAAATCTTCACCCTCGTATCCTTTTTGTTTGAAAATATCGCGAATTTCCGCCTTTTCCTGTTCGGGAATATCCCGCACCTCTTCTTCTTCAATACTTTTCTCGCGCAGGAAAAGATCTATTTCCGATTTAGTGCTCAAATAATTGGAAACTGCCATGGAAAAACCGTCGGCCAACAAATTGGCAACTCCTATGACCACTACTACGACCGGAGAAAGCGCGGCTCCGGCCACTCCGGCAACCACGGCAAAGGTGGTAACAATTCCGTCATTCGCCCCATACACAACACTCCGAAGAAATTGTCCTCCATTCAGATGTTTTCTACCGCGAAATGACGCTCTTTCAAAAATATAAGACATGAGGATCCCGGCTTACTTAACGCCCAAAAGCTCCGACAACCGCGACTCGTCAAAACCAATTATCATTTCATCGTCTACAAAAATTACCGGCACGCCCATTTGGCCTGATTTTTCTATCATCTCGTCCCGTTTAGCCTCATCTACCGAAACATCATGTTCCGTAAATTTTATTTTATGTTCCTTAAAAAACTCTTTTGCCATCCGGCAATAACCGCAAGTCGGCGTAGAATAAATGATAACTTTTGCCATAAAATATTCGCGTTAAATTTTATTTGATAATAAACGACTGCTACTATATAATAGCATACTATGAATTTTTCTTTAGCAAAAAATATCGTTTACGAGGATCGGGATGTCGTCGTGATAAACAAACCGGCAGGGATTGTGGTTCATCCGGACGCCACACACAAAAACGAAACGATGGTTGACGCTCTTTTAGAGCTGCATCCGGAAATTAAAACTGTGGGAGATGACCCGACGCGCCCGGGAATCGTGCACAGATTAGACAAAGACACATCCGGAGTTTTAATCGTCGCCAAAAACCAAGCGGCGTTTGATCATCTAAAAAAAGAATTTCAAGAACGCCGCGCAATCAAAAACTACATAACATTGGCAGTAGGCTCCTTAAAACAAACGCAAGGAGAAATTAATTTACCCATCGGACGCGGATATAAAACACCCACGCAGCGCGTAGCCATACAGGCGCATCTGCCTGCCGGCAGACAGGTGCGCGGGCAAATAAGAGAAGCCCTTACTTATTATAAAGTGCTGGAAAGATTCCCGGAATTTACCCTAATGCAAATAACTCCCAAAACCGGGCGCACCCACCAAATAAGAACTCATCTGAAAGCGATCGGCCATCCAGTGGCGTGCGACAAATTATACGGCGGAAAATTATTTATCTGCCCCATGGGCCTCACGCGGCAATTCCTCCATGCCGCTTCATTGGAACTTACACTCCCCTCGGGTTCACGCATTAAGCTGGAAGCGGATCTCCCCGACGACTTAATGAACACGCTTATGACTTTAAGGACACGCTTAGCAGGCAAAAGCTAACACTAACTTGGAAACCGAGTTTCCAAGTCGCAAACTAAAAACTACAACCTAGAAACTAAAACCTAAAATAGTTGCCTAAATAAAAAAAACGTGATAAAAATAATACCATTATGACCGCGATCAATCTAATCAAGTTTTCACCCGTGGACATAGAACAAAGACAAAAAACCGACCTTCAAGCCGGAGATACCGTCCGCGTATGGCAACGCATCAAAGAAAAAGACAAAACCCGTCTTCAAGCGTTTGAAGGCCTGATCATCGCCCGTAAACACGGCACCGAACCGGGAGCCACTTTTACGGTCCGCAGGGTAACCTCGGGCATCGGCGTGGAAAAAACATTTCTTCTTTATTCCCCTGTCATTGAAAAAATAGATCTGATGCGCAGATCCAAAGTAAGGCGCGCCAAACTTTACTACATACGGGACAAGGCGGCAAAAGAAATACGCCGCAAAATGAAACAGCTCAAAGGAGAAGCCATGAGCGCGGCGGCCTTTACTAAACCGAGAGTCGCGCCTGAAAAAGGAAACGCCGTTACGGAAGTCCCATCTGAAAATACAAACGAACAAGAATAATAACTAACGATGATAGTATAAAATTCCCCATTTTTGTGTCAGCCAAAGGTGGGGGATTTCTTTACGCGAAGAAACGCGTGAGATATAATGCCAATGATGCCCAGGTGGTGGAATTGGTATACACAGCAGCTTGAGGGGCTGTGCCCGTAAGGGCGTGCGGGTTCAAATCCCGCCCTGGGCAAAACGAGAGCAGCGAGTTTTGGACAGGGAGCAGGCAAACTGCTTTGCCTGCGTCGGGATTTGAAGGGTTGAGCTATACGCATTTATGCGCGGCGAAACCCCGGCCCAAAGGGAAATCCCGCCCTGGGCAAAACGAGAGCAGCGAGTTTTGGACAGGGAGCAGGCAAACTGCTTTGCCTGCGTCGGGATTTGAAGGTCGGAGTCCGCCCAAGGCGGGCAGGCCGCCCTAGACACCAATTATATTTCAAATAAAATGGACGATCTAATCCAAAACCAAAACCTAACCGAAAAAGAAAGAGATCTGTTATTTGACTTTCTTTTGCATCTTCCGTATGACATAAGACAGAGCGTAAAAGGCATTATTTCCGCCCATCCCAAACATTTGCGAGACTTCCTCCCGATCCTTAACAAAAAGAAAGAGTTTATGGGTCATCCAACGCCCACATTAGCCGAAGAAATTCTTCGCCTGGAAAAAAATGTTATAGGCAAACTACTGCCATGACCAATATATTTGAAAAACCTAAATCAGCGGAAGTGGAAAGGAGCTCGGAACAAATGGAAACTATCCGGAAATTTGAAGAACAAGAAAACACATTAATAGAGGGCGCGTTAAACCGCGCCAAAGAAAGCGGCCACAAGAAAACCAGCTTCAAATCTCTGGCCGCGTTTCTGGCGCTGTTCACCGCGTCTACCATGTCCGAACGCGCGTTCGCCGAGTCCGCGCCCGCGGAAAAACTTATTCCTGAAACGCAAGTGGAAGAGGTTTACGAGTCAAAGAAAGATGCCGCCTCATCATCTTGGGATAAGCTGGCAAGCCAGATCAATATTATTTTTTCCCAAAAGCAAGAAACCATTAAAACGCCCATGCTGGGCAAAGACAATTTTTACCAACAGCTTTCTTTCAAAGACTGGCACGAAACTGTAACGCAATTGGATAAAATTATACGGCAATCCGCCAATGCCCGAGAGTTTTTCCAAAAACTTTCTTCCGCGAAAAATTTAAGCGACACGCAAAAAATTCTCGCCCTGTCAAACATGGGAGGCTGGCTTTCACGAACATACAATTTTGATATGAATGCCCGAGATGAATACGTCGTCATTTCAGATGAAAAAATGTTTGAAAACATGAAGCTCTATTATGAAACCGGAAAAATAGAACCAACGGGCATTTGCGGCAACATCCATGTTTTTATGGTAAAAGCCGCAGAGCAGATGGGAATGGACGCGTGGCTGCAAAGCGGAATTATAGGAAAAGACAGGGCGGAAACTCACATATGGATGGGAACGACGGCAGAAGACGCTTCCGGCAATAAACAAATCGTATTTTTGGATTATGGCAATCTGATACCGACAGGAACGCGAAATTACAGCGACGCGTTGGGCATCACCGAAAGATTCCATGGCCGCCTCAATACATTAAATTCTTTCGTGGGCACGCCTGACAAAACGCTGTTCCCCGTAGAAAGCCGCGCAGAAAAAGTTGTCAAAGAAGCGTCGGGTTTCAAGGGAGCGGAAAAAGGGCTATCCAAACAACTGGAAACGGGCACGACAATCCGTCCGGAAGAATTAAATATTGAGGTTGGCAAGGAAACCAAAAAAATAGAACTTTCTAAAGACCATCTGGCGCTGGCTTATATTGATTACCAAGACGCGGGCAATCCCTATCAATCACTGAAAGAAATGCAAGCGTTGCGCGGCTCATGGCGTTTAGGAAATAAAAGGCTCGGATTAGACTGGGACACCACAATACTCAATTTAAACATAAAAGATCTGGGTAGTGGCGTTTTGGCGCAAAATGAAATCATCAACCGCCTTAACGCGGACTTCATCAACTCACACGAATTAAGCAAGTCAGGATACGGAAAGTTTGTGTTAAATTACGGATTAACCCTGGAAACCGGCTTACGCTTTATAGGACTGGAATTGAGTAAAGACGCCTTAAAAGCGGCAAGCGCGGAAGGGTCTGCGGGCGTACGCCTTATTTATGTAGATCCAAAAGAAACTCTCAAGTTTTTCATAGAAACTACTGAAAGCGGAAGAATGCAAATCTCCGACCCACAAGAACAGCGCAAGACATTAAAAGAAGTCGGCAATAAATTGAAAATCGGCCAAGCATTGGAAGTGCGTCCCGGCACGATTATAAATTTTGAATCCGCCCTACATAATCTGGAATACGGAAAAAAGGAAGAGGCTGAAATCGGATGGAAAAGCGACCGCATTACGGCAAAATTAGGATCAGAAGTGGTGGAATCAGAATATAAAAAATTTATACCGTCAAGCGAAAAAATCAGCGCGGAAATCGGGTATAAAATTGGCGCGGAAAATCAGCCAAAAGGAGAAGTGGTTATTTTCGGCTCGCAGCTCAAAGAACATTATGAGGGACAAGACGAACCGGACAAATACGAAATAGGCGTAAAAATGAGAATCTTTTTGTGGTAAGCGTTGTAGCTTAACCGCAAAATCCCGTCAGCCTTGGGCTGACGGGATTTTTATTGATTTTATAGTATAATCATTATATATTCGTTTTACATGGTGGCTATGGTGTAACGGTCAACACTAGAGTTTGTGGAACTCTCGACACGGGTTCGACTCCCGTTAGCCACCCCAATTAAGCGTAGCGTAATAATAAAGCTAACGAGATTCGAGCAGAGCGCTCTTTAAGACGAAGCCCTGTTCCGTATCCGGTCTTTATGACTGAGCGAACGATATAAACTTTCCCCCGTTTAGGAAGATGAATTTCATCTGCCGTAAACGGATCGGTAGACCGTGAAGCAAATGCACCATTAACGCAAAGAACTTTATCGCCCTTTTTCATACGCCTTCCTTTCTGTTAATTAAATTATCGCTGCCCACTCTGCAAGTCAATAAAATTTTCCTTTGCGAAGCCCTCGCATTTCATATAAAATATATGCATGGAGTCATTGAACATCATCAATAAAATCTTAGAACCAACACACGCCGTTTCTCTGGCAAATTTCTTTATTATTTTATCCATGGCGGCGATCGGTATCGGAGAAACCATCTACCTCATAAAAAAACGTCTCGCCGTGGAGCCGCCGATCTGCGTTATCGGATACGAGTGCCGCAAAGTTTTGGAATCGGAATACAGCAGTATCCTTGGCGTGCACAACGACACGCTGGGACTTAGTTTTTATATTATGGTAGCGGCTCTTGATATATTGCTGGCTTTGGGCATAAACCCCAAAAATATAATTGACCTCTTGCTGGAAATAATTATCGTCAGCGGAACCATTACTTCAGCCGCGCTGCTCTATCTTCAATGGCGCGTAATCCGTGCGTGGTGCTTTTGGTGCGTAGTGTCCGCGGCCACGGTTTTTGTCATGCTCGCCGTAATTATTTTCGGAAATCTTATTTGAAATAAATAAAAAATTGTGACCATGCGTTGCCTGGCTTGATAAAATAAAAATTGTATAGTATTAAATAATGAGCATGGAAGAACATAAGACGCACATAACTACGCGCGCGGGAGAAACGGCTAGCGGCATTCCTGAACCGGAAAATATTGACGAGCTTCTGGAAACAAAGCAAATGCGCGATGCCGCGATAGCGCACGCGCTCGCCCAAGGATTGCCTTGGGCCGAGGTCCAAAAAATCAACGAAATGTCCAAGGAAGAGTTGGAAGAGAAAAAACAACGCACCGGAAAATATGCCAAATAAAGATTCTCTCTACGCGATTTTAGCCAAACCGAACGCCAAAAAAAATAAAATTGAATCCACCGGTGAAAAAGCCCTGAAAATATGGGTTACGGCCTCACCGCACGAAAACGCGGCTAACGAAAAAATCATAAAAATGCTGGCGCAATATTTCCACACCGCGCCCTCCAATATAGAAATAGTGCGTGGACATAACGGCAAAAATAAAATCATTACCGTAACGCGATAAATACTAAATACAAAAAACAGTCCGACACAAAATCGGGCTGTTTTTATTTATGCGCGGTATAGGATTCGAACCTATGACCCTTCGCACGTCAAGCGAATGCTCTACCGCTGAGCTAACCGCGCATTAAAAATATCAATACAACGGAATTATGGCATCTAGTAGTCCCACGGGGAATCGAACCCCGATTTACGCCGTGAAAGGGCGCCGTCCTAGCCGTTAGACGATGGGACCAAGCTTTCTGTATATTATCCAAAATTTGTTGTAAAATCAACAAATATGAGAATCCTCGCCATTGAAACCTCTTGTGATGAAACCGCCGCCGCCGTTCTGGAATGCCAGGGCGGACCAACAAATACGCAATATAAAATATTATCCAATATAGTTTCTTCACAAATAAAAATTCACGCCCAATGGGGTGGCGTGGTGCCCAATCTCGCAAGACGCGAACATGAAAAAAATCTCGTGCCAATTTTGCTTCGCGCCCTGAAAAAAGCGAAAATATCTATAAATGAAAAGCGAAAAGTGAAAAGCGAAAAAACACGACTTAAAATCCAAAAGATTTTGGAACGAGAACAAGAACTACAAAAATATTTTTTAAAAAAAGTTCTGCCGATTGCCACGCCGGACATTAATGCCATTGCCGTGACCTTTGGCCCCGGATTAGAACCCGCGCTTTGGACCGGAATCAATTTCGCAAAAACACTCTCCGCTGTTTGGGACAAGCCGCTAATTCCCGTAAATCACCTGGAGGGACATATCGTATCTTCCATTATGCGCGGGAGGGAATTTGATACGACAGAAATCTCTTTCCCCGCGCTCGCGCTTCTAGTGAGCGGCGGGCACACGGAACTGGTGCTTATGAAAAAATGGCTGGATTACAAAACTATCGGAAAAACCAGAGATGACGCTGTTGGTGAAGCGTTTGATAAAGTGGCAAAACTTTTAAATCTCGGATATCCGGGAGGACCCATTATATCCAAACGCGCCTCTCTGGGAAATCCCAAAAACATTCTCTTGCCGCGCCCCATGATAAACAGCGCCGATCTGGACTTCAGTTTTTCCGGACTTAAAACCGCCGTACTATACGCCGTCAGAAAAGAAAAATCCATATCCGCTCAAAAAATAAGCGACTATGCCGCAAGCTTCCAGAAAGCCGCCACAGATGTATTGGTGTCCAAAACTCTCCGCGCCATTAAAAAATACCATCCCAGAACCGTACTGTTGGGCGGCGGAGTTTCCGCCAATCAAGAACTGCGGACTAAAATGCGTGAGCAATTAAAGCGCGCGTTTCCCAAAATAAAATTATTGCTACCGGAACAAAAATTCACGGGCGACAACGCCGCCATGATCGCCGCGGCCGGATATTTGCGTTACGCGAACCGCAAAATTAGAAAAAATCCGCTCTCCTTGAAAGCGGAAGGTTCGCTTAAATTTATGATATAATTCAAATTATCATGACTGCTGATTTTTCCAAACCGTATGACCCTAAAGAAGTTGAAGGGCACACCTATGAAGCGTGGCTTAAAGCCGGCTATTTTAATCCCGACCAACTGACAACCAAAGGAAAACCATACACCTTAGTTATTCCGCCACCCAATGTTACGGGCTCTTTACACATGGGGCACGCGTTGAACGCGACCATCCAAGACATCCTGATAAGAAAAAAACGGATGGAGGGAAGGCGCGCCCTCTGGATACCGGGAACGGATCACGCGGGCATAGCCACGCAAAATGTCGTGGAAAAAAGTCTACGTAAAGAAGGAATTTTTCGCCACGAACTGGGGCGTGAAAAATTTTTGGAAAAAGTGTGGGAATGGAAAGAAAAATACGGAAATATCATCTTGGATCAATTAAAAAAACTTGGCGCCTCATGCGATTGGTCCAGAACACGCTTCACCATGGACCCAAAGTACCAAAAAATTGTCGCGGAAACCTTCGCGCACTATTACAAAAAGGGCTGGATCTACCGCAAAGAGCGCGTCATAAGTTGGTGCCATCGCTGCCGCACCAGCTTATCCGATTTGGAGCTGGAATATCAGGAAACCAAAGGCAGTCTCTGGTTCATAAAATATCCTCTCGCGGAAACCGCGGGATATGTGGTAGTGGCAACCACCAGACCGGAAACCATGTTGGGCGATAGCGCGGTGGCGGTACATCCCAAAGATCCGCGATATGCCAACCTGGTGGGCCAATTTGTAATGCTGCCCTTGCAAGACAGGAAAATCCCCATCATCGCCGATCGCAGAATTGAAAAAGAATTCGGCACCGGAGCGGTAAAAGTCACACCGGCCCATGACATGCTGGATGCCGAGATCGGAAACGACCACCATCTCGCGATTTACAAAATAATAGGTTCTGACGGAAAAATGACCCCAGAGGCCGGCTCCTTGTTCGCGGGACTCAAAATTGAAGAATGCCGCAAAAAAGTCGTAGAAGAACTGGAAAAACAAAATTTAATAGAAAAAATAGAAGAATACCGGCACAACATTTCCACTTGTTACCGTTGCCGCACGCCCATTGAACCTCTGCCTTCTTTGCAATGGTTCCTCAAGATGGACGATTTGGCGCGCCGCGCGTCAATCGCAGTAAACAAACAAAAAGTCATCTTTCATCCCGACCGCTGGAAAAAAATTTATCTATCCTGGCTCAAAAATGTTAAGGACTGGACCATTTCACGCCAAATCTGGTGGGGACACCGGCTTCCTGTTTATTTTTGTGAAAATAAACAGGAAGAAAATTTCATAGTGGCGACCACGCCCCCTAAAAAATGTCCTTTTTGCCAAAATTGCGAAATGCGGCAATCCGAAGAAGTATTGGACACCTGGTTTTCTTCGGCGCTATGGCCTTTTGCCACGCTTCAATACGACCAGCGCGATTTCAAAAAATTCTATCCCACGCAGACCCTAAGCACCGCGCGCGACATAATAAATCTATGGGTGGCGCGCATGGTTTTTTCTTCGCTGGAATTTACCAAAAAAATTCCCTTCCAAAACGTTATAATACACGCCACCATCCTTACCAAGGACGGGCAACGAATGTCCAAATCCCTGGGAACGGGCATTGACCCGATAAATTTGATAAATTTGTACGGAGCGGATGCCACGCGATTCGGACTCATCTGGCAAGCTATGAAAAATCAAGACATGCATTGGGCTGAGGAAAGTCTCGTAGCCGGAAAAAAATTCTTAAATAAAATCTGGAACGCGAGCCGTTTCGTATTGGAACGTGTCACGGATGCTAAATTCAAAATTGCGACTAATCCTAAATTTTCCGCAAGAATTACCAAGCAAGACTCCAAAATATTAAAAAAACTTGAAGTGATTGTTAAAAATACCGACCAAAATATTGAAAAATATAACTTCGGCCCAGCGTTGCACGATCTTTATAGTTTTTTCTGGCACGATTTTTGCGATATCTATCTGGAAGTGGCCAAAAAACAACTGGAAGATCCCAAACTAAAATTGCAAACGCAAAAAATACTTCTGCATGTCCTCGCAACATCGCTTAAACTTCTACATCCTTTTATTCCTTTCGTGACAGAAGAAATTTGGTCGGCGCTGATCCCCGCACAGGCAGGCAAATCCACTACTCAAAAACGCATGTTAATCATTGAATCATGGCCCAAGAAGCGCTAGCCATTGCCGGAGTTTCCGTCCAAGCGGCATTCATAGGATTTCTGCCGGCCATATTTTGGCTTTGGTTTTGGCTCAAAGAAGATCCGCATCCCGAGCCGCGAAAAGCATTACTGCTCGCTTTCGCAGGAGGAATGTTAATAGTTCCCGTGGCGCTATTTTTGGAAGAAGCCGCGTATAAAATAATGATAGAACTCGGCCTAGTGGCCGCCGGCGCCGTCAGTTCCTCAATATTTATAATCTGGGCGGCGATTGAAGAATACATGAAATACTTTGCCGCCAAGATGACGGTGCTCCGTCTCCCCGCCTTTGACGAACCCATAGACGCTCCGATATATTTGATAACCGCGGCAGTGGGATTCGCGTCCCTAGAAAATATTTTTTTCCTCTTCAAAACCATTACGACCACTCCGGAACTAAGCTTAATTACCGGAGAAATGCGTTTTTTGGGCGCCACGCTCCTTCATATAGTAACCTCGGCCATAGTGGGCATGGCAATCGCCCTTTCCTTTTTTCATCCGGAAAAACGCTCCCGAAATGTTTTGGGCGGCTTAATCGTCGCCGCTTTATTGCATGCGTGGTTTAACTTATTTATAATAAAGTCAGGCAGTGCAGGAGTCTTGCCGGTCTTCGCTTTAGTATGGCTGGGAGGCATAACGTTAATTCTCAGTTTAGAAAAAATTAAAAAAATAACTTCATAACCATGACAAAAGACAAGAGATCGTTTTTTGAACGGCTAACGGGAAGCGTATCCGCGGACGAAGGAGAAATCAGCGCCCAGATTCATGATGGGAAAACCAAAAAAGAAGACTGGCTGGAAGGAACGGACGAAGGACAGCTAACAGTTGATGTCTTCCAAACGCCGGAGGAAATCATCATCCAATCCACCATTGCCGGAGTAAAACCGGAAGATTTGGACATCTCCATAACCCAAGATATGGTTACCATCAAAGGCACGCGCCGAAAAGATTTTGAAACCAAAGAAGACAATTATTATTACCACGAACTCTATTGGGGAAAATTCGCCAGATCCATTCTCATTTCCGAAGAGATAGACGCGGACGAGGCCGAAGCGACCATCAAAAACGGCCTGCTTACCATACGCCTGCCTAAAATTGACAAAGACAGAACGCATAAAATAAAAATAAAAAACTCTTAAGTGGACGAGGAA
The DNA here is from genome assembly GCA_016214345.1 of Candidatus Niyogiibacteriota bacterium. Lineage (GTDB taxonomy): Bacteria > Patescibacteriota > Minisyncoccia > JACROR01 > JACROR01 > JACROR01. The sequence goes on from JACROR010000009.1 coordinate 18,013, forward strand.
CTCAAAAAATTATTACAAAGAAACCTGGAAGTTTCGGAAGAAAGCCTGAAAATATTGAAAAAAATTAGCCGCGCCAGAATCATGGCCGCGGTTTACAATACTTTAAAATTGGCTATCATAATACTGCTCTCCGTTGGAGCGTATTATTACGTAGAACCCATGATCAATAACCTAATGGGCACCTTAAACCAATTGACCGGAGGCGCGCAATCCGCGCAACAGATCCAAGATTTGCTAAAACAATATAAATTGCCGAGGTAGCCCCTCACCCAGAATGGCATTATGCCGCGTGTTTTAACTGGATATTGCTTAACACAATTAAGTGCACTAATATTTTAATAGTATTTATTTCTAGAGTGGCGACATAAAAACACAATGCCATTCTGGGTGAGGGGCCGAGGTAGCTCAGTGGTAGAGCACAGGTTTGAAAAACCTGGTGTCGGGAGTTCGATCCTCCCCCTCGGCACAACGAACTTGCCTGCCGATAGGCAGGCGCAGTGAGTTGCGGCGAGGGAGCAAATAAGCAAACAGTTTTACAAAAATATTCTCCCCATAACTCAATGGATAGAGCGTCAGCCCTCTAAGCTGAACATGTGGGCTTCGCCCCCCACTTTATGCGTCCCCGTAGTTCAATGGATAGAACGAGAGCCTTCTAAGCTCTAGATCGAGGTTCGATTCCTCGCGGGGGCATATAAAGTGGGGGGTGAGAATTCCTACTGGGGAGATTAGAGGGGCGCGCAGCTCAGTGGTAGAGCGACTCGTTTATTCACCCCGTTAGATATTTGGGCGTTTAGCTCAGTGGTAGAGCGACTCGTTTACACCGAGTAGGTCCGGGGTTCGATCCCTCGAACGCCCACCACAATCAAACTTTCATTGCCCTTAAAGCCAAATTCGTTTGACGTATTTTTAAATCAGCTCATAATTGGGATCAAACGAGTTATTTGAAAATATATCGCTCCCTGAAAGGAGAACGCCATGGACATCAAAAATGTTCTGTCCGTCATTTCCGGAATATTATTCGCCGCGGCTTACATCCCGTACATACGAACGATTCTTAATGGTAAAACAAAACCAGCCAAAGCGTCCTGGATAATTTGGGCGAGCCTTGATGCCATTATTATTGCCGGCATGATGGCGGAAAACTCCGTAAACTACCAAATAATCTGCGCCTTCCTGGGCTCAAGCGCGGTAGCTACCCTGTCATTAAAATACGGCATTCCGGGTTGGAGCGTACTTGATAAGGCCTGTTTTATCGGAGCAATTTTAGGAATAATCCTTTGGGGGACATTTAACAATCCCTTGTTTGGCATCATAATCAGCTTGGGCGTGATGTTTGTCGGCTCCGTACCCACTTTTGTGTCGGTATGGAAAGATCCGAGCCACGAAGATCGCTTTGCCTGGACGCTCTTTTGGCTATCTTGCGTAGTCGCAATTCCGGCGATTCCGCATTGGACCGTAGCGAATGCCGCCCAACCGCTGACCTTTTTCGCCATAGAAACCGTAATGATGTACATTTTATTTATTAAAAGTCCCGTGCGCTAATTGTGCCGGGATTTTTCTTTTTACAGCCGCTCAACAAAACCTACAACGAAGGATCTTTAACCGGCGGAGCCGATAATACATCATTAAAGCGCTTCTCCCTGTCTCTAAGAACGCCGATAATTTTATCCAGCGTGTCGCGGTTAATGGCTTCCGTCTGGATTATCGGCCATACACTAATATTTTCAAAGGCCGCGGAAGTTTCATTCCAAAATATCCAAGCATCAAAAAACAAAACGCCGACCATCAATCCCAAAAGTACCGCCACCAAATAAATCCAAGATTTCTTGGACGATCCTCCAAATAACGCGATAAAAAAACCGTTGGCTTTTAAAATAATATTTTGTTTTAGGTTAATTAAACTGTTCATAAAATTAAAAAGTGAAGCTCAACACTTTAACATCCAAACGGGCTTCCCAAGTTTCTTTTTTGTTGATTAACTGCGTACTTTTCTGGATGGTCGCCGTTTCAAACAAAACTTGATATGGAATACTGCCGATCAGAGAAACGAAACGGCGAACGCCGTCAAAATTGCCGCGCGCTACCAAGCTAAAACTGGGCCCCAAATCTTTTTGATCGCGCGGAACATTGGCATTGCCTACCTGTAACGAAACTCCGCTCAAATCCGCCACCCGTTCCAATTCCTTGATAAATTGCACCAAGTCTTTTTCACCGATAAAAGAATCGTTTATAGAGCCACGATCTTTCTCAATATCCTTCAACAAATCTTCCAAATTTTTAATACTATTCACTTTAAGGCGCACCTCGTCTAATTGATACCGTACCGACAGAATCTGATTTTTTTCCATTAAAATCTTATTGAAAATAAACAGCCACGCCAAAACTGCCACAATATTTACCAGCAGCGCCACCACGCCTAAAATTAAAGTTTTTTTTATTTTATGGCTCATTCTTTTTTATGTCCAAAACCAAAGAAAACTCCACTTTTTCCCGGCTTAGCAAATTAGAGATGGGCGAATAAACTTTTCCGAAAAATCCGCTTTGTTCCAATTTATCCACAAATTTCAAAAGAGCCTCACGAGTGTCGGCATACCCTAAAACGGTCAGTGTGCCAACGCTCTCACCCTTGTTGGCCTTATAAAAAAACGTATGGAAAGAAATTCCGAAAGGTTGAAAACGCAACACCGCGTCTATTTCTTTGGCGGGATCCCTTAATAAGGCCAGGCTCCCGTGCAAGGCGCCAACCCGATTATTTAAATCTTTAATGGCTGATTCTATAGATTCGGCCTTGCGCAATTCCGGGCTTTCCTTTTCAATTTGCAATCCTCTTTCTAATTCTCTGGATTGCAAAATTAAATACAAATAAGACGGCGCTAAAAAAGCCAAAGCAACGGCGAACACGCAAGCTAAACCGACGCATGCCACAACGCAAAATCTCAAAAATCTCTCGGTGGCCACTTTTTTTTGATCGGCCGGAGGAAGTAAATTCATGTCTCCAAAATTTTTAAACCCAAACCTATCGCCGTCGCGTATCCCAATGACTCACGAAAACTTATCTCGGGAATATAATCTTCAAGTGATACTACATTCACCCAGACATTCGCCAATTCCGTCTTCACCTTCAGGCTACGCGACAAATATTCAGGCAGACCGTATAAATTGGCATCGCCGCCGCAAAGTATTATTTTTTCTATTTTAATACGGCTATTATCATGCAAATGTTCGGCATGCGTCTCCCAAAAATCCAGGCTTTTCTCCGCTTCGTCTTTGATTACCGACGCTATAGGCATAATAGCCGTATAAACATCGCTGTCCGGAGCCATATTAAAAATATTACCCTGCTCTTTTTTAATGCCCTCCGCCTTACTAATATCCACTTTAAAATTTTTACTTATGGCGCGGTCTATGGCCTCTCCCCCCACATTTATCGTGGTAGTAAAACGAAGCTGTCCCGAACTGACTATAAAAAAACTGGTGCGCGTCTTTCCAAAATCTATGATCAAAACCGCTCCGCCGCTCCCTTGAGGAATCACCGCTCTCACGATAGACTGCGCCTCTATTTCAAAACTCACCGGAGTAATACCCGCCTCTTCCAAAACATCGCGATACTCATCAATTATACTTTTAGGATATGCCGCCACCGAAACATCTATAGGGCCGTTCTTGGCATCATTTACCGGTAAAACCTCAAAATCAAACACCACCTCATGCGGCGGCAGAGGGACATGTTCTTCTAACTGCACCTCTACAGCGTCCCGTATCTTGTCTTTGTCCATAAGCGGCAATTCCGTAACATACAAAAAAGCTTTTTCTTCGGGCAAAGAAATCGCGGCATATTCTATGTTCAAATGAAGGCTGTTGGACGCCAGCAAATCCACCAGCTCTTTGCGTTTTTTAATTATGCCGGATTCTATAATGCCGGGCGGTGTAGATACTTTGCCGTATTTTTCTATGCGTACGCCATGGTGCGCCTTGGACAGCGCGATATATTTAAAAGACCGATCGGATAAATCAAGGCCTACCGACGGCACACTCAAATACTTAGGCGGTGGAAATAGTCTATAAAAAGCGCGCATAATTTAATTATACCACACCAAAAATTATTTATATTTTATTTAAATTCCTGCCAATTACTCACTGCCCAACCCGCGGTAGGACCCGCGGAAAACTTAGCATTAGATAATCCCTGGTCATAAGTTATTACGGCGTTATTATCCAAGCTAATTTTGTAAGCGGTCACTTCGGTCACATTCACGCCATTATGCAAGTTTATCTTGCCGTTTTGGGCATAAAAAATTACACCGGTAGCATTATTATGCACATCAGCGGCGCCGTTATGGTGCGTGCATCCGGTAGAAAAAGAGCCGTCGCAAGCCAAAGTAGTCAATATCAAAAGAAAACTGCCGGTAGAGCCGGAGCCGGAAAATGTCCCGTTATTTTCAGCGTGAATCCAACCATCAGTTACTATGATGCAGGAATTCACGCCATAGAGCGGATCACACTTGATGGTGGAGCCATTTTGAATATCCATATTGCCATGCACATAAATCGTACCGGTCACGGTTAAGGTCTTGTTGGCGCTGGACATCACGAGATCCCCAAGAATTTCCTTAGGCCCCAAAGAAATGTTGCTCGTCACGCTGTAATTGCCGGCAATCTGCCCTCCGGCTTGAGCGTCCGCCTTCCACCGGTCTATATTAGACTGTGAAATAGGCATATTTTGGAGCGGCGGATCGGAAGCGCCGGGGTGAGCCGTTCCATTGGTAAGTGGAGTACCGCAAGTCTGACTAGTCGGACTATTAAGAAAATTTAGAGAGCCGGAATCAATACTTTGATAATACGCGTCTCCGCAAATCTTGCTGTTGGCAATGGAATTAGCCTTGGCATCTCCTTTCACGATTACTCCATCAATAAGACTTACGCCTGCTCCGAAATAAGTTTTGAAATTAAGGTCTCCCACGATCTGCGTCCAGGGATCATTATTCCAATCCTGACTGTACTTCGCGACACCGCTGGCGTAACCATTATCAGGGTCTCTGCACCATTTCCAATAATCATTACTGTCTTGCGCGGCGTCCAAAATTATCCAATAAGTATTGCCGGCCACCAGCAAAGGCGGAGAATTAAAAGTTATATCCACCCAGCCATAAGAAGTGGTTACTAAACTACTGATCAAATCGCCCTCCGCGATATCGTTAGAACCGGGCGAGCCACCGCTATCAGCGGTGATTCTTATTTCTCGGTTATTGGGACTGCCGGTTTTTTTAATATACAGACTGATCTTGGCCAAGGGCGCGGAGGTCGTAGCGACAAAACTTTGAGCAAAATCTATCTGCGGATTAGTTTTTCCGACTATCTGATCCTGCAAGCAAACAATGGATCTCGTCTGCGCGCTCTCATAACTATGCCCCGCCACTATCGCGTCCCCTGAAACTTTGGCGTCATTCGCGCCCATTATACTGCCGTTGGAATAAACACTGCCCGTGATATTGGAACTTTGACCCATTTCTATGCCGCCCGCGCCAACTTGCACTCCATAGAAAAAATCCGCTTCCGTTGTCGCAATGTCCAAATTAACGCGTACCTTGCGAAAATTATAATTATTTTCTCCCTTGGCCTCAATAACCTTTGCATTGCCGCTGCCGGAAATGGTCATGGATGATTTCATTCCATCAGCGGTAAAATCATAACTCGCGGAATAAGGAAAATTGTTTTTTATGCGGTAGATCGCGTCCTCTACCCCGGACTCGGCGAAAAAATAACTGATTTTGGCCTTGGTCAGATCATGAGAAATTTTTAAATTTTTAAGCGCCGGCGAAACCGTACTAAAAATCAAGGAGAGAGATATAAAAAGAAAAAATATCACAACCATAATAACCGCCTGCCCCTTGCGAAAATTTTGAGCCATAAATTTGGAATTTTGAATTTTCATCAATAACCTCCTCTTAAAATTATGGTGGAATAAAAATTACCGGATTTATACTGTTCAGCGCTTGAGCGCATCTGCATTTCAATTTTTACCGCCTGCGAAACCGTGGAACCGGTGAGCTTTCTAAACACCAAATTAGTAACTTCAATCTCCGGCAAGGAAAGCAATTGCTCTGCTCCGCCATTGGCCTTGTAAGCCAAAGCGGCGCCGCTAAGATAAAACTCCATGGTTTCTTCGGCGCCGGTATCCGGATTTTTCTTATGCAAATACAGCCGGCCCGGATGCGCTTCAAAAACGCTGGCGGCATCGTCCACGCTATACGCGGATCTGGTCTCGCGTATCATTCTCTCCATAGCCGCCTCTGCCGAAGAATTAAGTCGGCGCGTCGCCTTAAAATCACCGACGGTTGAGAAAATTACCAACAACATATTAATGGTAAAAACCAGCACGACCGCGAGCATAGAAACATAAATTACCGTTTCTATTAAAGTAAAACCGCAATTTTTTCTTCGTAATTCCATCGATTCTATGTTTAATTTTTAAAAAGATTGGCAATATAGGCGCTCATCTGTTCCGTCGTCGTACTGTTCTTATTCCGCCACGAAATATAAACCGTAATTTTTTTTGTCCCGTCATCGGCGGCGCCGGATGAGGCGATATTGCCATTAACATCGCGATAAACACCGGTTAAAATAAACTTTCTCTCAAATATCCCGTCAATTAAAACATTGGCGGTGGTAGTCGCCCACTTGGCATTATTATACCGTAAATAATAATTAGTGCCCGACGCCAAAGTGGAGATATTGTTTGTCCAGCCGCGATCACGCATAGTTTTTACCGCTTCAAGGCCTTCTTCTATTAAAAAATTCGCCTTAATGCTGTCCGTGTTCTGTTGCGCCGCTTTCATCGCTAACTGGACGGACGCGGCAATGCTAAAAAGCGCGATGGATAAGACCGACACTCCCACCACCAGTTCCAACATCCCAAATCCCGATTTTTGCAATTTTATATTCATATCAATTTGAACTGGATATGCCGGAATTAAAAATAGTTATAGTTTTCGTATCATTTATATAAGCTTTGAGCCGTATAATCACTGTTCCATACTGCGCGGTGATACCCGTCAATCGTTCAAACAAAACATCTGCCCCTCCGCCATTCAAGCTCGCCGCCGACATTTCCACGGAATTAGGAAAATCAAAATAAACATTATTCACATCAGAGGCGTTATAGGCCGCTCCCTTGAAAAGCGCAACGCGCGAACTTTCAAAATGTACGCCATATTGCGCGTCAGCCTCGGATCTCATGGTTTTGGCACGCGCGTCTTCCAGCGACAATAAAGCCGCGCTTGAAACGCGTGAAAGCTCCTGCGATCGGCGGAAAGACGTTAAACCGGAAAAAATCAGGGATGCCAATATTACCGCAACCGCCGTGGCCACCACCAGCTCCATCATGCTAATTCCGGCATTTGTTGATTTTATAGATTTTATTTTAAACATTTATACCTCGCGGACTATAAAATTTTAAGCTCGTGATTTTTTATAAATTACTTAAACTTGAATACAACGGCTGAATCATAGAAATCGCGAAAAATCCCACCACTACTCCGATAATAACCATCAAAATCGGTTCTACTATCGTTGACATATCTTGAGTCGCGGCAGAAACCTCTTCTTCGTAAAAATCCGCCAGACGACCCAGCATTTCGGATAATTTACCGGTTTCTTCGCCCACCGACATCATTTCTCCCACCAACAACGGATACAAATTCGCGTTTTCCTTAAAAACTTCCGCGATAGGCTTGCCCTTTTGCACTCTCTCCCGCGCTTCGCGCAACACCGCCCTATAATAATAGTTCTGCAAAACGTCTTCGGTTATTTCCAAAGCGCGCAGAACATCAACGCCCGAACCTATCAAAGAGCCCAGTGTGCGCGCGGTGCGCGCGGCGTTTATTTCCTGAACTAGTGTTTTGAAAATCGGCAAATGTAAAAGCGCACTAGACAACCAACGCTGGCCGATTTCTGTCCTCAAAAACCATGTTATTGCGCCTATAATGGCGGCGACCAACGCTAAGAATATAAATGTATGAGAAACGATGAAATTGCTTACGGCAATGATAGCTTTAGTCGTGGGTGGCAGTTCAATACTCAATTCTTTAAAAGTAGAAACCAAGGTGGGCACCACATAAATAAGCATAAGCACTCCTATGACCATCATGGCCACAATAATTATGGACGGATAAACCAACGCGCCGCGCACTCTGCGAAATAGCGCGTGCTCTTTCTCCATTTGATGCCCTAGGAGCCGGAAAGTTTCAGATAAATTTCCACCCTCTTCTCCGGCTTTTACCATGGATATGAAAAGCGAAGAAAAAACATCATGGTGGTCCGCCATGCTGTCAGAAAGAGGCCTTCCCTTTCTTATCTCCGCGGCCACATCATTCAACACCGAACAAAATTTTACGCTCTTAGTTTGAGAGGCTAATATATCCAAAGATTTGGCCAAAGAAACTCCCGCGTCTATCATAACCGCGACATTACGCGCAAAGATCATTTTATCTACCACCGAAACGCGGCTAAACAAATTGAAAGACATGCCGGAAGACGCGGATTTGGCCGCCTCGATCTCCGCATAAGCTATTAGGCTATAACCGTCGCACCTAAGCATCTTAGCCAGATCAAATTTATCTTTGGCGTCTTTGGTGCCATGCGTTTCTTCACCGGAAATTTTTTTAGCCGTGTAAGAAAAAAGTGTCATGCAGTTTCTTCTCTGGTTACGCGCAAAACTTCTTCCAGCGTAGTAATACCTTGCGCCGCTTTTATAATGCCGTCTTCCAGCATGGTTATCATGCCTTCTTTTTTCGCTTGTTTTTCTAGATCATCGGAGGTCGCTCCCGACATAACCATATTTTTAATGGTTTCGGACATATACAAAACTTCGTGCACGCCTATGCGTCCCTGATAACCATCCGGCGCGTCGGCGGATTCCTTGGGCTTATGAAAAGTCATGTCCTGCCAACCGTCTTTGGCGCCTATTATTTTTTCATGCCGCATAATCGCAAGCATTTGATCTAAATCAATTTCCTTGCCCAATTTCGCCACTTGTTCGCGCGTCAATTTATACGGCTCTTTGACTTTGTAAAGCGTCCTGATTAAGCGTTGAGCTATTATTAAGTTTACCGTGGAAACAATGAGAAACGGCTCAGCTTTCATATCTATCAGGCGGGGCAACGAACCTGCCGCGGAATTGGTGTGAAGTGTGGATAATACCAAGTGTCCGGTCAAAGCCGCGTTTATGGCGAGAGACGCGGTTTCGTTGTCGCGGATCTCGCCTACCATTACAATATCGGGGTCTTGACGCAAAAGAGACCTCAAACCATTGGCAAAACTATAACCTATATCCGGACGCACCTGCGATTGATTGATGCGCGGCATGCGATATTCTATAGGATCCTCAATAGTGGAGATATTCACTTCCGGCGTGTTTAAAATATCCAAAATCGTATAAAGAGTGGTGGTTTTGCCCGATCCGGTAGGGCCGGTGGCCAAAATCATGCCCGTCGGTTTTTTTATGGCGCGATGTATTTTCTCCAATCCCTCTCCGAAAAATCCCAACTTTTCCAAAGTAAATCCCTTGGAATTTTCCGGCAAAAGACGAAGCACAGATTTTTCTCCGTCATAAATAGGCAGTATGGAAACACGGAAAGAAACCTTGTATTCCGCCGTTTCCACTTTAAAACGTCCGTCCTGAGGAAGACGGTGTTCGTCTAATTTTAAATTGGATAAAATTTTGATTCTGGCAATAATGCTCGAAGCAACCTGCTTAGGCAAAACCATGGCGTCATGCAAAATCCCGTCAAGGCGATATCGCACGATAACTTCTTTTTCCAAAGGTTCTATGTGAATATCCGAGGCCTGCTGAATTATGGCGTGTTTGAGCAAGGTATCCACGATTCTCACCACCGGTAAATCTTCGGCCATTTTTTTCAAATCTTCACCGCCCGCGTCTTTCAACTCGCCCTCCACCGGGCGCAAAATTTCCGCATCCTTGCTTATAAGCTCGCCGAATTCCACTTCCAGACTTTTTTGATACTGTTTCAACGCTTCCTGCATGGATTTTTTGTCAGTCAGGCGCGGCAAAAGTTTCAGACTGGTGGTTTTCTGGATTGCCTGGATGGTTTCCAAGTCTTCCGGATCCAACATGGCAACTTCCAGCGCATTACCTTTTTTCTTAAATGCTATCACATTATGGCTGCGGGCTAAGGGCTCCGGCACCGCGCGCAAAACATCAGGTTCTATTTTCTGATCTTGAAGCGACACAAAAGGTATGCCTAAAATATAAGCCTTGAGGCGCGTAAGATCTTCCACCGAGATCTTACCTTTTGCCACGAGAATTTCTCCTATATTTTGATCGCCCTTAGCGGAAATTTTTTCCGCAGCCGAAACATCATCCGCGGACACCAGTCCCGAGTCCAGTAAAAATGCCTTTAACTGTTGATTGTCTATTCTCATTAATAATCAATCCACTATGTACTCTTCTACCAATTTGGCTATGCGGCGAGTAATTTCATCCAAACTATAATCAGCCTTTATCAAATAAGCCTTGGCGCCCGAGGAAATGGCGCGCTCTATGTCATTTCCCGATTCTAAATTAGTAAGCACTACCACGGGAATAACGGCCAGTTCCGGTCTACCATTCAAAAAGCGCAACACTTCAAAACCATTTTTCTTCGGCAAGATCAGATCCAAAAGAATAAGATCCGGCTTTTTTTCCTGCGCCAGCTTTATGCCTTCTTCGCCGTCAAAGGCCTGGATCACCTCATACCCCTCTTTCTGCTCCAAGACCTGACGCAATGCTTTTTGAAAACCAGGCTCGTCTTCCACTAATAATATTTTGTAACGCCTTTTTTTATCCATACCTATTAATAATATTTATAAAATAAAATCAATAATGCTTTATTTGGTGGCGGGACTGCCTACCGGTAGGCAGGCAAAGTAAACCAAAAAGTGGATCCCGCGCTTTCATGGCTCTCAAAGCCCACGCGTCCCTTGGATTTTTCCACCACCAAACGAACAATGTATAGCCCGAGTCCTATTCCGTCTATCTGCCGGCTGGTAACATTACGCGCCCTGAAAAATTTTCCAAAAATATTTTTCCTATCCTCGGCGGGAATGCCCACTCCCTGGTCAGTAATAGACCAATGCACTCCTCCGCGGTCTATCCCTATTTTAATTCCTATCTTCTGTCCGCTCTTGCCGTATTTTAGCGCGTTGTCCACTAAATGCTCCAAAACCATCTGTATCTTTTTCTTGTCCGCGCATACTTCCGGCAAAACACCGTCAATATCAACTGAAATCGCGCTTTCCGACTGTTTCACCTTCTCCTGATATCCTTTCAAGACAACATCGGTAAGCTCGACTAAAGAAAAACATTCGGAACTCAATCGCGCCATCTGATCCTCCATGCGGTGCGCCGCAAGCATATCGGACACGATACCGGACATTTTTTCACGCTGCTTTCCCAGCAAATCAAAGGTTTCTTGCCGGTCGTGCTCGGATAAATTAAGCCGCGAATCTTCCAACATTTCCAACTGCCAGCGCATGGATGCCAAAGGATCGCGCAGTTCATGGGACACGATGCTTATAAACTCCGACTTGGCCTTGGAATCTTCGGCAATGAGCTCAAATGATGCCACCACGGAATTGCCTATCACGAACAAAAACACGGTGATGCCCATGGCGATCAACGCGGAAATTTCGGGCTCGGTATAACGCTGGGCCACGACATAGGTCGCCAATATGGCGATGATTATCACAATACCCATCAGCACGAACAAAAATTGCGGACAACCCCATAGTCCCACCTTGTATTCCTCGCAATGCTTCTTTACATTTAATGCGTCTAAAAAATGCTTAAAATCAAACATAGTTTTTTTACTTATACAATATATAATAACACATGCCGCGCTCGCGAGAAAAATTTGCTGTGCATACTGCCACCCCCTATTGCATATTTTTAAAAACCTTGCTATATTAAAGATAGTCCGTTCTCGAAAAACGGATTTTATTTTTAAGAAGTAACTCATATATATCATGTTAGATCTAAAAAATCTTCATTCCGCTTTGGAACAACTGGAAGCCGAACGCGGCATACCCAAAGAAAAAATAATAGAGACCATTGAAATGGCCATGGCCGCCGCGTACAAAAAAGAATACGGCGAACGAGGCCAGATCATTCGCGCGGAATTCAACTCTCAAACCGGCAAAGTTAAGTTCTATCAAGTCAAAATAGCGGTAGACGAATCCATGTTAAAACCCGAAACGGAAGAAGGAGATGCCGCGGAAGAAGCTGTCTCTGAAAAAGAAAACGCCGAAGAAGAGAGCGAGAATGGCATACGCAAAGTCCGCTTCAATGAAGAACGGCACATCATGATCAAAGACGCTAAAAAAGAAAAAAAGGGCGTAAAACCGGGAGACGAACTTATTTTCCCATTGGAAACCAAAGAAGATTATGGAAGAATCGCGGCGCAAACCGCCAAACAAGTCATTATTCAGCGCATAAGGGAGGCTGAGCGAAGCTCGGTTTTTGACGAATTTAAAGACAAAGAAGGCGAGGCGATAAGCGGACTGGTGCAAAGAATTGAAAACCGTAATGTGTTTTTAGACCTGGGACGCGCCACCGGTATCTTGCCGCCGGAAGAACAAGTGCGGGGAGAGCGCTACCGCATAGGCGAACGCATTAAAGCGATCCTTTTAAAAGTGGATCAAAATTCACGCGGCCCTTCTTTGTATCTTTCGCGTACCCATCCGCGGCTCATTGCCAAACTTTTTGAGATCGAAGTGCCGGAAGTGGCCAGCGGCACCGTGGAGCTCAAATCCATAGTAAGAGAAGCCGGATCGCGCTCCAAAATAGCGGTCGCTTCCAACGAAGAAGGCGTTGATCCGGTAGGCTCCTGCGTGGGTCAAAAAGGCATACGAGTTAACACCGTAATCTCCGAACTAGGCGGCGAAAAAATAGATGTAATAGAATGGTCCGATAATCCGGAAAGCTTCGTAGCCAAAGCCCTGTCTCCGGCCAAGGTGTTGAGCGTTGACATAAACTCCAAAACCCAGATCGCGCAAGTGACAGTCGCCGAAGACCAGCTCTCGCTGGCCATAGGCAAGGGCGGACAAAATGTGCGTTTGGCGGCAAAACTCACCGGCTGGAAAATAGACATTAGATCGCAAAGCGGAGAATCCATAGCGCAAGCCACGGAAGAAGGCAATGTAAGCGGAGAACAAATAGAAGTTCCTGATGAAAATGAGATCAAAGAAATGAAAGCGGAGTGAGCGTTTTTGGAAACGGGGGTTCCAAATAATTGAAATAAAAAAATTATTAAATTAAAAGCGTAACTTATGAACATTATTTATTTCCCGATATTATCAAGTTTGCTGGCCATTTTATCCGCTCTGGTTTGGAGAGCGCGCATCCAAAAAGAACCGTCCGGCACGGAAAAAATGAAAGAGATAGCGGCCGCCATAAAAGAAGGATCAATCGCTTACCTAAAAAGACAATATAAAATCGTAACCGTGGTGGCCGTAATACTCGCGGCAATGCTTTGGTTTTTCTTCGGCATAACCACGGCCATGGGATTTTTGATAGGTGCCACGGCATCGGGCCTCGCGGGATATTTGGGAATGCTTACCGCCGTTTCCTCCAATTCGCGCGTTACCGAATCCGCGCGTAAAGGATTAGCCGCGGCTTTTCGGCTTGCTTTCGTGGGCGGTTCGGTTACCGGATTTTTAGTGGTAGGTTTGGGCCTCTTGGTGGTTTCCGTATTCTGGCTGGTGACTAAAGATATTAACGCCCTGGTCGGCTTGGGCTTCGGCGGTTCGCTGATTTCCGTTTTCTCACGCTTAGGCGGAGGAATTTATACCAAAGGCGCGGATGTGGGCGCCGATCTGGTGGGCAAAGTGGAGGCGGGCATTCCGGAAGATGATCCGCGAAATCCCGCCGTCATAGCGGACAATGTCGGAGACAATGTGGGAGACTGCGCGGGCATGGCCGCCGATCTTTTCGAAACTTACGCGGTAACCATCATATCCACCATGCTTTTGGGCAATTTGCTTTTCCCGGGCAGTAACGCGACCTTCATTTTTCCTTTGATCCTCGGCGCCATATCCATTATCGGATCGCTTATCGGAACTGTTTTCGTAAAAGCCAAGAAAAAAGAAAACATCATGCGTGGCCTCTATAAGGGACTCATTGCCTCCGGCATGATCTCCGCCGTTCTTTTTATACCCGCGACCAGATTCTTTGTTACGGTATCGGGAGAAACCATTTCTTTCGCGGGTAATACCATAAGCACCATCTCCGGTAATTGGTTAAACCTGTATTTCGCGAGCCTGGTAGGATTGTTCATCACGCTTTTAATAATGCTCTTCACTGAATACTACACCGGAACGCAATTCAGACCGGTGCGATCCATCGCCAGATCATCCGAATCAGGGCACGCGACCAATATCATAATGGGACTTGCGGTTTCCATGGAGGCGACCATCTTACCCATCATAACTATCGCCTTAGGCATGCTTTTGGCCTGGTGGCTCTTCGGACTCTACGGCATAGCCATCGCGGCGGTCGCCATGCTCTCTTTGGCGGGCATCATAGTAGCCATTGATTCTTTCGGACCGATCACCGACAACGCCGGAGGCATCGCGGAAATGTCGGAAGCTCCGGCAGAGGTGCGCGACATAACCGACGCGTTGGACGCCGTGGGTAACACCACCAAAGCCGTCACCAAAGGATACGCCATCGCGTCCGCCGGACTCGCGGCGCTCGTCCTTTTCGGAGCTTATGTGGCGGAAATAGAAAAATTAGGCCAAGCCATAATTTTTAAATTAGATGACCCCTTGGTGCTCGCCGGAATTTTCTTCGGCGCCATGCTACCGTATCTTTTCGGATCGCTCGCCATGCTCGCGGTAGGTAAAACCGCGGAGAGCATAGTTACCGAAGTAAGACGGCAATTCAAAGAAATCCCTGGCATTATGTCAGGCGCGGGCAAGCCGGACTACGCGCGCGCCGTAGACATCGCGACCAAATCCGCTCTGCGAGAAATGATTTTGCCCGCGCTTTTGCCTATAGCCGTAGTTATCGCCGTAGCGCTTATTTTCGGACTCAAAGCCTTGGGTGGCCTTCTCATAGGCATCATCGTTACCGGACTTTTCATGGCGCTTTCCATGACCTCGGGCGGCGCGGCGTGGGACAACGCCAAAAAATATATTGAAATGGGGCATCACGGCGGCAAAGGATCGCTCGCCCACCAAGCGGCGGTCACCGGAGACACCGTAGGCGACCCCTACAAAGACACGGCCGGACCCGCCATCAATCCCATGATCAAAGTGGTGAACATCGTGGCGCTGCTTTTAGTGGGATTGCTGATGTAAAAATTAAAACTTATAAATGCAAACAACTATAAAAAAATTGCTCAAATCAGAAATTGAAATAACGGGCGAGATCTCCGCCGCTGATTTTGACAAATTCATCGCGCAAAGCGTGAAATATTTTTCGCAAAATATGGAAATCCCAGGATTCCGCAAAGGCCATGTTCCGGAAAAAATGGCACAGGAAAAAGCGGGCGAAGACACCATTCTTCATGAAGCCGCGGAACTGGCACTGCAAGACGCGTATCCCAAGATCCTCCAAACGGAAAAAATAGAAGCCATAGGACGGCCGGAAATAGTCATCACCAAAATGGCGCGCAACAACTCTTTGGAATTCAAAATAAAAACCGCGGTACTGCCGGAGATCAATTTACCTGACTACAAAAGCGTGGTGAGCAAAGTGCCTGCGACCGAAAAATCTGAAATTTCGGAAAAAGAGCTCACCGAAGCGCTGAATTATTTAAGAAAGTCCCGCGCGCCCCACAACGCCGGCGCGAAAAACGATCCCGAAAATAAAACCGAAGATCTCCCCGAATTGAACGACGCATTCGCCAAAAGCGTAGGCAAGTTCAATACTTTGGAAGAACTGAAAAACGCGCTCCGCGAAAATCTTGCCTTTGAAAAAGAAATGAAAAACAAAGAAAAGCGGCGCACCGAAATACTCCAAAAAATCTCCGAATCCATAACTTGGGAACTGCCCAATATAATTATAGAAGCTGAAAAAGAAAAAATGGTGACTGAAATGAAAGGGAATATAGAAGGTATGGGGCTAAAATGGGAAGACTATCTGAAAAATATTAAAAAGACTGCGGAAGATCTCAAAAAAGAATGGATGCCGGAAGCGGAAAAACGCGTCAAATACGGTCTGGTCATACGAGAGATCGGCGCCAAAGAAAACACCACGCCCTCCGAGGCAGAAATAAAAAATTACACCGATAAAATGCTGGAAAAATACGGCGGAGCCGACAACGCGAAAATCGATAAAAATCGCCTTAATGATTACGCGCAGAGCGTCTTGGGCAACGAAAAAACTCTTCAATTCCTGGAAACTTGCGAAAGCGAAACCAGAGACGCCAAAAATCATTAAAAAAATACCGCCCCAATAGGCGGTATTTTTTAATTCAACCCCAAACTTTTTTTACCACCTCATCCGCCAAAATTTTAATATCCTCACGAACTTGGTTGATAAATTTTTGTTGGCGCAACCGATCAATACGCGATCGGTCTTTTGACTTTTTCTCCGGCTTGGCATGCGCCGACATGTACATCACGGGATCATAACCCGTCAACTTGGTTTTTTTAGTCACGCCTGACAACGACGATTGCGCGTAAATCAGTGGAGGATCTACGCTATCCACGCCAATAAATAATTCATGATCTTTTAAATTGGCGCGGTGCAATTTATAATATTCAAAACTGGACGTGGATGAAAAAGCCGCCACGTCAAAATCCATTCCAACCTCATTAAGAATTCTGGCTAATCTGTCAACGCCTTTGCCGGCAGCCATGTATTCCGTAACTAAAAGCGCTTTTTTCTTAGTTTGCGGCCTTATTTGTTTAAAAAAATCCGAAACCGCCGCGTCATTTTCTACCGTGAAAATCCGCCCGCCCGCGATAAATTTAGTGGAAATCTCATTTTCTTTCGGCGGCTTATCCGCGTGCGATTGATGCTTGCGCTCATTTATTACACTTCGCAAAATAAGAGTAGGTACCCGACCGCTCGCGTCATCGCCTATCAGTATATCGTATTCGTCATTATCAATTTTGTCCTTCAACTGATCAACCAATGAAGTGGCGGGCCATTCCAACTGCTTGATCGCCTCAAAGTGATATTTAGGCTCGATTTTCTCGGCCTCCTCTGCTATTGTTTCTGGTCGTTCAAATGCTCTTTCCGCTGATCCCATATTTAAAATTGAAGCATGAATTCGGCCGAAACTCAATTTATAATTTATCTTCCAAAGCTAATTACCAAGGTGCCACCTTGGATAGCGCTTCCAAGGTGGCACCTTGGAAGTTTTGATAATAAATAGCTTTATAAAAAAAATTTGATTTTTGCGCGATTTCCTATATAATAATTAATTATGCTTATACCAACCGTCATAGAAAAATCACAATTCGGCGAAAGGGCTTACGATATTTATTCACGCCTATTGAAAGAGCGTATCGTATTTTTAGGCGGCACTATCACCGATCCGGTGGCCAACACCATCATCGCCCAGCTTTTATTTTTGGAATCCGAAGACCCTAAAAAAGACATTAATCTGTACGTTGATTCTCCGGGAGGCTCGGTTACCGCGACCCTCGCCATCTACGACACTATGCAACACATCAAACCCGATGTCGCGACCATTTGCGTGGGACTTGCCGCCTCAGGTGGCGCCATAATACTCGCGGCCGGAGCCAAGGGTAAGCGTTTTATTCTGCCCAATTCCGAAGTCATGATTCATCAAGTGTTGGGAGCCGCCGAAGGACAAGCCACGGAAATTGAAATTTCCGCTAAACATATTTTAAAAGTAAAACATCGGCTCAATATGATATTGGCCGACCATACAGGCAAGCCAATATCAAAAATAGAACAGGACACCGATCGCGATCTGTTTATGACCGCCGAAGAAGCCAAACAATACGGCATCGTGGACAAGATCGTAAAATCCAAAACCGAAACTGGCAAAAAATAACGCTATAACAACTTATCAATTAAATTAGAACCGGTCATCTCATTGGGCGCGTTCAATCCCATAAACTTCAAAACCGTGGGCGCGATATCCGTTATCACGCCTCCCACATCAACATATTGGGCATCTATCTCCGTTGGAGAAATGGGCGTTTCTTTTTTAAATTCATTAGCCACTAAAAAACACGGCACCGGATTAGTGGTGTGTTTGGTCCTCTTCTCTCCGGTAAGGCGGTACCTTTTTTCTTCCGCGTTGCCATGATCGGCGGTAACGATCAGCGCTCCGCCCATTTCCAAAACTTGCGACACAATCTTTCCCACCGAGAAATCCACCACTTCTATGGCTTTCACCGTGGCGTCAAAATTTCCGGTATGCCCGACCATGTCGCAATTGGCGAAATTCGCCAGAATAAAATCATACTTGTCCAAGTTGGCCAACACCGCGTCGGCCACCTGCCCGGTTGACATCTCGGGGTGTTCATCATAATTTGCCGCGCCCGATGAAGGCACCAAAATGCGGTCTTCTCCTGGGAACGGCTTTTCCTTGCCGCCATTGAAAAAATAAGTGACATGGGCGTATTTTTCCATTTCCGCGATATGCAATTGCCGCAAACCGGCATCGGAGATCATTCCCGCCAGAGTGCGCGGAACATCCAACGACAAAAAAGCCGCTTTCACCGGCAAACCTTTTTCATACTCGGTCATGGTCACGAATTCCAGATCAAGGCGGCTTCTCGCAAAACGGTCAAAATGCTCCGACACGAAAGCGGAAGTTAATTCTCGCACGCTGTCTTCACGAAAATTATAAAAAATCACCGCGTCGCCATTTTGAATTCTCCCCAAGGGCAAACCTGCCTGTCCGACAGGCAGATTCGCGCCATCCTCCAAAAATCCGGGCAAAAGCGTGGTGTCATTCAAACCGGCTTCATACGAAATCGCGACATGCTCCACAGGATCAATGAACGGTTTGCCCCGGCCTTCCGTTAAAAGCCGGTAAGCCGCTTCTATCCTGTCCCAATTTTCGTCGCGATCCATGGAATAAAACCTGCCTATCACGGAAGCTATTTTAATGTTCGGATAATCCAACAACGATTCTTTGAATTTTTTAAGGAATCCGAGCATCTCTTTAGGCGGAGCATCCTTGCCATCACCGAACAAATGAAGATAAACTTCCGGAACTCCGGAACGTTTCGCGAAATCCAAAAGCGCGTAGAGATGTTCCACGTAAGCGTGCACCGAACCGGATGAAAAAAGACCCATCAAATGAAGGCGCGCTCCCGGTTTTTTGGCTCTTTCCGCCGCCGCCAAAAAAGCCGGATTTTCAAAAAAAGACCCATCGTCAATGGAACTGATTATCCTCGGTAGATGATGATACAAAACCCGTCCCGCGCCTATGGTCAAATGGCCGATCTCGCTGTTTCCCGCCTCATTCCAAGGAATGCCCACGGCAATCCCCGACGCTTGGAGCGCGGTAAACGGCCAATGCGTCTCCAACATTTCAAAGGTGGGACGCTTGGCGAATTTCCAAGTGGATTCCGGAACCGACATATTAACGCCAAAACCGTCCAACACCAAAAGCACCACCGGCTTGTATTTATTCTTGATTAATCTTACATTTCCATCTTCCATATGTTCTATATTGTATCACGCGCCCATATTCCTCCAGCTATTGACATTTTTATTGATATATGATAATCTTATTTAAAGTAAAAACGGTTCTTTTCATAAACTCCAAGCAAGGAGGATTCCATGCCCAAACGTAGACTGCCCCTCAAAATAGCGATGAAAGCGGTTGCCATGTCCCACCATTTCCCCTCTCTCGCGCCCGGTCACGGCGGCACGCACGGCGAATGCGTCAACCGCAAATGCGTAACCCACATCGGCAAAGGCGGAGAAGCACACACCCAAAACCCGCTCACGTCAGCTGTCGCGTTTCTTACCCCGACCAATTAACCGCACCCTCCAAACCCTCCGGGGCGACCACCTTATCGCTCCGTCTCACCCACCACCACCGCGGTATTTGCCGCGGTGGAATTTTTTTTAAAACCCCGCGAACCTACCTACCGGCAAGTAAACAGATTTGCATTATTTAAAAATTTCTGATATAGTATATTTAATAAATTATCAATTAATTAAAAAAATTTTATCCAATTAAAACCCGTGAGTTTGTTTCATGAATAATAATATAGTAATGGAAAAAATAAACGGAAACACAATTTATGACATCCACCTTACTTGTCGTAGCGGTGGTTTCGATTTTGGCAGGAATTGCGGGAGGCTATCTATTGCGCCAGATTATAGCCAGGCAAAAACGCGACTCAATAGAATTAGACGTCAAGCAAATTCTTTTAGACGCCAAAACTGAAGCTCGCCAAACATTAGACGAAGCCAAGAAAAAAGCCGAGTCAGTAACGGAATCCGCCAAGCGCGATGAGCGCGAACGCGAATCTCAGATCAGAAAATTAGAGGAAAGAATCATTCAAAAAGAGGAGCTTGTGGAAAAGCGCCGTCTTGATGTTGATAAAGAACGAGAATCTCTGCAAGCGAAAGCCAACAAAATAAAACAGATAGAAAAAGAATTGGGAGATCTGGAAGAAAGCAAAAGATAAGAACTGGAGAAGGTCGCCCAACTCTCGGAAGAAGACGCGAAACACCAACTGCTCCAGAGTGTGGAACAAAAATACGAAGGAGATATTTTGGCGCGCATCCAAAAACTGGAGATCTTCGGCCAGGATAAATTGGAACAGCAAGCCAAAAATATTCTCGCCGCCGTCATACAGCGGCTGGCTTCTTCCACCGCCACGGAAATAACCACTTCATCCGTCACCATCCCTTCTGACGACATCAAAGGGAAAATCATAGGAAAAGAAGGAAGAAATATCCGAGCGCTGGAACGCGCCACGGGAGTGGAAATCATCGTGGACGAAACTCCCGGAGAAGTGATAATTTCCTGTTTTGATCCCGTACGCAGACAAATCGCAAAGATCGCCCTGGGAAACCTGATCGTAGACGGCAGAATACAACCGGCGCGCATTGAAGAAGCGGTGGAAAAATCCAAAGCCGCGGTGGAGAGCATGATCAAAGCGGCCGGAGAAGCCGCGGCTTACGAAATCGGCATCATGGATCTGGATCCGAGGCTTTTGATGATAATGGGACGGCTTAAATTCCGAACCAGCTATGGGCAAAACGTATTGCAACATTCCATAGAAATGGCGCACATCGCGGGCATGCTCGCGTCCGAATTGGGCGCTGACGCGCAAATCGCCAAAAAAGGCGCGCTTTTGCACGACATAGGCAAGGCGGTATCTCATGAGATACAAGGCACGCACGTGGAAATCGGCCGACGCATTTTACAAAAATTCAACACCGATGAACGCATCATCAAAGCCATGCAATCGCACCACGAAGAGTATCCTTTTGAAACGGTAGAGTCCATCATCGTGCTCGTGGCAGACGCGATATCCGCGGCCCGCCCGGGAGCGCGCAGAGACACGGTTGAAAATTATTTAAAACGCTTGGAAGATTTGGAGCGCATAGCCACTTCTTTTGAAGGGGTGGAAAAAGCTTACGCCATACAAGCCGGAAGAGAAATCAGAATATTCGTAACACCGGAAAAAATTTCCGATCTGCAAATGAAAAATTTGGCGCGCGAGATCGCCAATCGCATTGAACAAGAACTGAAATATCCCGGAGAAATTAAGATAAACGTTATCCGTGAAACCAGACTCGTGGAATATGCCAGATAATCCGCCCAAACTCGCGTCTTCCATCCGCGTTCTTTTTTTCGGAGACATCATAGGCAAAGCGGGAAGGCGCGGACTTGCTTATCAGCTCCCTTTATGGCGGGCTAAATTCGCGCCCGATCTAATCGTCGCCAATGTGGAAAACATAGCGCACGGATTGGGCATAGGCAGAGCGTCACTGGAAGAAATACAAAAATTGGGCGTTAACATATTCACCGGAGGAAACCATATACTCCAAGGCAAGGACGCCCTCAAATTGCTCGCGGATGAAACCCTGCCCATCATGCGGCCGTTAAACGCTCCCGCCTCTTGGCCCGGTCGTGGATTTGTAACCAAAAAGATCGGCAATGAAACCAATGTAACCGTGGTCAATTTGATCGGCCAGCACGGCATGCGCGAACATTTTGATTCTCCCTTTGAGGCCATTGAAACCTTTCTGCAAAAAGATGATGTGAAACAAAATATCATAATAGTAGACATGCACGCCGAAACCACCTCTGAAAAAAAAGCTATGGGCTATTTTCTAGACGGAAAAACTTCTGTCGTATTGGGAACACATACACACGTGCCTACGGCAGACGAACAAATATTGCCGCAGGGCACCGGATTTATCAGCGATGCGGGCATGATCGGAGCCCATAATTCCATAATCGGAGTTAAAATAAAAGAGGCGCTGGAACGATTAGCCACGAATTTACCCGCAAAATTTGAAGTGGAAGAGGCGGGGCCCGTGGAAATCAATGCCGTACTAGTGGATATTGATAAAAGTACCAAAAAGACGGTGGGGATAAATCGCTTGAGAAATATTGTTGACGCGTAAAATATGCGGTAAAATATAAGCATATAAAGGTCTTAACAAAATTAAAGAATAATAATAAAAACTTACCTAATGAATAAAGCTAAATTAGTAGAGATGGCGCATGAAAAAATAGGCGGCACTAAAAAATCAGCCGAAGAGCTGGTAGATATGATTTTTGACTCTATCGCCGGCGAACTTAAGAAGGGAGGAGAAGTATCTTTGTCCGGATTCGGCATATTCGCGGTCAAGACCAGAGCCGCCAGAGAGGCCCGCAATCCCCGCACCGGCGCAACCGTACATGTTCCATCCATGAAAGTGCCCAAATTCCGCGCAGCCAAAGCCCTGAAAGACCTGGTGAGATAGTAGACTGTTTTATAATTAAAAAATGCGTTTCGTTTTTACGAAGCGCATTTTTTAATTCTTTTTACTATTTTTTTTATTTTTTTCTTGTTTTAAATCTTCATCTTTTTTAAAAAGGGTGTTTGCGTCATTCTCTATCATTTTAACGATATTCTTTATGGTTTCCTCGTAATTTCCGGCAGAACGACCGTTTAAAAACTTCAAACACTCGTCCCTAAACCGCGACAAAAAATAGCCAGCATTTCTGGTAACCTTATCCACGCCGCACCTCCTTGCTCCCCCTTTTACAAAAATTTTTATTTTTTAAAGTGCCGGCGACAATATTTCGCCAGGATCCCGTTTAAAACTTATGCGGACGGCGAGAATCGAACTCGCGCCCTCTGCTTGGAAGGCAGACGTTCTGCCATTAAACTACGTCCGCCCAATTTAGATCCTTTGCGTAAACGGGATCCCCGCAAAACATTGCGTTCTATATTTTTTTAAGCCCACCCACCGGTGCCATCTTTATACATACCAAAATTATAGCAAAAAAATAATGTTTGCGTCAAAAAAAATGAACTCAAATTTTATTTTGTCAGCTTTTAATCTAAAATCGGGGTACCCAGATTCGAACTGGGACTACATGCTCCCAAAGCATGCGTGCTGCCATTAC
Organism: Candidatus Niyogiibacteriota bacterium; assembly: GCA_016214345.1. Taxonomy (GTDB): domain Bacteria; phylum Patescibacteriota; class Minisyncoccia; order JACROR01; family JACROR01; genus JACROR01. The sequence continues at coordinate 41,592 of JACROR010000009.1, forward strand.
ACCATACCCCGTTGTTGCCGGAAACCGTTTTCAGAAATTGTCGGACCCGTCGATCCACTTCCGACACCCTAATACTAAACTAGCCGACATCCTCCGTAAACCTCATTTTAGCTTTTTTATTGGCCACATCCACAAATACCGCCAAAATATCAATTTGCCACTCTTGATCTTGTTTCACATTTTTATACCCCAAGTACGACTGAATCACACTATTTAATCTTTTCAATTTAAAATAATTAACGTTGTCTTCCGGATCCACCTCCCGCCCCCTATCGGAAACTCCATTTCCGTTATCTTTGCAAGAAACAGACTTAACTTCTACAAAATGTAAGATGCCGGACTTTTGCGCCACGATATCAATTTCTCCCCAAGGCCTCCTAAAATTTCTATCTATAACGGCATAGCCATTCTTAATTAAATATTTTGCCGCCATATTCTCGCCCAGCGCGCCAATAAATTTTTTAGTATTATTCAGCGCCATAAATAATATGTTTCATATGAAACAAACTTAGAGTTTATTGCCAAATAAGGCTAAATCTATATCTGACAATTCTCCGCCCAAAATATCATTAATAAGAATCTCTAAATCTTTGTAACTCTCCATTATGTCCGACAAACTGCCCCTATCAGTAACAAAATTAAAAGCGTCCTTTCCTCCCATGGCCGATCGATAACTTGAGTATTTATAATTTTCTAAAAATCGTTTGGCTTCTTTGATGTTGTCTATGCCGCGTTCTTTCCAGTCGGATTTATAAAGATTCAGGGCATTGGTAAGAATATAAACCAGAACATGCTGTAAATGCGCGCCCTTGTCGGCTAATTTAACTTTGTATGGCCCCTGGAATAAAGCACCGACACGCTGGTATTTTTTGTTAAATCCTTTGGTATAAGCCACTGAAATACGCTGCATAAAATCACTAATACTGCCGTCTTTAATGGATCTTACTAAAATATGAAAATGATTAGGCATCAAAGTAAAGGCCGCAACATCTACTAGTCTGTCTCTGTTATCTGAAGAAAAATTGACTTCTTTTATTCTTTTTTTAAAAGCGGTGTCCGGCAAAGTTACAAAATTATTACATTCATATAAATGAAACAAAAAACGAGCATAATCCTCATTATCTAAAAATATCCGGCGTTTTTCTACGCCACGATTATAAACATGATACCACTCATTATTTACCAGATCTCTCATAAATTTAATGATAGCATACAAAAAATCTGTAGAAAACGTCGGAAACTCCATTTCCGGTTGTACTTTAACGCGCTGTCTTTTATATCATGTCCAATAAACTAATAGTCCAATAGATTTTTTAGAGAAATTAACAAGATATGCACACAATAAATGTTTCATGTGTAACTATTTAATTATTAGACTGTATAGCGTCGCATTTCGCGCCACATCTCGCAGCATAGCGAAGATTCCGAATGAATGTAATGTGAAGAGCAGACAAAAACATAGTCGCTACGCTCTTAGTTTTTATGGACCCGGGGGGAATCGGACCCCCGCCTCAGCAATGCGAATGCTGCGTAATGCCACTTTACTACGGGCCCCTTTATCGGGGTGCTGGGAATCGAACCCAGACTACAGACTCCCGAAGCCTGCGTACTGCCACTATACTACACCCCGTTAAGTTTCACATGAAACATCCACCTTATCGGAAATGGAGTTTCCGATTAATCTGACAAATTATTTCACATGATACTTCTTTTCTATCTCCTCAATAACCTCCTCTTCCGCCATAGAACTTCGTTTCTTAGCTTCCATGCCGGCCTGAGCCAAGTCTTGGTCACTTAATGTCGCCAATCCTTGAGCCTTATTTAATAAATAGGCTTCGGTATTTAATTTAGGATCATCCAGCACCTCATCCAGTAAGATATTCAGTATAGACCCTATTTTAGGACCTGGCGATAGACGAGCAGCGGACATAACGCGTTCTCCATCTATATTTAACATACCAACGGATATCGGATCGCGCGACACTTCCTCTATCATAGCCTGATATTTTCTTAAACGAAAAGGTTGTTCCTTGGGCCTGCCCATACCTATTCTGTCACAAAAGCGCACTTTCATTAAGTCATCTATATTTTCCGGACCAACATTCCTAACCACTCTACGCACCGCGGAAAGCGTTATCACCGCGGTATCAGAAAAAAAGAGGTGATGTCTGACCAATTTTGACACCCTATCTACGAATTTTTGAGGAAATTTTAGACGTGTCAGCGCCTTCTCGGTCATACGCCCGCCAACCACGTCATGGCCATAAAACGTTGATTTAGGGCCATCTCCACGCTTGGTGTGGGGCTTAGCGATATCGTGTAGCAACGCCCCCATCCGCACCTCCAAGCTCCACCCCTTCTCCGCCGCATGAGACAAAGCTCGCAAATTATGATCCCATACCGTAAAAATATGATCTTTATTCTGGGTAACGCCAAAACCCTTCTCTAATTCCGGCATAACATATTTTAATACGCCATATTCTCGCATCAATTCAAAACCGCGCGCGGGATCGGACGCCATCATAATTTTTTCCAATTCATCACGAATCCTCTCCTTAGCAATCATCTCCAAAGATACGGAATTTTCTTGAAGCGCCTCGCGCGTTTTATCTTCCAATTTAAAATTAAGCTCGGTTGCCAAACGTACCGCGCGCATCATGCGTAAAGCATCCTCCGCAAACCGCTCTTTTGCCTCTCCTACGGCCTTAATTATGCCTTTTTGCAGATCTTCCCTGCCTCCGAAGAAATCAATGATCTTACCGGATTCCAGATCCAGAGCCAAAGCATTAATAGTGAAATCCCTGCGTTTAAGATCCTCCTCCAGCTTTTCCGCGAATCGCACCGCGTCAGGATGACGCTGATCGGAATACTTTGATTCCACGCGATAAGGCGTGATCTCAATGGTTTTTAAGGTCGGATCTTCCGTGGCCGAAACCACACTTACCGTTCCATACTTGTTTTCATAAAAACTTTTTTCGTAAAGCTTAACTATTTCCTCCGGTTTGGCATTGGTCGTGATATCCCAATCCTTCGGTTTTTTACCCATCAAAATGTCACGCACGCAACCGCCCACAAAATAAGCCTCAAAGCCGACTTTTTTCAAAGCCAAATAAGCCTCTTGAGCCTCTGGAGGAATTTCGTGTTTCTCTATTTTTTCACAATCAGCCACTTTAGCGGATTCGTATTTAGCCATACACTTTGCGCGACCTAAAAAACAAGGAGCGGAGCGACTATGTTTTGGGAAGTACTCTTGTGGTGCGCCCGGCAGGACTCCTCGTGCCTCTTATCGCGCGAGCCGAGGTTTGTCGGCACCTACGGCGCAACGCTAAACCCTTCGAGTCCTGACGCAAGCAAAACAATTTGCTTGCTCCTGTCTTGCGCGCCCGGCAGGACTCGAACCCACAACCCCTTGGTCCGAAGCCAAGTGCTCTATCCATTGAGCTACGGGCGCTTTTTAACTTAATAAAAGGCACTACCTTTTGTTGCGTCGTCGCTCGCCTGCCTGCCGGTAGGCAGGAACGAAGCGTGATCCGCCGACTGGCGGACATTCCGCTCCTCGCTAGACGCAATAAACAATGTAAGAGTACCACATTTTAACCTATTAAACAACTGCGTATAATCTGTCGGAAACTCCATTTCCGACAGATTGTATTTTCATCGCCTTTGTTTCCCGTGAAACGCCGCATGGACTTCACGAAGCTGTTTATCGGTTACGTGGGTATAAACCTGCGTAGTGGTGATGTTGGCATGGCCAAGCAAAGCCTGCACCGACCGCAGATCGGCTCCATTGGATAACAAATCGGTCGCGAAACAATGACGAAGCACGTGCGGAGTTACTTTTTTGGAAATGCCTGCTTTGATCGCGTAATATTCAACCATCCTCTCCACTGAACGGGGAGTCAAACGAGCGGTGTCGCTTAATTTATCTTTCCCACCGCGCCTGAAATTTATAAAAAGCGCTTCTCCCAGGTCGCCTCGTTTATCCAAATATTCTTTAACGGACAACTTCGCGCTATCGGACAAGAAAACCACTCTCACCTTCTCTCCTTTCCCGCGCACCGAAAACTCTCCTTTATTTAAATTAAAAGAGTCGCGATTTAGCGCGCAGAGCTCGGATACGCGAAGTCCGGTAGAAAATAAAAGTTCCAAAATAGCCTTGTCCCGTAACGATTTTAACGATTTCTCCTTCGGAGCATTGAGCAAACGCTCCAATTCATCCTCATCTATCAGGTCAAGCTCTCTGCCGCCAACCTTAGCGAGCTCGATCCTGTCGGCGGACAAAGACGGAATACCGCGCTTGGCCAAATATTTCAAGAAACCGCGCAAACCTATCAAATAATAATTCTGGGTTTTTTTCTTAATATTTTCTCCGGATGGTATTTCTTGTCTATTTAACCATAAACGATATTGCCTAATAAGTTCGTCGGTAATATCTTGCGGCGATCTGATCTTGGCATAATCCAAAAAACGCGCGAGGTAGCGATCATAATTCTCCACGGTGCGGAGACTGCGGCCCTGCTCTATTTCCAAATGCTCCAAGAATTCTTTATGTAAAACACGAATATCGCCTGACATATTATTATTTTATCACATTTTTAAACACAATGTCGCACAATTTGTCGGAAATGGAGTTTCCGACAATAAAAAACAACAAAAAAATAAAGGCCGTCCTTAAATGGAACGGCCTTTTAAAATTACTTAGTGATTACGCATACCAGGGTGGAAAAATCGACATCTGCGACCACAACCGGAATGGTCACATTCTTTGTCTTCCTTGCCCTTACTTTCGGTTCTTCGGGCTGACCAACCGCAACTCGCAACAAAAAAACCAACAACAAAAACAATGCATGCAAACAACGCTACTTGGACAATCGTAAGCATAAGACTTGCCTCCTTGTATTAAACTTTAGTGCCAACGCTATGGCTATGCAAGCTGTGGCGGCTGCGGCCGCAAGTGCAATGACAATCGGTTTTGGGATCCGATGCGCCGGTAGCGCAAGAACAGCCCTTTTCCTGGGTTTTGGGCTGGCTGGTTCTGACCATGTAGAGCCCCACCCCAAAGAGTAAAAAGAGTAAAAGCGCCAACAAGCCCAGCACAATATCTGTAATAGTTAGACTCATAACTCCTCCTGTGGTTAACGCGTTAACTTTTATTGTCAAAATACTATTTTAGATATATAATCTATAACAGCCACTTTGTCAAGCCCAGACTTGCACTTTGTAACAAAATATGCTAACTTTGAAATATGTTAAATGTGAAGGAAAAACAAAAAATAGTGGAAAAGTTCAGAACGCATGAAAAAGATACCGGCTCTTCGGCGGTGCAAATCGCTATCGTAAGCGAAGAAATCAAACGATTAGCCGACCACTTAAAGACCCATCACAAGGATAATCATTCCCGCCGTGGGCTTTTACAGATGGTCGCCAAACGAAAATCGCTTTTGGACTATCTCGCGGAAGACGATCCCAAAGGCTACAACACCGTGGTCCGCAAATTGGGGCTTAAAAAGAAAAAAGTGCAAATTTAACATTATGTTTCAAGACGGAACGGGGGGGTACATATAAAAATGAACACGGCACAGCACAAAAGCCAAAGGGTGGCAGTTTTTTTGGATGTTCAAAACCTTTATCATTCGGCGCGAAGCATTTACGACGCGCGGGTCAATTTCAAAGAACTGCTCAAAACCGCGGTAGGAGGACGCAACCTGATCCGCGCTTTTGCTTATGTCATAAGCACCAAAACCGGGGAAGAAAAACCGTTTTTTGAAGCCTTAGTTAAATTGGGCATAGAAACCCGAGAAAAACCGCTGCAAGAATTTTTCGGGGGCATGAAAAAAGCGGATTGGGACGTAGGGCTCTCCATTGACGCGGTCCGGATCGCCCAGACCGTGGATACTGTAGTCATCGCGAGCGGAGACGGAGATTTCATACCCCTCGTGGAATACTTGAAAAACCAAGGCAGGCGAGTGGAAGTGATATCTTTCGGCAAATCCACTTCCTCGGCCCTTAAAGAAGTAGTAGACGAATTTGTTGACTTAGGCGCGTCCGCGAAGTATCTTATTAAAAAATAGCGAATTAACAATTATTATAAAATAACGGCGGCTTTCGCTAAGCCTCACCTTCAGATAGGTAGATTATCCCGCACAGCGGGACTAGTCTAAAATCTGGCGGCGAGCCCGCGAACCGCTCCATCATTTATGGAAAGAAAAAAATTCTCGTGCGACTTTGCGGGACGCAAAGTGGAAGCGGAGTTCTCTAATTTAGTGGAACAAGCCAACGGTTCCGCCATTGTGCGCTACGGCGATACGGTGGTGCTGGCCACCGCGACCATGTCCAAACAAACCAAAGAAAATTTGGACTATTTTCCGCTAACCGTTGATTACGAAGAAAGATATTACGCAGTCGGCAAAATATTGGGCTCGCGATTCGTGCGGCGCGAAGGCAGGGCGCCGGATTCCTCCATTCTCACGGGGCGCGTCATAGACCGTACCATCCGCCCCTTATTTGACATTAAAATCAGAAACGAAGTCCAGGTCATCACCATGGTTTTGTCCTATGACGAAGAAAATTCTCCGGACATTCCCGCGCTTTTAGCCACCTCGCTCGCGCTCGGCACTTCGGACATCCCCTGGGGAGGACCCATAGCCGGCGTACGGGTCATAAAAAAAGACGGAAAATTCATCATCAATCCGACGGCCGCGGAAAGGGAAGTATGCGAATTGGAAACCGTGGTCTGCGGAAAAGACGGAAAAATAAACATGGTGGAAGCCGGAGCCCAAGAAGTGCCCGAAGCAGATGCTGTGGAAGCTTTCAAAATAGGACTGGAAGAAATTGAACGCATAAATGCTTTTCAAAAAGACATCATCAAAAAGATCGGCAAAGAAAAAATAATCCCACAAATAACGCCCGAACCGGAAGGGCTACGCGACCTGTTCAATAAACATTTTCGTCCGAGACTCGCGGATTATGTCTATATAGAAGAAAAAACCGGACGCACCACGCGGCTGATGGAGCTTAAAAAAGAATGGACCGACGCGGCCATAAAAGATTTCGGCGACAAAATTCTTAGTTTATACGGCGAGATCTACGAAGAGGCGATTGATGAAATAATGCACGAAAACATTTTGGAGCATGGCAAGCGCCCGGACTACCGCAAATTGGACGAATTACGGCCGCTCTACGCGGAAGCGGGACTGCTTCCGCGCACGCACGGATCGGGCTTATTTTTCCGGGGTCAAACTCATGTGCTTTCCGTAGTTACTCTAGGCTCACCGCAAGACAATAAACTCATAGAAAGCATGGAAGGGCGCGTGGAAAAACGCTTTATGCATCAATATAATTTCCCTCCGTATTCTTCGGGTGAAACCAAACCGCTCCGCGGTCCGGGAAGACGCGAGGTCGGGCATGGCGCGCTCGCGGAAAAAGCGCTGGCCGCGGTAATACCTCCCAAAGAAAAATTTCCCTACACCATCAGAATAGTTTCCGATACCATGTCTTCCAATGGATCAACTTCCATGGCTTCGGTATGCGCGTCCACGCTCGCGTTAATGGACGCCGGCATCCCCATAAAAAATCCGGTGGCCGGCATTGCCATGGGACTCGCCATGAAAGATGAAAAAAATTATAAGATCTTAACCGACATACAAGGACCGGAAGACCACCACGGCGATATGGATTTCAAAGCCGCGGGAACGCACGCGGGATTAACCGCCATACAAATGGATGTTAAAATAGAAGGGGTGACCGTAGGCATTCTGGCCGAAGCGCTGGAAAGCGCCAAAATAGCCCGCCTGCAAATTTTAAAAGTTATACAAGGAGCCTTGAATGCTCCTCGCCCGGATCTGTCGCCTTTCGCGCCGCGCATTCTCATCCACAAGATAAGTCCGGATAAGATCGGCACGGTAGTGGGAACCGGAGGCAAGACCATAAACGGCATCATCGCCAAAACCGGCGCGGCCATTGATATAGAAGAGGACGGAACCATATACATTACCGGAACGGATAAAGACTCGGCGGAAGCCGCGCTCCAAATAATAGAAGGGCTTACCAAGGAATTCAAACCGGGAGAGCGCATAGAAGGAGTGGTCGGTCGCATATTTGAATTCGGCGCCATGGTGGAACTATCGCCCAATCAAGACGGATTGATCCACATCTCCAAACTCGCTCCGCATCGCGTAAACAAAGTCACGGACATAATCAATATCGGCGATAAAGTGGAAGTGGAAGTCATAGGCGTAGATGAAAAGGGACGCGTTAATTTGGCTTTAATCAATGGAGGAAAAAGAACAGAACCCCGTTAAATCCGATGAAATTGGTGTCCCGCAAAAAGTGGGACAATTTAACAGGGCAAACCAAGAGAAAATGGCAACAGAGCCCAATAATAAACCGGAAAATATTCCGGCCATACGCACTTATTCGGGAGACGTTCAGGAATATATACAAAAAAAGGGGACGTCTTACATAAACGCCATGGCGCAAGCCGCCCGGCGAAAACAATCCTCTAACTCTATCAGCGAAGATCTCGCGCCAAAACCGTATCTCAAAATAATCCTTGGGGGAGGAGCGGCGATTTTACTCACAACTATAATCGCGGTCGGGACATATTTTTGGTTTTTTGCGAAAAAACCGACCGAATCAGCGCAAACACCAAGACCCCCTCAAGCCCTAATACGCGCCGATCATGAAAACATAATCTTCTGGGAAGCCGGCAACGCGCAAAACATTCTAACCGCCCTCCAAAATGCGCTTGCCAAGCCGCAAATAAGCGGAGAATTCACTTATTTGCCGGCCAAAAAAACGGAGAACAAACAGGAAAAATTCTTAAGTTCGGCTGAATTATTAAAAAACGCGGGAATTAAAACTCCGCAAGATCTTATAGATAACCTGGCGGGGTTTCCCACCTTCGGTGCCATAGATGCTTTGGGCCGCAATGAAACTGTATTTCTATCGCCCATTTCCGACTATGAAAGAGCTTTTGCCGCCATGCTTCGCTGGGAGCCTGCCATACTCGCGGATTACCAATCCTTACTGCCTCAAGATAAAGATCTGAATACCGGCAAGATCACTTTTGAAGACGTGGTCATAAAAAACAATGACGCCCGCGCGCTGAAAAACATTGAAAATGAAATAGTTTTGGCATATACTATATTTAACAGAAAAATTTTAATAATTGCCTCTTCTAAAACAGCGCTGGAACAAGTTTTGGAGAGACTAATCTCATCGCCACCAACCTTATGATATCCGATCTTGATTTCTATAAGAATAAATTAAAAGAAGAAGAGACTCGCCTGGAAAAGGAACTAAGCACGCTGGCCATCCGCAATCCGGAACATCCGGAAGATTGGCAACCGACAACTCCGGAATTAAATCCGCAACTCTCGGACGACAGCGAACTAGCAGATAAATTTGAAGAATTTGACACCCAATTCGGCATAGAAACCGCGCTGGAAGAGCGACTGATAGGCGTCAAAAAAGCGCTCAAACGCGTTGCCGAAGGAACTTACGGCAAATGCGAAAAATGCCATGAAGTTATAGATCCCAAACGCCTAAACGCCAATCCCGCCGCCATCACCTGCCTTAAACACGCTGATACGGAATAAATCAAAATTGTGACTACGCAGGCTGTAAAACTTCATTCAGCTCAAACCGTAGGACTGCACGGCGTCATAATTGACGTGGAAGTTGATCGCTATCTCGGCACCAAAAAACTCTCCATCGTGGGTCTGCCCGATAAAGCGGTGGAAGAATCTTTGGAACGCGTTTCCGCGGCCATAAAAAACAGCGGCAAAATTTCCCCTCAAAAAAGAAACCAGCGGGTTACCGTTTCTTTAGCTCCGGCGGACCTCAAAAAAGAAGGTCCGATTTTTGATTTGGCGATAGCTTTGGGATATCTTCTGTCATCCAACCAAATAAATTTTGATCCGCGAAATAAACTTTTTTTGGGCGAACTGTCGCTAAACGGAGCGCTTCGCCCCATCAAAGGAGCGCTACCTTTGGCGGCGAAAGCCAAAAAAGCAGGATTTGAAGAAATATATCTGCCGGCCGGCAACGGAACCGAAGCCGCGCTAATAGACGGCCTAAAAATATTTGAAGCCGCGAGCTTAAGCGACGTCATGCAACATTTGGAGGACGAAATTAAAATTCCGCCGCGCGCCCGTCCGCGTATAGAAAAAATCCATGCCGAAATTAAAGAACAATCCGACTTATCGGAGATTAGAGGACAAGCGGCCGCCAAACGTGGATTGGAGATCGCGGCGGCCGGAGGACACAATCTCTTGATGATCGGACCTCCGGGCACCGGCAAAACCATGCTGGCCAAAGCCCTGCCGTCCATCCTTCCTCCCCTTACTTTTGAAGAAAGCCTGGAAGTTACCGCCATACACAGCGTGGCCGGAAAATTAAAAATACCTTTCTTGTCGGCACGGCCCTTTCACAGCCCCCACCACACTTCGTCTTATGTGGCGCTGGTCGGCGGAGGCGCGTGGCCCAGGCCCGGTGAAATAACGCTCGCGCACCGTGGCGTGCTTTTTCTGGACGAATTTCCGGAATTTGACCGCAGAGTCATAGAATCACTGCGGCAACCGCTGGAAAACGGCACTATCACCGTGGCGCGCGCCAAAGACACCGTAGAATTTCCCGCGCGTTTTATGCTAATCTGCGCCATGAACCCCTGCCCCTGCGGCAATTTGGGATCCAAAACCAAAAGATGCATCTGCAATCAAAATGCCATCTTGCGCTATCAACGAAAAGTTTCCGGACCTATCGCCGACCGCCTTGATCTATGGATAGAAGTTCCCCAAATAGCGCATGAAGAGTTGGGATCAAATGACCGGCGCGGGCCAACTTCGGCTGAAGTCCGCCACAAAGTGATCGCCGCGCGCGCCATCCAACAAAAACGTTTCCAATCAAGAAAATATTTTACCAATAGCGAAATACCCGTCAAAGATCTGGAAATTTTTATGCCGCTCTCCCAGGCTTGCCGCGCCACTCTCAACCTCGCCGCCAAAAGAATGGATCTCTCGCCTCGCGCTTATCATAGAGTAATAAAAATAGCCCGCACCATCGCGGACCTGGCGGGAGAAATAAATATAAATGAAAATCACATCTTAGAAGCCATTCAATACCGTCCCTCTCCCAACCTTATTTGATAGGTTTTTGATAGGTTATAGTGATTAGGTTATAGGGGTTAGGTTATAGTTGATAGATTGCTTTATGAAAAATCATAAACTAGAACCTGGAAACTAAAATCTAAAAACTAGCCCCTAGAGCCTAGAACGGATTGCGTGGCCCTCCGCGGATCTCAAAATGCAGATGCGGTCCGGTGGATTTGCCGGTAGAGCCGATGTAGCCGATTATCTGTCCCTGTACCACGTGCCATCCGCTCCAAACTATATTTTTACTTAAATGATGCTGAATCACAATATATTGACCATAACCGCCATTCCAACCGGAGCTCTTGGAAATTAACACGTCTCCGGTCGCCGAAGCTACGATGGGAGTTCCGTAAGAAGCGGCCAGATCAACGCCATTGTACCCATGAATGCCCTGGGTCTTTCTACCATTTACGGGTTTTAGATAATAACCGGCGTATTCTTGGACATTCGGCGCGCCATATTGCTCTGTGTAATATTTAGGCGCGGCTATCTCTCCGTTGGGAATTAAAATCTCCATGCCCTCCGCGAGATCGCTGCCGGACGCCAAACCGTTGAAATCCAAAATGTCCCGAGCGTCTCCGTTAAATTTCTTGACAATGCCCGCCAAAGTGTCTCCCTTCTTTACAACATATTGCACGCCGCTGACCGGCAGAATTATCAAAACTTGGCCCTTGCGTATAAGATCTCCGCGGTTAATATCCGCATTGGCCCAAACAATGGTATTAACGCTAACGCCGAAAAGCTTGGCGATTCCAGACAGCGTATCGCCTTCCCTTACCACGTAAATACTGATTTGATCGGATTTTTTCTGAACTTCTAACGCGTCAGCCAAACTGCCTAAAGGCCCGGTCACGGGAAGTAGCGCGGAATTTTCCACTATGGTAATATCTCCGCCGCCGGTACCTGCCAATAAATTCTCATTGGTGGGAGCGTCCAGCAACGATACAGTTTGGGAATTTATAATAGAGGCCGGCTGAAGCGTCTTCTCTGATTTGAATAAATCTCCGAAAAACGAAAAAAATCCGGCATGAACCGGCAAAACCAGTCCAAAATATACTAAAAACGTGGCCAAAATAACCACCAACGCCCTAAAAGGCCTAATACCACATCGGCTTTTTATGGAGCATATTTGACCCTTACCCTGCAAAAAATCAGGGTCAGGTTCTTGTATATTGTTTAAAATAGGCTAAATTACGAATTTAATTGGTCAAACGCGATCGGGCAAAATTGCCAAGCAATTTTTAGCCCTTCAACGGCCTTTCTGCTACCTTATTCAATATACTCCTTTATAAGCTCCGAGTCAATCCAAAATGCCTATATTTGTGGATAAAATAAATAGGTGTTATTCTGGCAAATAATGAAGAAAAGTGCCTCCTCTCATATCTTAAATGGCCTGAATGGCCGCCAAAAAGACGCGGTGGAACACATCCACGGCCCCCTGCTTATATTGGCCGGTGCTGGATCGGGTAAAACCAAAGTTTTAGCTCACAGAATCGCCAATATCGTGCGCCTTGGCTGCTCCCCGGAACGCGTTTTAGCCATAACTTTTACCAATAAAGCGGCAGGGGAGATGCAAAAACGCATATCCGCGCTCATCTCCAACAACCCACTAACTGCAAGCCGTCCTTTTGTAAGGACTTTCCATGCCCTGGGAGTACATATACTGCGCGAATCAGGCCATCACATAGGAATTTCTAAAAAATTCTCCATTTTTGACGAAGAAGACGCGCTTTCCCTTATGAAAGACTGTTTGCGGGATCTATCCATTGATCCCAAACAATTCCAGCCCGCCAAAATGCGATCCGTCATATCCGCCCACAAAAGCGAACTGTTAACTCCGGAAGATTTGGCGGAAGACGCCCACAATTCCCCATTCCTCGTCAAATTGATCGCCGTCTGGCAACTTTATGAAAAAAAATTAAAAGAACATAGCGCTTTGGATTTTGACGATCTCATCGCCAAAACTATTGCCTTACTGAAAAAAAGTTCGGAAACCCTCAAACGCTACCAAGCACAATGGACGCACATCCATATTGACGAATATCAGGATACCAACCGTTCGCAATATCTGCTGGCAAGCCTTCTCGCGCGCGAGCACCGGAATCTTTGCGCCGTCGGCGACATAGACCAGTCCATTTACGGCTGGCGCGGGGCCGATTTTCGGAATATTCTGAATTTTGAAAAAGACTGGCCCGAAGCCAAAATAATCACGCTGGAAGAAAATTACCGTTCTACGCAAACCATTTTAGACGCCGCCAACGCCGTCATCATAAAAAATCAATTCCGCCGGCCTAAAAATCTGTTCACGGAAAAAACCGGCGGCAATAAAATAAAAATCTTCCTGGCCGCCAACGAATTGGAAGAAGCCGCCTTTATCGCCCAAACGGCGCGCGCGTGCGCACAAAACAACACGCCAGCCGATAAAATAGCGGTGCTTTACCGTACTAATTTTCAATCCCGGGTTTTGGAAGAAGAATTTCTGCGACAGGGCATGCCTTACCAATTATTGGGCGTTAAATTCTACGAAAGAAAAGAAGTAAAAGATATTTTGGCGTATATTCGCATCGCCTTAAATCCGCAGGATCTTTTAAGCAAAAAAAGGATTATAAATACTCCAGCGCGGGGTATAGGCAAAATATTGCTTACTAAATATCTGGCGCGAGATAAAGATCTGAATCCCAAAGAAAAAACCTTGCTCCAAAACTTTGAAGAGATTATCCAAAGTATAGGCGACGCCGCGGCAACGAAACCGGCTTCAGAGGTAACGCGCGCAGCCATAGAAAAATCAGGTTATGCTAATTTTTTACGAGACGGCACGGAAGAGGGCGCTATGCGGCTGGCGAATATCCAGGAATTAGTCAGCTTGTCCAAAAAATACGATATATTTCCTTCTCCCGCGGGCATTGAAGAATTGTTGGCGGACGCGGCCTTAATGTCCGATCAAGACACTTTAAAAGAGCGAGAAAAAGCTGTGAAATTAATGACCGTGCATGCCGCCAAAGGACTTGAATTCAAGACGGTTTTTGTGGCGGGCATGGAAGAGGGACTGTTTCCGCACAATATGATGGGCGGCGGGAGCGATCCCTTGAAAGCCGAGGAAGAACGGCGGCTTTTTTATGTCGCGTTAACCCGGGCGGAAGAAAATTTATTCTTATCTTACGCGATTTTCCGCACAATCTTCGGAAGCAGACAAATCAACAAACCTTCGCGATTTTTGGAAGATATTCCGCCAGAACTCACGGAAGCCGTGAATCGCGAAAATATGCAAAACGAATATCCGGAAAGCGATACGGAAATCATAAATTTGTAACATAAAACATGCGAAGCCACGGAACCAAATTGGGACAAAATTTTTTAAAATCACGAAACACGGCGCGAAAAATCGCGGAGGCCGCTCAAATTTCCAGCCAAGATGAAATACTGGAAGTCGGTCCGGGAAAAGGAATTTTAACGGAAAAGCTTCTGGCGCGCGCCAAACGCGTGGTAGCGGTGGAAAAAAATCCCGCTCTTATAAAAATACTCCGCGTAAAATTTATCAACGAACTGTCTCTCGGAAAGCTTGCGCTCGTAGAAGGCGATATTTTAAAATTCAATCCCGCGACAGAAGGTCTTTTGCCTAGCCGATACCGGATCGTGGCGAATATCCCTTACTACCTAACCTCGCATTTTTTGCGAAAAACGCTGGAATCAAAATGCCCGCCTCAAGACATGACCCTAACCATCCAAAAAGAAGTGGCGGAAAGAATTTGCGCCCGACCGCCGCGCATGAATTTGCTCGCCCTATCGGTACAAATTTTCAGCCAGCCGAAGATCGCTTTCAAAATATCCAAAAAAGAATTTGCGCCGGCGCCCAAAGTGGACTCGGCCGTTATCAACATAAACGACATTTCGCGCGCCTTTTTCTCCGCGAATAAAATAAACGAACAAAAATTTTTTAAAATCATAAAATCGGGGTTCGCGCAAAAACGAAAAGTTTTACTAAATAATCTTTACCACCAACAAAATATTAAAAAATCTGAAATAGAATCCGTTTTTGAAAAGTGCGAAGTCCCCATCAAGGCGCGCGCGGAAAATCTGGAAATAAAACACTGGATTTGCTTATACAAAAACCTATAAATACTCACCTGGCTATCCGATAGCCAGGTGGACGGATCTGTTGACTGATTGCCTACAAAATTAAAAGACCGTCCATTACAGACGGTCTTTTTGTATATTAGCCGGAGTGTGGCGGCCCTGCGGGAATAGAAAAAATTCCCGTAATCAACACCGCCACCAAAATTAACGAAACGAGACCCAAGGTCATCACCCCCTTAATTGGTTTAAATGGTTATTTTTCCTTCCGAGAACCACCGAAGGCGAACGTCAGCGCGCCAACAGCCGTTAACAATACCGCTCCCACCATCAACAAACCACCAAAAGTCAAAACGACAAATTCTAACAATAAATCACCTCCTTCTAAGGCAAAAGATTGTTTATAAACGAACCCACCAGCTTACCAGCATATTATTATTGACCTGGTAATATTTGCCGGATTCATTACGCACATTAACATACTGCTTATACGGAACACGCGTGACGTGGCGGAAAAAACCGTAGCCGGCATAAGAATATATAACTAATTTATATTCTCCTTCCGGCAATTTAATGAACAAGTCGTTCACCCGATAATAATGGTTGCCGACAAGCCGTCCACCACCGGTATCAAAAACGATCTCTAACACCCCGCCTGAATCGCGACGCGTCCGCAGCGTAACGCCCTGTAAAGAGGGCGTCCCAAAGTGAATGGCTTCCAAGGCCTCTACTCTATAAAACGGAGAAGCAAGCTTGGTCTTTTTTCCCCCTACTTCAATGTAACCTTGGGTTTTTACCTCGGCTATACCGAGATAGGGAAGCCACTTGCCCTGCCGGCGGACATAAATAAACACATCCTTCTCTTCGCCGTCGCTTTCATTGCTGATTACGCCCAATAGTTCTTTGGAATTGCGCTCAAGCTCAATTCCAAGAGAAGTAAATCCTCCGGGCGTAGCGTGAAGCTCGTTTCTGGAAAAAGCATCAGCCATTACTGCGGGCTCGCCCGACGATGAGACATCAAAACGCGCCATAACGCTTTTGCCCAAAGCGCAACCGGCAAGCAAAAACCAAACCATCGCAAGATACCACATCTTTTTCATCACTTACTCCTGAAAGATAGTTTTTTGTTTTTAAAGTTCTTTTAGTTTCTATAATTATACACAATTTTTAAAATAAGTCAAGCAAAACATTATAAAAAGACTTTTTAGTAATTACTCCAACTTCCCCGTAAATAATCGCGTCTTGTCCGCGAACCGACGACTTCAATAAACGGCCGTGATTATCAAGCATATAAGAGGGGGCGAAATTGCTCGCTTGTAAATAATAACGGTTATTCTCCACAGCCCGCACCTTGGCCATGGCAAGTATCTGTCTAAAATGAAGGGGCGATCCGTGAAAAACCGCATAAGACGAAACGCTGACTAAAACTTCCGCGCCCTTACTGGTAAGCTCGCGGTAAAGCAGAGGGGAAATGGTCTCGGAACAAAATAACGCGCCCACCTTAATTCCGCGGAATTCTCCCAGCGATGATATTCCGCTCCCTCCGCTAAACCCGCGATTGCGCGTAAAATCTTGCGCCCATTTAGAATATCCGACCGCCCGCGCCGCAATTTCGGTCAACCAAGGAAGATACTCTCCATGCGGCATCAAAAATAATTTATCATAATAATTATTAACGGCTTCGTTCGGCTTTTCAGTATTTAAATAAACCATCCTGGAATAAACACCTTCTTGGTTTGTACTTTTAGCGGGCAACGAATCAATCACCAACTTCTCGTCCTCGCCTAAAAACATTTTCAAAAATAAAAGACTGGGCGATCCGAGAGCTCCGATAAAGCCGGAGTGTTCGGGGAACACCAACAGATCGGTATTTTGTAAGCCATTCCGTTCCTTGTCTAAAAGTCCGTAAAGTTGCTCCAATTTCGCGCCGCGTCCCTCAAAAGACACGCCAAAGGTCGCCGGAACATTAGTAGTTACCAAAGCCGCGACCATGCGTTCCCGCGGACTAGCTGACTTTACCGATAAATAATTAAGACCGCTTAAGATCGCCGCGATAAATAAGATCGCAAACACAAAAATAATCTTATTTTTCAGCAAAGAAAAAAAACCGTTCCGCCCTAAACGCCAAACTCCGTAAATCAAAATATTGCTCAAAATCACGACAAAACTTAAAAAATATATTCCTCCGAATCCTGCCAGCTGAAGCAATGCGGTGTTGGCCGTCAAAATGTATCCCAAAAACCCCATTGACCAATGCGCGCCGTATAACGCGCCGGGACCGGCCCAAAAAATAGAGAAAGCGAAAGATCGCGCGTATTCAAAAATCACCCACAAAAAAGGCGCGATAAATAAATCCGCCACGGTATTCCGCTTATATTTCCAAAAAACAGCCGCCCACAAGGCTATAAATACCGCGAACACCGCGGAAGATAACGACCAAATAAAAAAAATCAGGGCGATGGCCGCGGACGCCGAATTAATACCCACCCAATTGAGCGGATACGCGTTCCAAAACCAGCTGATCACTCCGCCCATAAAAATCAAGCCAAAAACCAAGCCCCCAATAAAGACTTTTTTGGCATTTTCCGCTTGGTATATCCATCCTATAAACGGAGCAATGGCTAAAAACCCCAACCACCAAAAAACCGGATAATTAAAGCTAACCAGCAATGCTAAAGCCGAAAAAACCGGCACTATGGCAATTTTCTTCACCCATTGAAATCTCATAGGAAATATTTAATCAAATTATACGCTTATGGCGCGTTTTTATCCACATTTTCCGACAAAATCGCTATTATAATATTGAAAAACTGATATAATAAATATAATGTATGGGCGCAATCCAAAGATTATATTAAGCGCGCTTTTGGCATTACTCGCCATGGTCTTATTTTTTTGGCTGTCAGGCGAAAAATTCTTGCAAACAAATAAAGCTAAAAACGCGGGGCTTACCGCGGAAAGCCTCGCGATAGCGGACGCCAACGGCGACCCCGACCATGACGGACTAAAAAATTGGGAAGAGACTCTCTGGAAAACCGACCCCAATAATCCGGACACCGATGGAGACAAAACTCCTGACGGACAAGAAATAAAAGAAAATCGTAATCCACTTAAGGCGGGTCCTGACGACAAACTAACGCCTCCGGAGACCAGCAACATAAATAATAATCAATTACTTGATACGAACGGAGCGTATTCTGTAAATTTAACTCAACAACTTAGCAAAAATTTTAATTCAGGCGCCCTGCAAGATCTGCGAAGCGGCAAATCGGGATTATCTTTGGGCAACTTGGACGCCAGCACCCAAACCGCCTTGCAAAATTTTAAAACCACCCTTACACCCAGCATTCCCCTGAATGAGCTGCTCGTTTCCCAGGATAACAGCGCCCAAGCCATACAAAAATATATTTTTGAAATAAACAAACTGATGACCACGACAATACCCCCATCCATGTCAGAACAAAATGCTTTATTATCCATCACACAAAGCTATAACGATGCTCTGGCCGTGGAATACGCCAATTATTACGCGCGAATAGCCGACAATTTGAAACAAATAAGCGTGCCGTCGGATTTTGCCGCGACGCACCAAAGAGGCGCGGAAATATTTTTAGGATTAAGCAAAACTTATGAAGGATTGCGAAGCATGAAAAACGATCCGTTAAAAGCGCTGGTGGCCTTTCAGGAAAACATGACGCTACGCGATGAATTGGTCATATTATTACAAAACTTCGCCGAACAAACTAAAAAATATGTTCAATGATAACGCAACCGCGCAATAAAAAAAGTCTACGTGCGCTTAAAGCCGTTTCCGCGGCCGCGTTGGTATTTATTTTATTATCAACGGCAACTCCGCCAATGGCACTTGCCGGATCCGTTGGCGGAACTGGTGGTGCTACAGAAGTCTCCCAACTCGGACAATGGGCAAGCGACATTGCCTCCTGGGCCAAAGAATTTGCTAATAACCTGGCAAATATCGCCACAGCAAAATTACGCAAACAATTATTGGACACCATAGTCAACCAAATAATCATAAGCATACAAGGCAAAGGAAACCCGAAATTCGTAAATGATCTTGGCGGCATGTTAGAAGATGTGGTAAAAAATGCCGGAGCGCTCACTCTGCAAGAACTAACCGGCAAAGACTTCATGGAGGGACTCTGCCAGCCAAATTGGGCAATCAACATAAAAGCGGCGCTCACTCCAGCTCCCACCTTCGGAGAAAAAGCCCTGTGCAGTTTAGACCAAATTGGGGCAAATTATAATGACTTTATGGGCAAGTTCACCAATGGAGGGTGGTCAAATTGGATTAAAATATCAGAATCAAACAATAATCCTTACGTGATTTATATGACCGCGTTGAACGAAAAACTCACGCGCCAAGCGACAAAACAGGGCAGAGCTGAAGAAGAAGCGGCTATGGGTTTGGGATTTTTAGGCGACAAAGTTTGCGAGACCGAAACTCATTACGCAAGCGCCCAAGATGCCAAAGACGACTTCCTAACCGTAGAGAGCGGACTTACCGATTCAGAGACAGAATTTGCCGACAAAGTTAAAAAGACTACGCTTGCCCAAGAACCTTATCACGATTACAAGTGCGTAAGCTGGATAACCAGGACTCCCGGGAAGATACTTGCCGATGCCACCAGCAAAAGTTTATTTAAGGACATGGACTGGCTAACCAACAATGCGGATTGGGAAAGTTATATGGTGGCCATAGGAGACGCCCTGATAAACCGCCTCACCACAGAAGGCGTAGCAGCAATTAAAAAACTGGATATTAAAGCGGGCGGCACATTAGATGTTTCGGGAATAATAGACTTAATTCCTCCGGCCACAGCCGCCACCATTATTGATCCATGGAGAATAAAACTTTCGCCCAACGAACCGAGTAAAACCGCGTACACCTTAGACGGAACAGAGCCAACTTTTTATGCAAAAACCGCAATGTTATACCAAAATATACCAATTGCGGTAATATCTTCCACCCACCCCGGAAGCACGCCCAAATCGCTTCGCTGGAGAAGTACGGATGAGGGCAGTAATACTGAAGATACGCGGATGCTTCCATTAGCCATTCGCACACCGTTTAATTTAAGCGAAATAAGCTCCTATTTAGCAACACAAGACGCTTCTGTCCCGACCAATATCCAAAACGAGCTCAAAAGTTTCATAAACCAAGAATCTCAAAAAATGCTTAAGCTTGCCGATGATACCTCCATACCTAAAAATCTTATAGATGCTCTAAAAAGCTACATAGCCATAGAAGATTTTAGGATCAGCGTAGGCAAAACAACGGTAATCCCTTCATCCAAGCTAAGCGCACTTAAAGCAATGGTGGCAAACCCAGCCTTGTATACCATTTCTGATTTTATAAATAATACGCAAAGCATAGCGGTCCTCGCGGATATGTTTACGGAAGCTACAAACCTAAAACAAGCAAGAATCGACTTAAAAACTGTCGTGAATTATACATTAACAGCTGTCGGAACCGGATTTAACAACATAACTTTAATCCAGCTTGCTGACGCGCTCCGCTTGAGTCCGGAATTCGCATCTCTCCTGACAGAGACCGAAAGAATAATCGCAGAAAGATCGCTCGTAAAACTGGTTCCGTGGGATACTACAAAAATTTATACCGTCATTGCCGCGGTGGACAGTCACAGTTTTGTTCTGCTTCCCAGTAGGCCGTCTGTCATAGCCTATAAGGTTGATGGCCTCACAGGTTGGGAATATTACACCGGAAAAATCACACTGCCTAACGATAAAGAATACAGCGTTTATTGGAATGCTTACGACTACATAGGCGGGCCAGAACACGCAGGAGGCAGTATAAAATTCAAACCGCCATTTCCCAACTCGGAACTTCCTTATTCGGCAGATTTAATAGCGCCCATCGCGGAAATTAAAAATGGTGACAACCTTGCTCTTACTAAAGACGCGTCGGGCTTTATTACCTTAGATCCATCACCTTCCGTGGATTTTGACATAACGCCCAATATCGTTGGGTATGAGTGGAGCTTCTCGGGCAAAACATCTTTTTGGGCAACATCTACTCCCTTTTATGATTGGGAGAGCTTTGACTTAAATCGGGACGGTACATTTGAAAAATACGGTTGCTCGTTAACCGCGAAAGCTGACAGCGCGACCAACCCCGATCCTATTTGCGCGCCAACTACAGGACTTAGCCTATCTAGCCCTGCCACAGTATTTAGCCCTGCCACAGGATATAGCCCTGCCACAGGATTTAGCGCCATGAGCATCGTAGACGCCAATAATGGCATAATCAAAGTAAAACTTTCTCCCGCCACCACCTCCTCGGAAATACGCACCATAACACTTCGCGTTACCGACGATGAAGGTTTGACGACCGAAAAAAGCGTAACCGTAACCCTGCCATAAATTAAAATGAAAAAATTTTTGCCCCATATTCTAATAATTCTTTTCTGCCTCACGGTATTTTTTGCCGGAGTAAAATCAGCATACGCCGCAAGTCTGTTTGATGTGCTTAGCGATACGAAAATGGCGGTAGCGCAACTCGCGGGTTACGCGGTCTGGATATTGTTTTATCTTCCGGCGGCGGCGGTTTTATGGCTCGCGGGACAGATATTTAATTTTTCACTCTTCCTTTCTCTAAATAGCGGCGATTTGGGCAAAGAAATTATAACTATGGGCTGGGGGATATCGCGCGATGTCGCTAATTTATTCTTTATATTTATTCTTCTCTACATTTCCATAGCCACCATTTTGCGACTTTCCGGATATGGCGCGAAAGAACTGCTGGCAAGACTGGTAATAGTCGCGTTGTTGGTTAATTTCAGCCTGGTTTTCAGCCAGGCCGTAATTGACGCGTCAAATATTTTGGCTTTGGAATTTTATAACAAGATAAAGGTGGACAAGACGACAACCATTAAAATAGAAGGTTCGCAGGGATCGCCCCAAGATCTCTCCGCGGTTTTTATGAGCGGCTTCTCTCCGCAAAAACTTTTCTCGTCCCAAGAATTTGAAAAAGCTCTAAAAAACACCGGGCCAATAGATATATTAATAAATACCGTAATAAAATTTATATTAGCCGCGACTATATCCCTTATGGCGGCATTCATTCTTTTGGCGGCGGCAGGTTTGTTTGTCATACGCACCGTAATTTTGTGGCTCCTTATGATATTGTCTCCCATTGCCTTCATAAGCATGATCTTGCCCGCCACCCGAAGCATGGCCAGCCGCTGGTGGAGCTCACTCTTTAAACAAGCATTTTTTGCTCCGGCGTTTTTATTTTTCTACTACCTGGTGGCGCAAATGATCGCTTCCAACTTTTTTGAAAAAATGACTGTCACTTCTGGCTCGGATGTAACGGGACTCACGGCCACACTGCAAGCATCGCTTGGCACCTTTATGCAATTTTCCGTTTTGGGCATCTTGCTTGTCGCCTGCATAGTGGTGGCGCAAGAAATGGGAGCTCATGGAGCAAATACGGCCATGGCTCTAGGAAAATCAGGAGCTAAAATGGCCACGGGAGCCGCGGCAGGATTTACCGCAAGAAATACTATTGGCAGAGCATCGCAACGCATGGCCGCATCTCCGACCATGCAAAATATTGCCGCGGCCTTCCCGCGCATTGGCGGAGCGGTGTTACGCACCCTGCAACGCGGCGCTCAAGTCGGCGGAAGAGAAAAAATAACCGAGCAAAGAGCGAAAACCGGCATGACTCTTTCTCCGGCAGGCCGCGCCGCATACCTGACCAACGCGGACCAACAAACCCAAATGGCCATGATGAAACAAATGCCGGCGCGCGAACGAGCGGAAATGCTGGAAAAAGCTACCCCGACACAACAAACAGCCATAGGCAACGCGATGAAAAACCTGCCAGTGGAAGAAAGAGAAAAGACCGAAACCCTGCTCAAAGAAAGAGCTGCCACCACGCAATTAAAAACTAATTTAGCAAATGCTCAAGCCAATCCGGATCCGCACAACAAGGTACCTGCCCAGCCACGAGCCAAATTGCAAAGAGTAATCCAAACTTAGCCAGAGATATGAATACTCAAATGGGCTTACAAAATAAACTCCGAAGGCAATGGGAAGCAACGCCAGCAACCCCGCCCACAACGCCACCCGCGCCTCCAACACCATAACGCCAACTTAAAAACAAAAAAAACGCAAACATTATGGAAAAATATTCTATTGAAGAAATCCAAAAAAAATACGACGCCTTGCCCCCTAAGGTAAAAGGGGTGTATGAGAGCGCGGAAACCGCGGAAATGCTCCAACAAATTGGCAAAGAACATAAGCTCATGCTGGATAAATTGGGAGAATTGGCCGACGAAACCGGTTTGATTATCTTGGGGCTTACCCATCCCAAAGACTATATAAATAACTTGGCGGCGCGGCTATCCATAGAAAAAGAAGAAGCCAAACAAATCGCCGAAAAAGTAAACCAAAAAGTGTTCCAAAAAATACGGGAAGAATTGAAAAAAATACACGGCATTGAAGAAGGGGCTGATTTAGAAACGCAAAGCGAAAAGCGAAAAACGCAAAATAACGATAACAAGACGCCCGAAAGCGAAAAACTAAAGCCCGAAACCTATCCGCCAGCCGGCGAACTAACCCCTAATCCCTATCCCCTAGAACCTAGTCCGGCCGCCCCAGCTATAAAACCGGCTGACACCCTGCCTGTCTTGCAAACAAACCTGCCAGTTATAGTCGTACAACCGGAAATCATCACCACGCCCGACAACCTGAAACCTGAAACTCCTGACCTACAACCTACAACCTACAACCTACAACCTAATCCGGTTTCGCCTTTTGAACAAAAACTTAAAGAAAATGAAATTTTAAGATCACCGGCAAAACCAGCAACCGCGCCCTCACCGGATAAGCCCGTGACTCCGCCGATGCCACGATATTCGGGTAATGATCCGTATAGAGAACCGATGGAGTAAACGAAAAACTAAAAGTGAAAAATGCAAAACTAAAACTACGCACTAAAAACGAAAAACAAAAATGCTAAATAACAACACATCAAAGCTGGATTTAAAAAAACGCGCGTATATTTACGCCTTGGATATTATTCAATTTATTGACCATTTGGATAAAAAAGATTATGGCGCGCAAATAATTTCCAAACAACTTCTGCGTAGCGCCACCAGTATAGGCGCTAACATTATTGAGGCCCAAGCAGGCAGTAGTAAAAAAGATTTCACCAATTTTTTTAGCTATGCGTTAAAATCGGCCAATGAAAGCAAATTTTGGCTTGGAATATTAAGAGACTCGGGGAAAACAGATAAAAATAGAGCCAATAAATTTCTTCAAGAAACCATAGAGTTGTCCAATATTCTTGGTTCAAGCATCTTAACGCTAAAAGGAAGGCAGAAGTCTTAAATTATTACTTTTCATTTTACACTTTACAGTTTAAGTTTTTATGCAGTATCAAGTTCCACAATTTACTGAAGTTGAAGACAAAATTTTCGGACCGCTTACCTTTAAGCAATTCGTGTATGTTTTAGGCGCGGTCGCGTCAGTATTCATCATGTGGACGCTTCTTCCCAAATGGCTGGCCATAATACTCGGCATTCCGATAGGCGGATTTTTTTTGGCGCTCGCTTTTTTAAAAATTAACGAGCAACCCCTGATAAAGGTAGTCGGTAATGCCTTGAATTTTTCTGCCGGAACCAAAATTTATACCTGGAAAAAAGAAGAAGGCAAAATATCGTCCAAAGAATCCTCTCTGCCAAAAGAGTCGCCCGCCGCTCCCAAATTAACCGAACGCAAACTCAAAGAATTATCGTGGAGTTTGGATATTTATAAAAGTTCACCCAAAGCATGAGCCCATCCACCCAACAAATAATTCCCATATCGGAAATACGAGACGACGTGATCACCCTTAAAGACGGGTCGCTCCGCATGATTCTTATGGCGTCCTCCATAAACTTCGCGTTAAAATCCAAAGACGAACAGACGGCCATAATCTCCCAGTACCAATTTTTTTTAAACACCCTGGACTTCTCCATGCAATTTTTCATACAATCTTCCGAGTTGGACATCAGTCCATATCTGGGATTGCTGAAAACGCAGGAAAAAACGCAAACCAATGAATTACTTAAGGTGCAAACCAGGGAGTACGCGGAATTTATAAAAAATTTCGTGGAAGCTGCGCACATTATGTCCAAAACTTTTTACATTTCCGTCCCTTACACGCCCAACGCCATGAAAGCCGTTAGCGGAGGAATAAGCGGCATATTCCAAAACTTTATGGGCAAAAATAAAACCTCTGAAAAAATTTCCGGAGAACAATTTACGGAATATAAAAACCAGCTTTGGCAAAGAATGGACATTGTCAGCTCCGGTCTGGCTCGTTGCGGCGTGCATACCGTGCCGCTTAAAACCGAAGAATTGATAGAATTATTTTACGGCATATACAACCCGGGAGAAATTGCTACGGGGCTTTTACCGGAAATCAAACAATAATTCATGGCATTCTTAGACTTCTTAAAATCAAAAAAGAAAGGTGGGGAAGAAATTCTACCGGTGTACCCCTCGGAAATATACGAGGCGGGCGCTCTGGAACTGAAAGACATATTGGCGCCTTCCGCTATAGAAGTTACCTCCAACTACATTAAACTGGGAGATAAGATAGCTAAAACTATATTTGTTTTCTCCTATCCGCGCTATCTATCCACGGATTGGTTTTCTCCGATCATCAACTTGGACCAAGTATTTAACATATCAATTTTCATACATCCCATAAGCACGGAAACGGTATTAAAACAATTGCAAAATAAAGTGGCGGAGGTTCAATCGCAAACCAGCATACGCTCCGAAAAAGGTCTGGTGCGCGATCCGATATTGGATACGGCGCTTCGCGATCTGGAAGTGCTCCGCGACAAACTGCAACAAGCGGAAGAAAAGCTTTTTAGCGTGGGAATTTATCTTACCATATTCGGGAAAACGCTTGAAGAATTGAACAATAATGAAGCTGAAATACGACACCTCCTGGAATCCAAACTGGTGCGCACCAAACCGGCATTATTCCAGCAAATAGAAGGATTGGACAGCGTGCTCCCTTATAACACGGACAAACTTCAAGTTAATAGCAGACTGAATTCCGAACCGCTTTCCAGCATTTTCCCGTTCGTGTCTTCGGATCTTACTTCGGACAAAGGAATACTCTATGGGATCAACCGCCACAATAACAGTCTTATACTTTTTGATAGATTCAGCCTGGAAAATTACAATTCCGTTATTTTCGCCAAGTCCGGATCAGGAAAATCCTACACCACCAAGTTGGAAATTTTAAGATCGCTCATGTTCGGCGTAGACGTAATAGTCATAGATCCGGAACGGGAATACGAATACTTGGCCGAAGCGGTAGACGGGCGGCATATTAATATATCACTGACCTCAAAAAATCATATCAATCCCTTTGATCTTCCGGTGGCGCGCGAAGACGAATCCCCGGCGGACGTTTTACGGTCCCACATCATAAACCTGATCGGGCTATTCCGCATCATGTTGGGAGGATTAACTCCCCAAGAAGACTCCCTCTTGGACCAGGCCATCGCGGAAACTTATGCTTCACGCGACATAACCGTAGAATCGGATTTTTCCAAAGCAACGCCGCCCATACTTTCAGACCTGGAAATGGTGCTGATGAGTACGGAAGGGGGAGAAAATCTCGCGCAACGGATGAAAAAATACACCATGGGCAGCTGGGCCGGATTTTTGAACCAACCCACTAATATAGACATGAATAAAAATTTTATCGTCTTTTCCGTGCGCGACATGGAAGACGAATTAAAGCCCGTAGCCATGTATCTCATCACTCATTATATATGGAATGCCGTGCGGTTAAATTTAAAAAAGCGCCTGCTCATCATTGATGAGGCGTGGTGGATGATGAAAACCGAAGACGGCGCGTCATTTCTTTTCGGCATGGCCAAAAGAGCGCGAAAATATTATCTGGGAGTCGCGACCATAACGCAGGACGTGGAAGATTTTTTAAAATCTCCTTACGGAAAACCCCTCATTACCAACTCCTCCATGCAACTTTTGCTCCGCCAGTCTCCGGCGGCGATTGATCGCTTGCAAGAAGTGATGAATTTGACCGACGAAGAAAAGTATTTGCTTTTGGAGGCGGACATGGGGGAGGGAATATTTTTCGCGGGCTTAAAACATGTCGCCATAAAAGTACTCGCCTCTTATACCGAAGACCAAATTATAACCTCTGACCCGGGCCAGCTTATGGCCATAAAAAAAGCCAAGGAGGAATTCAAGCAAACGCAAAGCTAAAAACGAAAAGCGCAAAATAATAAAAACTATGATTCAAACGCGATGAACGAAGAAGAGCAAATATCAACAGAACTACGAGCGGCGCAGCTGCAAAATATGAAAAAGGGTGGCGAGTCGGCAAAAAATCCTATGAAGCCCGTGGTATTTGCCCTATCTTTCCGTCAAAAAATATTAGAACATAAAATAATACTGATCACGGCGGCATTTTTTGATATCATCGCGATGATTCCCTTTGTAAGCATCGCAACCAACCCGGCGTTCGGCTTGATTTTATTCTTGTATTTTGGACCAAAAAGCAAGAAAGGGTCGGAATTTTTGAAAATCGCCCTGCCCACCGGCATAGGAACCATTGCGGACACCGTAAGTAGCGCGATACCCTTCGCCGACCTTATACCTTTCAATATAGGCGTAGCGCTTATCAGAATAGCGCTTAGTTAAAAAAATAAATTGATTTTCGCTTTTCGTTTTTAGTTATTAGTTTGTTTGGTATAATAATATTGTAAGATCATAAATCCAATGACACTAAAACGCGAGACCATATTTATAATATCCGGCGTCCTCCTTATGGCGGCGGGGCCTTTATCGCCAAAACTTATTTACGCTCAAGAAGCCTTGCCGCCATTCACAGGCACGAAACTTTTTTCCATAAAATTAACCCCGAATTATCCCAAACCAAACACCGCCGTAACGGCAGAAATCCTAACTTACCGCTTTGACGAAGATCGCGCCAATATTATTTGGCAAATAAACGGCAAAACCGTAGCCCAAGGATTAGGAGTTAAAACCATAACGTTTCAGAGTCCGGACACGGGAAAAACCCAAAAAATAACCGCCTATGTAACTACGATAGAAGGCAATCAAGAAAGCCAATTGCTTAATTTAACCATACATGACGTGGATCTTCTCGTAGACGCGCTCACTTATGTTCCGCCCGGATACCGAGGCAAAGCCTGGCCCACCTTGCAATCCAGCATAAGAATATCGGCAATTCCATATCTTTTCAAAAATGGCAAAAAACTGCCGCCCGAAACCCTGATTTATGAATGGTCGTTTGATACCAAAAAAAATATACCGGCTTCCGGCGCCAATAAAGATTCTTTTGTGGCACAATTGCCAGACTCCGATGACTACCTCGTAACCTTAAAATTATCCGACCAAGCGGACGAAATAAATTTTGAAAAAAGTATTATGTTAACTGCCAGAAAGACTTCCCCTGAAATTATCTTTTATGAAGATAATCCGCTGGAAGGGCCGATCTATGCCAAAGCGCTTTCCGGCGCCATAAAACTTAGCCAAGGCGCGATTAATCTGCGAGCTGAACCTTTTTATTTCTCTAAAGAAAATATTTCTGCCCTGACTTATGGGTGGAGCATGAATGACCAGCCGACGCCGACCGAAGAAAAGCCCAATGTTTTAAACTTGCGCGCTCCTGAAAATACTACCGGAGAAACGGTAATAAATTTAACCATAAAAAACCTGTCGCGCCTCTTACAATCCGCGGACGCGACACTGCGTGTAATGTTCGGGCAATAAAAAAATATGAAATACTTTCCAAATAAAATCACGATTTTAACCATTATAGCCGCTGTTTTAGTATTGACGCCAATACTAACCTACGGATATACTTTTTTGGCGCCATTGCCCGGACTTGAAAAAACAATAGAAGGATCAAGCCTGTTCTCCGCATACCTTTCCGCCCTGTTTCGTTTTGCCATAGTAATAGCCTCCATACTGGCCGTAATAGTTATAATAATCGCCGGACTGAAATACATAGGCGCCGCGGGCAATACCGCCGTCGTTAATGACGCCAAAGATCAAATATACTGGGCCGTTTTAGGACTCATTCTCGCGCTTTCTTCCTGGTTGATTTTAAGTATCATCAATCCTAAACTTTTAGTATTAAAACTGGGAGTAACCTCCACAAAGCTAATTCAAGCCCCAAACGCTGAAAGCCTGTTTTCCGGCGCTTATTGTGGTCAGTTCACAGAAAACAGCGCGTGCACCGCAGACGCTAGTTGCACCTGTAAATGCCTAGTCGGACAAGCGGCGGCAACAACTTGCAATAGCCTGAATCAGAGCGATTGCTCAGAAAATGCATATTGCAAATGGTGGTTCGCTTCAAACACATGTAACCCGCTAATAAAAGTTAAATGCCAATATAAAAATACCACCTTAAACTGCCAAACCGGACCTAAATGCGGCATATTTCCTGAGACAGATACACTGTGTTGTATGGGCTCTGCTGTGAAATGTCAGCCATCTTCCGCAATTACCGTAACTCCGCAATAAATAATATGAACCGCAAAAAATTAATTATTATCATATCCGCCGCTTTAATCCTGATTATATTGGGAGGGGTTTTAATTTATTATTTTTACATCAGAAGCGTGCCCGTAGCGCAAAGAGGCGTTATCGGCAGACTTTTCCCGACACCGACGGAAAAAATCGGTCCGTCATCCGCGACATCCGGACAAATTACGCCGCCGACAACCTCGGAAAAGGTAGGACAACTAGTCCACCTGACAGATATCGCGATAGCCGGCATGAAAGAAATGCCTTTTGGCCGAGCGCGATATATAGAAAAATCCACCGGCCATGTATATGAAATAAGCGGAGACGGATCCGACCGCGTGCGCGTTTCCAATACCACCATACCCAAAATCTGGAGCGCTGAATGGTCGCCCAAGGGCGATAAGGCGGTGTTGGGCATTTTTGACGATGCGGGCATTAAGTACTTTTCCGCCATATTCAATGGCACGAGCACCGAAGGCGTATTTTTACCGGACAACGCCAATTTCGGATCATACGCGCCCAACCAAGATAAAATTCTTTACGCGACAACCTTAAACGACAAAACAACTTTAATTACCGCGAATGCCAGCAATACCAAACAGGATAAACTTTATATTGCTCCGCCGGCAGAATTTTTGTTGGACTGGCCGGCAACTGATACTGTTTCTCTACTAACCCGTCCCTCCGGAGCAGTCAGCGGTTTTCTTTATAACTTAGATATCAAAACAAAGGCTTTGGAAAAAATTGTTGGCGACATCAAAGGATTGGACGCCTTGTGGTCAATCAAGGGCGATAAAATTTTAATCTCCGCGGGCGGAACAAGCCTTTCTTCGCGCGTGGTGTCTCTTACCGGAGAAACCTTAGCCGAAGGACGAAAAACTCTTGCCGAAAAATGCGCGTGGAGCGCGTCAAAAGAAAACATTCTTTATTGCGCCATACCCACTCAAATTCCCAACGGCAATTATCCGGACGATTGGTTCAAGGGCAAAGCGTCTTTCCAAGATTATATTTTAAAAATAGACCTCTTAACGCAAGATATTACATTAATCCTTGCTCGATCAACATTTGACATTCAAAAAATGTTAATAGGACAAGATGATAAATATCTTTATTTCATAGACAAAAATGACGGCACGCTTTGGGGGCTGAACATGGAATAAAACGCGATAATAAAAATCTCCCGCTTTTATGGCGGGGAATTTTTATTATATCCTTTAATTTAAATATATGGCTTAATAACCACGCGCCTTTCTTCTCCTTCTCCCATGCTTTCCGTAATTATGTCAGGATATTCGGTTAAGGCGCTGTGCACCACCCTCCTGTCATACGCGCTCATGGGTTGCATGACCACGGCTTTTTTAAAATACCTCACTCTTTGCGCGTGTATTTTTGCCAGATCCTTTAAAGACTCGTTTTTTTGCCGCTGATAATCATTCACATCCAAAAAAAACCGCACATCCTCCCCCTCGGCAAGCGAACCGCTTTTTACTATTTTCTTAATCACATGATTCAAGGCCGCGAGTCCCGCCCCCTTATTACCTATAAGCATGCCGCCATCTCTTACTCTCACGGCAAACTGGACCTCTTCCGAATGCAAAACGTCATCAACCGTAGCGTCAATTCCCATCTTACCGATGAGCTGTTGGATCGCTGTTTTTATTTCTTGAATGCGTTGTGATCGTTGATCTGTCTCGCCCATATTGTGATCTTAAAATGTTGGCCTGCCTGTCCGGTAGGCGGGCCCGACGCCGAACCGTACTTTCATGCACTATAGCAAAAATATTCGTAGTCGTCCAGTACAACGAAACCACGGCAGGAAAGCTCATGGATATAAACGCTATGAATGCCGGCAAAACATACGTGGTTTGCAGGCGCATGGCGCGCGAAAAATCAGACTGAAAAGATTTTACTTCTCCCTTTTTTGGCGGCAAAGGGGGTTGCGCGAGGCGCATTTGCACAAATTGCGAGATTCCCGCCAACAGCGCGAAAACCAGGCTCGGTTTTTGCAGATCAAGCAATCCGAAAAAATTCATATTTATGGTTTCCGGTCTTGTCACAAAAAAATACAACTCATTGGCGGAAAAATCCAAACCGCGCCAAAAAAGATAATAAAGGGCTATGAGGATCGGAAGCTGAACCAAAGCCACCAAGCAACCGGACAAGGGATTAACACCATGCTCCTTGTAAAGCTCCATGGTGCGCTTAGCCTGCTCTTCTTTATTATCCTTGTACTTATCACGCAGCGCCGCCATGTGCGGCTCCAATTCTTTCATTTTAACCTGCGCGCGAACGGATTTATGCGTTAACGGAAACAGGGCGATCCTTACCAATACGGTAAGCGCCACAACCGCCAGGCCCATATCGTGTCCGGGCATGATATCCACCAAAAAAACCAGGGCGTTGAAAAGCGGACGATAAAGAAATTCGTTATAAATAAAATAAAACATGGTTTATGCCAAATGATCAATTTGCGGATCCTGCCAGGGATGGCAACGCAAAATGCGCCTGACTCCTAAAAAATTCCCGCGCATTACGCCGTATTTTTGCAGCGCCAACAAATAATATTCCGAACATGACGGATAAAAAACACAGTGTCCTGGCCATTTTAATATTCCGCGGACGTATTGATAAATTTTCACCCAAAAAATAAAAAAATATTTCATGTTGCAATATTATTGGACGATTGGCGCAGAGGCAAGTCCGGACATTTTAAATAAATCTAAAATGTTTTTTAATAATTGCGCGCGCGACAACTCCGCGGCTCCGCTTTTAAAAACCAAAATAACGGCGTAACCGTCTTTAATATTGAAAAGGTTTTCCCTAATGATGGAATACGCCCGACGGCGTAACTTATTTCTCAAAATGGCCCTTTTAGAAACCTTTAAAGAAATTACACAAGCAAACCGACCGGGACCTTTGCTCGGCACAAAAAATAAGTGAATGAAATGACTGAATGTTCTTTGGCCTGACCGATAAATAACCTCAAAATTTTTTCTGCCGCTGATCTTGCGGCTCTTAGGCAGCATATTTTTTATTACGCCGCGAGTTTCTTACGTCCTTTATGGCGTCTTTGTTTCAAAATGGCGCGTCCGTTAGAGGTTTTGCTCCTTTTTAAAAAACCGTGCGTGCGCGCTCGTTTTCTTTTTTTGGGTTGATAAGTTATAGACATAAAATTTTATTAAAAACTGACGTTTAACGCCGACACCGTAAGGATTTATTTATTATACAACATACAAATTAAAAAACAATATTCACAAGTAATCCACATATTAGTAACATTCTATTAGGGTTTGGCGTGAAAATGTCTATTTGTGCGAAGACCGTGATGATTAGTATAATAATCCTATATTAATATTTTAAAAAAATCATGACCAATCAAGAATTATGGAAAGCGGCATTGGGCGAAATTGAACTGGAACTTTCTAAGGCCAACTTCCTGACTTGGTTTAAAAATACGGCCATAGCGGATCAAAAAGAGGGGGTGATAACCGTAAGCGTGCCGAACACCTTCATAAAAGAATGGATGGAAGATAAATATCATAAATTAATTCTAAAATCGCTTCGCAATTATTCCCGAGACATACGCAATATAGAATATAACATCTCATCGGATCTTTTAACGGGCGCGCCAAAAACCAACAAAGCCAAAGATGTCGGAAAAGAACCGCCCGCTCCGGAAAGCCAGCTTGAATTCAAAGAATTTCAAATAGACAAAGAAACCAACCTTAACCCGCGCTACACTTTTGAAACTTTCATTGTCGGTGAATTCAATGAAATGGCTCATGCCGCTTCGCTGTCCATAACTAAAAATTTAGGCCGCCTTTATAATCCACTCTTTATTTATGGCGGAGTTGGTTTGGGCAAAACGCACCTGACCCAGGCGTTAGGCAACGCCATCAAACAAAGCGACCCGGACATCAAAATCAAGTATTTAAGTTCTGAAAAATTCGCCAGCGACTTTGTTTCGGCAATGCAAAATGCCGAAATTCCGGAATTCAAAACCAAGCATCGCAAATATGACGTTTTGATACTGGATGACGTGCAATTTTTAGCCAGTAAAATGAAAGTGCAGGAAGTATTTTTTGATATCTTCAACGAGCTTTATGACAACAATAAACAAATTATCTTATCGGCCGATCGTCCACCCAAGTCATTTAAAGAACTGGAAGAGCGAATACGGTCCCGCTTTGAAGGGGGGCTTATGGTTCACATCTCGGAACCGGACTACGAATCGCGCCTGGCCATCTTGAAAGCAAAGGCTGAAGCCAAAAAATTCAACCCGTCCAATGAAATACTTGAATTTATAGCGTCATACATCTAAGAGAGGATTTTAACGGATCTTATCCCTACATAGGCCAAAAATTCGGAGGAAGAGACCACACTACGGCTATTCACTCTTATTTAAAAGTTGCCCAGGATATAAAAAAGGGGGGGAGGGTTGTGGAAGAAATAAAAACCATACGAGAAAATCTTTACAATACCGTTTAATTGTTAATAAGCTCTGAAAAACATATTCATAAAATCTTAATAAAAAATCAAAAAAATCCTTTCAAATTTACCACGCCCGAATAATTAACAGTAAACTCATATTTTTTCAACAATTTATTAATTTTAAAAATCACAAAAAGTATTTAAGAGCAACGTATTTGATTCAAATACACTTATTAACACCGCTAATAATAACAATAAATTTTAAATATTTTATAAATACTTATAATTAATTAAAAAAATATGAAAATAACTTGCGTAAAAAATCCATTAAAAGAAGTACTTTTTTTGGCGGAAAAAAATGCCGGGAAAATTTTAAATATGCCGATTTTAAACGGAGTTTATCTTAAAACCGAAAATAATTCTTTAAAAGTAATATCTACTAATTTGGAAACCGGATTTGAAGGAATTATTCCGGCCAAAGTGCAAAAAGAAGGCGAAGTCGTAGTTCCCGTAAAAATATTGGCGCAACTCGTGGGAGCGTCTTATGAAGATAAAATAACGCTGGAATCGGTAAAAAATAATCTAAATGTTTCTACGGAAAAAGTATCAAGTTTTATAAAGGGTTATCCCATTGAAGATTTTCCAAAAATACCGAATATTAAATCAACTAATAAGTTTGATATTTCAGCCAAAGATTTGAGTAACGCGTTAAAATTCGTGCAAAACGCGGCTTCCATTTCAATGATGAAACCGGAAATATCCAGTGTGTTTTTTAACGTTCAAAATAAAAATTTCATTAAAATAGTAGCCACGGATTCTTTTCGCTTAGCTGAAAAAACTTTAGAGTACGCGGTTAAAAACGCGGATTATTTTTTAATTCCGGAAAAAAGCGCGTCTGAATTATCCAGAATCCTGGAGAATAAAGAAGATAATGTACAAATAGCATTTGATAAAAATCAAATAGGATTTTACGGCGATAGTTTTAAGTTCACCTCGCGTTTGACGGAAGGAAGTTTTCCCAGTTATGAATCCGTTATTCCTAAAAAATTTTCCACGGAAGTTTTAATCTCTCGCAACAGATTGATAGACGCGTTTCGTTCAGCCAGCATATTTACCGGAAATTTGAATGAAATAAGCCTGCATATAATGCCCGAAGATAATTTATTGGAAATAAGAACAAAGCATAGCGACATAGGAGAACACACTTCGCAAGTTGACGCTAAAATAATTGGAGAAAAAATAACCCTTAATTTTAATTACCATTACGTTTTGGATGGACTGCAGAACATGAGTTGTTCAGACGTTATGCTTCGTTTTAGCGGAGAAAACAGACCTCTTTTGATACAAGAGCCCAATAATTCTCAGGGAGTTTACTTGGTAATGCCGATGAAAAATGCTTAGATTGAATTTTTGGTTGGAAAAGTTCAAAGAGCGCATTATTCCATCCCAAGATCTGATAAAAAGCGAATGTTTAAGCGCCATAAAATCGTGCTGTAAGGTTGGTGTTGGATATAAAATTGCTTTCAGAAAACCGGTAATTTTGATTGAAACGGGCAATGCCGCGTTACGAAACGAAATAATAATGAAGAAGGGCTTGATCTTAGATCAAATCAAAGAAAGAGTTCATAAAGACGCCCCTTCTGACATTAAGTTCGTAACTATTTTATCCTAAGATAAAATAGTTTATTGGAAATTTAAGATCTGTTCCAGTTTACCAATGTTGCCTACCTCATCATAGGCTTTTATCATCAAGTCTATTTGGTTGGGGATGGAACTTAATTGTGAAAGATTAAAGTTAATTTCGTATGGCGCGATTTTCTTTGAGCCGATATACGTGTTATCCAGAAAGAAATCAACCTGTCTTATTTTATAAGGGCTAAAAATTTCTACTTTTATGTCCAGGCTTTCAGCGCTGAGAGATAGGGCGCCGCTCGGTTTGGTAAGGCGGATGTTTGGCGCGTGTTCCGGTTTGTGTATGTTGTCAAAAGTTTTGGGCAGATCGGTTTCGGTCTGTTCAATTATGCCTTGTTCGGCTGCCCATTTCCGCACCGGCCATTCCCACATGCGAAATTGCGGATCTGAATCCGGATCCGCCGGAGACGGTCCCAGAGGATTATTTTTATCAAGCCAGTAGAGTATGGAGTGTATTTGAGTCAGAACTTTTTCTTCCGTTAATTCCGGGGGCGTAAAGTCCGTGGCCAGTTTTTTAGATACGGAATCCACAAGATAAACCCTTCCTCCCCTCCATTCGCCACGCAATACCGGTTTTGGCGCGAGAGGGTTTTCGGGAGCAATGAAATTTTCCGCCGGCATGCTTTTAAGCGCCTCTTTAAAAAAAGCATTCCACATGGGCGCCACAATAAAGCCAGCCACCTTTTTTTCCATTTGAGAATTATCGTTATTGCCGGCCCACGCGCCGAGTGCGAAATTCGGCGTGTATCCTATAATCCAGGCGTCTCGTGAATCATTGGTGGTTCCTGTTTTGGCGGCAACGTCTCTGCCCGGGAAATAAAGAGGAGAGTTTTCTCCAAATGCCGGTACGCGCGCCCGGTTATCCGAAAGCACGCTGTTTATAAGCCTGGCGATTTGAGGTTCTAAAATCTTTTCTTCCTTTTTTTGGTATTCTTCTAAAACTTTTCCGTTGGCATCCTCAACTTTTTCTATGAAGGTCGGCGTGGTCCGTACGCCATCATTTCCAAAAACTCCGTATGCTCCCACTATGTCCAAAAGCTTTACTTCTCCGCCTCCCAGAACCAGGGTTAGTCCGTATCTTTCCGGATCGTTCAAGGTGGTTATGCCCATACTCTTCGCGGTTTTAAGGGTATCCGTGAATCCGGCCAAATACAACGTTTTTACCGCCGGAACATTTATGGATTGGGCTAAGGCCTCGCGCATGGTTATGGGTCCGCGGAAAACATGGTCGTAATTTTCGGGATGATAACATTCGTCTTTGTATTGCGGATTATTTTTTAATTTTTCAGCGGTTTCTTTTTCTTGCGCTTTAAGGTCGGGATTGCACCGGGGGTTGAATTCCGTTTGTAAGTCAAACAAGGCGGTGTCCGGGGCATAGCCCTTTTTAAGGGCCGTGGCGTAAGCAAAGGGCTTGAAGGCGGAACCGGGCTGTCGCAACGCGAGCGTAACATTAAAATTACCTTCAAATTTACAGGAAAGCCCTGGAACGCAATTTTCCGGTTCCGGCGGAGCAAAATAGTTTTTGGATCCTGCCATAACCAATAATTTTCCGGTTTTGGGATCAGTAGCCACCATCCCGGTGTTGTGGGCGTTAAATTTGTTTAAATTTTCTTCGGCAAATTGGTTGATGGTGACCTCGGCTTTTTTTTGTAGATCCCAGTCAAGCGTGGTAGTTACTTTAAGTCCTCCGCTTGCCACCAGGTCTTCGCCGTATTTATTTTCCAAGTAGTCTTTAACCATCATTACGAAGTGAGGAGCTTTTAAAGTGTTGGCGTCATCTTTGGCGATAAAAACCACGTTTTCTTTTTGGGCGGCTTCTTTTTCCTCTTCGGTTATGAATTTCAGATCAGCCATTTTGGCTAAAATAAGATCTTTGCGCGATTTAAGTTCTTTGGCGTGCAGTCCAAAAGGAGAATAGTAGGACGGGGCTTGCGGTAGCGCGGCCAAATAAGCGGATTCGGCGAGTGTAAGATCTTTGGCGCGCTTATTGAAGAAAGTTTGCGAGGCGGCCTCAATGCCGTAACTGCTTGAACCGTAAGGTATTTCGTTCAGATATAATTCCAGGATTTTTTCTTTGGAATATTTTTGTTCTATTTTTATCGCCAACACCAGCTCTTTTAATTTACGGGAAAAGGTTTTTTCCGGAGTTAAGAAGCTGTTTTTTACCAGCTGTTGCGTTATGGTGGAGCCTCCCTGTTTTTTCGCGCCGGTAAAAATATCAGTTAACAGGGCGCGCAGTATGGAGAACGGCGCTATGCCGCCGTGATAATAAAAATTGTCATCTTCAATGGCTACCGTGGCATTTTTGATTTGTCGTGGCATTTCCGCGAAAGATATTACCGTTCGTTTGATGTCTTGATGCACATCATATAAAGACACCTTTCCGGTTTTATCATAAATTTTGGTTGACTGCACTACTTTTCTGTTCAGAAGAGTGTTAAAGTCGGGTATTTTTACGCTAATTAACAGAACCCAAATACTAAAAACCCCGACCATTAAAATGCCGGATACGGTGGCTATGGGAAATATTTTTTTTGCAACCGCTTTCATTTAACTCTATAATTATAATACCTAAATTTATATAGCATGAAAAAGGATAATGACAAAATAAAAGAATTACTGGACCGGAGAGTGGTCGGCATCATAGTCAGAGAGGAGTTGGAAAAGAAGCTCAGATCCGGCAAAAAGCTGCGTATTAAGCTGGGGGTTGATGTGGCGCGTCCGGACATACATCTGGGGCATGCCGTGGCTCTGTGGAAGTTGCGAGAGTTCCAGGATTTGGGACACACGGTCATCTTTTTGATAGGCGACGCCACTACGCGCATAGGCGACCCTACGGGTCAAGACAGAACCAGGCCGCTTTTAACGGAAGAACAAATCAATAAAAACGCGGAAACCTACATAGAACAAGCCGGTAAAATTTTAGACATTAATAAAACGGAAGTTCGCCGCAATTCGGAATGGTTTGATGAGATGGCCATGTTTGATTTTATAAAACTTCTTACCATGGTAACCCATTCGCAATTGATAGCGCGGGAGGCCTTTCAGGAAAGAATTAAGGCCGGTAAGGAAATTTTAATGCATGAAATAATCTATCCGGTCATGCAGGGGTACGACTCGGTCGTACTGAAGGCGGATGTGGCCGTACACGCGGACCAGCTTTTTAATGAACATTTCGGCCGGATGTTGCAGGAAAAGTTTGGGCAAGAACCGCAGACGATCATGACGGTGCCCATATTGGTGGGCTTGGACGGCAAACATAAAATGTCCAAGTCTTTGGATAATTATGTGGGCGTTGCGGAGAGTCCGGAGAGCATGTACGGAAAAGCAATGTCTTTACCGGATGAATTAATAATTGATTATTTTAATTTGTGTACTTTTGTTGACGCGGCTGAAATTTCTCAAATGAATGAAGCAATAAAAAATCATAAATTAAATCCGCGTGATGTGAAAATGAGATTAGCGCGCGAGATTGTTTCTATTTATCATAGTGTCAAAGATGCGGACGGAGCGGAGGAAAATTTTAAAAATATTTTTCAAAAAGGCGCTTTGCCGTCAGAAGTTCCTTTGCTGATTTTGCGGTCTCCGGGAAAATTATCCGATATTTTATTGGGCGCGAAATTGGTTTCTTCGCGTTCGGAATTCCGGAGGCTGATCAATGCCCGAGGTATAGATTTTGAGGGCGTTGTGGTGGAAGATCCGCATCGCATTATTAATGAGTCGGGCACAGTACGAGTGGGCAAACTTAAATTTTTAAAAATAGAGTTTATAAAATAATAATCCCGGCGCAGCCGGGATTATTATTTTATAGTTCTTCGTTTTCTTCTGTGGGAAATGCTTCCTCTGCGAATTCTTCCGGGTCCGTCATTTCTTCCGGGTCATCAATATTCTCCCCGTCGTCCGTATTTAAGATTATATCTTTTGAAATTAAATCCATGCGTTTTTGTTTAGCTAATTATTACGACCTTGCCCGCCCTTTCGCGGGAAATATTTATAATTCCTACGGAAATTCAAGAAATGCCGCGGCATTTCTTATATTTGTACCAAAATTAATATTTTTGTAAAGACCCCGTAATTTTATTGTGGATAACTTGTGAGCAAGGCCTGTATATGGTTATTTATAGCCCTATTTTATGGTAAGCAAAGGCAGTTAAGGTGATGGCCAGAGCGTCCGTAGTGTCGTCGTATTTGGGAATTGTTTCCAATTTTAGCAGCATTTTAACCATGGCCTGCACTTGTTTTTTATCGGCTTTGCCGTAGCCGCATATGGCGGTTTTTACCTCCAGGGGCGCGAATTCCATGAGCGGTATTTTGTTTTGCGCCGCGAGGTAAATGAGTATGCCGCGCGCTTCCGCCACTTTGAACGCGGTTTTTTGGTTTTTAGTGAAGTAAATTTTTTCCAAAGCAATGGCGTCGGGATTTTGTTCGCGAATGATTTTTTTAATTCCCGATCCTATGGCCAGCAGCCTCTTTTCATACGCGGTATTGTTATAGGTTTCCAGGCATCCCAGGCATTCCACAATATAATTATTGCCTTCGCGCGAAATAACGGAATATCCCAAGCGTCCAAAGCCGGGATCAATTCCGAGAATTTTAGTGTGCGCGGCCATTATTCGGCGTTTGAATAAATTTCCTGTATGTCGTCATGGTTGTCCAGCGCCTCCATAAGTTTGTCAAAAGTTTTCGCGTCTTTTTCATTTAACGCCACGGGCATTTTAGAAAACCATTCATTGCCTTTTTTTTCAAATGCCCAAGTGACCGATCCGGTTTCCGCCAACTTGGCGTTATGTTCGGATAAAATATGTTTTATTTCCGCGACCGTTCTGTTTTTATTGTCGGTTACGGCTTCAATGATGATGGCCACCCCTCCCGGACCATAGGCTTCGTATCTTGCGGATTCAAGCGTTGCGCCTCCTGATTTTCCGCCACCTTTTTTGATGGCGCGTTCAATATTGTCAGCTGGCATATTCGCGGCTTTGGCTTTTTCCACGGCGGCGCGCAGATCCGGATTGGTATTGGGATCTTCTCCTTTACGGCTGGCTAACTGTATTATTTTTGCCAGCTTTCCGAAAATCTGCCCTTTTTTAATATCCGTAACGGCTTTTTTATTTTTGATTTGTGACCACTTGCTGTGTCCCGACATATTAATTAAATATTATTCGTTCAAATTAGGGCTATTTGAGCCAGTTTTGTTTTTTTGAGCGTATTCCAAAATTATATCTTTAGCGTGGCCGGCATTGGGTATGTTTTTGGCTATGAACTGCTTTTCTCCCGCGGTTTGCACTATGATGTTTCCGAATTTAAAAACGGTCGCGAAAAAGTCGGGTATTTCCACGGTTACATCTTGTACGCGGGACAGCATGAATTCTGAAATTTCCCGGTTGAAAAGTCCGCGTTGTTCAATGCTTATAACCCGTTCATTGGTTATGATCCACATATCCAAATAATAATCCACCCACAGGATGAAGCTTATGAGTAAAATAATTAAGATATATATGCTAAGCAAGAAGGCGGCGAGCGTCGTGTAATTTTCCGGAATATAGGCCGAAGATATTTGCGTTAAGATTACGGCGATCAAAAGCATTATTATAATGACCGTCATTTTGCTGCCGATGACGAACCAGTGCCGGTGCACGGCCAAAATTATTTGTTCTCCGGATTTGGTTTCAAACATGGAAAATTTGGTCCCACGGCACCGTGAAAAAAAGCGCCGCGGAAATTATTATGAATATTGCGATGGTTCCCAAAAACACCTTGGTTATCAGGTTGCGTTTGTCGTCGGGCAGCACATATTCTTTTAAATGCCAAAGAATGATCGCGACAAATGCCACATAAGACAAGATAAACAGGGAATATATTATTAAAGGAATGATCATAGTAAATGGTTTTGATTTTGGCGCGGAGGGTTTTTGCCCAAGTGTTCAAACGCGCCCGTGGTTGCCGTTCTTCCTCTTGGCGTTCTTTCTATAAATCCTAATTGCAGGAGGTATGGTTCATACACCTCTTCAATGGTGTCCGGATCTTCGGATAACGCGGCGGCTATGGTTTTTATACCGACCGGTCCGCCGTTAAATTTACTTATAATGGTGTCCAGTATTTGACGATCATGATTTTCTAGGCCAAGGCGATCAATTTTTAACATTTCCAGCGCCCTTTCCGTTTCGTTAATGGTTATGATCTCCGCTCTTTGAACTTGCGCGTAGTCTCTGACCCTTTTTAACAGCCGATTGGCCACTCGCGGCGTTTGTCTGGAACGCTCGGCTATAATAGTTGCCGCGTCATCGTTTATTTTTATGCGGAGAATTTGTGCGGAACGGAGAATTATTTTTTTAATTTCCTGGTTGCTGTAAAAATCCAAACGGAAGCTGCCGCCGGAAAATCTGGACCGGAGCGGGGAAGACAGGAGGGAGATGCGGGTAGTCGCGCCTATTAAGGTAAAGGCCGGCAGTTCCAATTGTATGGAGCGGGCAGAGGGGCCCTTGCCCAGCACGACATCCAACGTTCTGCTTTCCATGGCCGGATAGAGCACTTCTTCTATGAGTTTGTTCAGCCGATGTATTTCATCAATAAACAAAATATCTCCGTTGGAAAGATTGGTGAGTATGGATGCCAGATCTCCCACCCGTTCAATGGCCGGACCGGAAGTGATTTTTATGGGCGCGCCGATTTCATGCGATATAAGATAGGCAAGCGTGGTTTTGCCGAGTCCCGGCGGTCCGTAGAAAAGGAGATGTTCCACGCATTCGCCGCGTTCTTTCGCTGCCTGGATTAAAATACTTAAATTTTGTTTTACGGTATTTT
The DNA here is from genome assembly GCA_016214345.1 of Candidatus Niyogiibacteriota bacterium. Lineage (GTDB taxonomy): Bacteria > Patescibacteriota > Minisyncoccia > JACROR01 > JACROR01 > JACROR01. The sequence continues at coordinate 84,314 of JACROR010000009.1, forward strand.
GCCCTATGTATTCATCCCAGCGTCTGGGACGCAAAGTAAGGTCAAGATTTTTGTCTTCTCCTTGTTGATTGGGCCCTGTGGCGGATGATAATGGGGGGGTTGACATATTTTTAATTTGGATATATAATACTTCTAAATTTAGAAGCGAGCTTTGCACTTTTAAGTCTCTGGGTGATACCATCGCAAGGTGGCAGGACTTTCTTTTAAGGGCAATCTGGCTCTCCACTTCTTGTGGCAGAACCGCTGGACCGCTCCTTTGGGAAAGCTCTAAGCTATTGGTCAACTCAATTAGTATATTGCCCGGAGACTTAAAGGTGCTATTCTCCTAAAACTCGGCGCATTTCTTCAACACTGGTTTTGCCATCTAAAATTTTTAATGCCGCGTCTTGTTCCATGGTCAGCATATTTTGATGTTTGGCCAATTTTTTGTATTCGGATTCTGGCGGATTTTCAAGGATAAGACGCTGCGCTTCGTCGTCAATACTAAATGCTTCATATACTCCGATCCTCCCTTTATAGCCCATATTGTTACAAGCGTCGCATCCTTTTGCTTTCCAAAGTTCAAGTTTATCCAAAGGGGGTTTTTTAATCGTTTCCGGAAGTTCGGCTAACTTTTTTTTCAAAAATTCTATTTCTTCGGCGGTGGCCTTTTCCTTCTTTTTACATTTTTCGCATAAAACTCTCAATAGCCGCTGCGCCATGGATACGCTTACGGCCGGACCAATAGTGTTGGGAGTCGCGCCCAGATCAATCAATCTTGGTACTGTGCCAAAAGCATTGTTGGTATGAAGCGTGGAAAAAACCAGATGCCCCGTGAGCGCGGCGTTTAACGCGGTTTTGGCCGTTGCCAAATCTCTTATTTCGCCCACCAATATAACATCCGGGTCTTGTCTTAGAACCGCTCGCAGAGCATCCGCGAAATCATAATTCTTGCTAAGATCTATTTGCGATTGATTTATGCCCGCGATATGGTATTCCACGGGGTTTTCTATGGTGATAATTTTTATCTCCGGAGAAAGGATTTTTTTTATAAAAGCGTAAAGCGTGGTAGTTTTTCCCGATCCGGTAGGTCCGGTGGTAAGGATCATGCCGTTTGGTTTATTTATCGCTTTTTCTATGATTTTGCGCAGGCTTTCGTGCATGCCCAGATTTTCAAATGAAACATCGATGGCTTTTGGATGAAGCACTCTTAGCACTATGGATTCTCCGTAAGCTCCCGGAAGGCTTGAAGCGCGCACTTCCACGTCCGTATCATTTATGCGTATGGTGAAGCGTCCGTCTTGCGGGCGGTCGGCGACATTTAACTTCATTTCTCCTATAAGTTTAATGCGGGATAAGAGCAGCTTGTAGACGCTGTCGGGGAAATTTATAATGTCATTTAATACGCCGTCCAGGCGAAATCTTAGTTTGGCTTCATTTTCTTGCGGCTCAATATGAATATCGGACGCTTCCAAGGCGTATGCTCCGGCTAAAATCGCTTCCACCATGCTGGATGCCGTGCGAAGTTGCCGCGCGGAGATGATCGGAGCCAACAATTCTTTAAAATTATTTATATTGGTTATTTTGGCGATATATCCCGCCAAATGCTCTTTGGAAATACTGATGAGTCCGGCCGCAACCTCTTCAAATTCCGGAACTTCGCTATAGCGGCTCCAGGCCCGCTGTAAGCTGGTTTCGGAAACCATAAAAATGGTAAGTTCGTATGCCTCGTCTTTCAGGCGAGTTGTGATTTGTAGGGTTTGCGGCAATTCCGGATTGCGTACGGCAACGCTTATTTTTTTCCCCACTTTTTGGAAAATCGCGATTTCTCCTTCGCGCGCTTCTTTTTCGGGTAAAATTTTTAAAGCATCCAGCTCTATATTGATCCTGGAAAGATCCAGATAGGGCAGTTTATATTTTTGAGACAATATTTGGGCGAGGTCTTCGGCCTCTTTTTTTTTGATGCTTTCTATGCGTTCTTCCTGATTTTTTTCGTTAAACTCCGACATTCTTCCATGGTAGCTTAAAGGGTTGCTTGAAGCAATTGGCGAAGTTTTCTTTCCGCTTCGGTAAAATTGCCGTAGTCCGGCAAGGGAAGCATATTGTCTTTTGAGATTTTATCCAGCTTGGCGGAAAGGGCGGATAGTATTTTTTCTTGTTCGGAAAACAGCAATCCTTTTACCGCGCCACCCTTCTCTTTCCAGAGAAATAAATGGCAGTTTTGTTCCGGGGAGATCTTCAAGAATGAGTTAAACAACGCGATAAATAAATTTTGTGAAGGAGGCGTGCGGGTTTTTTCAAAATCTTGTTCGGTTAAAAATGTCCATGAAGTTCCGGTATTTTTATCCACATGCGTTCGGGCGAGCGCCCTTCCCAAGAGTTGCCGGTCAGGAGTTTCCGTGAATTGTATTTTTTTTATCTGGTCGCGATCCGCTCCGTATTCCATCAGTTGACTGGCCAGGCTTAAGGCGTCTTTGGATGCGCGTTCCAAAAAATTATTGGTTTCCAAGACCAAGCAGGCGAAAAGCAGAGTAGCCACGGTTTTGTTTTGAAATATTTTTTCATCCAAAGTTTTTATGATCTCCGCGACTTTTTCGGCCATCAGGCGTCCTTGCGGCGAGATCGTGGCGATAAATTCTTCTGCCGGCAAGTCATAGCGCTCTTTAAGGCGGTCTAGATTATTTTCATCGGAGAAAAAGCAAAATGCCGATTCAATTTTAGGGGGAGCATTTTCTATGATTATTTCGTTCGTATTGATCTGTCCGGAAGCCGGAGTTATTAAAAAATTTAAAAACCTATCGTTTTCATCGTAACTCACCTCGGCAATTTTATTTTTTTTCGGAATTTTTATTTTAAGAACTTGCGGCGCGGCTTGTGTTGGCGGCGTTTTTCGCGCGAGCGCCTCCTCCCATTTTACAAAAAGTCCGTTGGCATCTCCGTCATCCGTAATGTTTTTGCCAGCCATAACTAAGCCGGTTTTCAGCGCTTCTTTGGCCAAATATCCGGCTTCTTTTGGTTCGGTTCCCGCGAATATACCGATCTCTTTTTTGGCAAGCAGGGTTTGTATTTTTTGCAGTACTTCTTTGTTCATTATTCTGATATATAACACCGATAGCCGAAGATTTCAATCTAGGCTTTAGTCCGCCGACTGGCGAATAGTTTATAGTTTTTAGAAAAATGTGCGTCACCGAGTCACGCACATTTTGCATACATAACTAAGTTGGAAGTCCGGCTTCCAAGCGTTTCAGGCGCTTATTTTGATAGACGCCTTTTTGCTTTCTAGGGCTTGGCAAAAGTGATACCATGATGCTATGGAATCTTTGAAGGTCGTTACTCATAGCGCGAAAGAAACCCAAAAATTAGGAATGCTTTTGGCTAAGGAATGTTTTAAAATTAAACAAGGCAGGCATGCTTTAGTTATCGGTTTGGAGGGAGATTTGGGTGGCGGCAAGACCACGTTTATGCAGGGGTTTGCCCGCGGCTTGGGAATCAAAGAGAATATTACCAGCCCCACTTTTGTTTTACTTAAAATGTTTAAATTGGCGCGGAAAAATTTTAGACGTTTGGCGCACATTGACGCTTATCGCCTGAAATCCGCGCGCGGATTGAAGCTTCTGGGGTGGGACGAACTTCTGTCAGACCCCGCCAATATAATAGTCGTGGAGTGGGCGGACAAAGTCAGGGCTTTTATGCCGAAAGATCGCGTGCGGATCACCTTTGATTATGGTGATAAAAATGAAAGGAAAATAAATGTCAGTTAAGACCAACGTAAAAAATAAAAATACGGAACGGATATTGGTGCTTTTGGACGCGCACGCTATTTTACATCGCGCCTTCCATGCTTTGCCGTCTTTTACTTCTCCGCAGGGGGCGCCCACAGGCGCGCTTTACGGTTTTTCATCCATGCTGATCAAGATTATCCGGGAATTAAAACCGGATTTTATAGTGGCCTGTTATGAGTTGCCGCAGCCAACTTTCCGGCATGTTGTTTACGAGGCTTATAAAGGTAAGCGGCCTAAAATGGACGAGGGTTTGGCCTTGCAAATAAATAGATCCAGAGACATTTTGAAGGCGTTTAATATTCCGAGCTATGACGCTCCGGGATTTGAAGCGGACGACATTATAGGCACCATTGCTTTTAAATCCAAAAAAGAAAAAAATCTCAAAGTGATCATCGCTTCAGGCGATTTAGACACGCTTCAATTGGTATCGGGCAGCAAGGTTACGGTTTATACTCTTAAAAAAGGCATCCAAGACACAATTATTTATGATGAGGCCGGAGTAAAAGAGCGTTTTGGTTTTGTTCCGGCGTTATTGCCGGACTTTAAAGGCCTCAAGGGCGATCCTTCGGACAATATTATCGGGGTTCCGGGCATAGGCGATAAGAGCGCGACGGAACTCATTTTAAAATTCGGTTCTTTGGAAAATATTTATAAAAATTTAAAAAAAGACCGCGCTAAATTTTTAAATCTGGGAATAAAACAGCGCATTGCCGCGCTTTTGGAAGAGCATGAAGATGACGCGCTGTTCAGCAAGGAATTGGCCACGATTCGTTTGGACGCACCCGTGATCTTTCATATAAAAGATACGGAATGGAGCAAGAATTACGATCGCGCAAAAGCGGAAAAATTATTCAGGGAATTGGGTTTTGCGAGCTTGCTTTCCCGTTTGCCCGGAGAGGCGGAAAGTCCAAAGATTTCGGTTTCCACGATAAATCCCCAAAAAGAAAAAGAGCTCTCGGTGGCTTTTTGGTTGCTGGATTCGCGCCACATAAATGCTTCGGCGGAAGACATTTTTAGGGCGGTTAACGCCAAAAATACGGAAGAAGCGGAAGCGGCGCTTAACGGCAAGTTGGCAAAAGAAGGGCTGATTAATTTTTTTGAAGAAACTGAAATACCCCTGATGAGCATATTGAATGAAATGGAGCGGCGCGGTATTTTAATAGACCGGAAAATTTTAATGAGATTTTCCAAAAAATATGAAAAAGAAATAGTGACATTGGAAAAGAGGATTTGCCAGTTGGCGGGTGCCAAGTTTAATGTCGCTTCTCCCAAACAGTTGTCGGAAATTTTATACGATAAATTAAAAATTTCCACCAAGGGAATAAGAAAAACCGGAGGCGGAGCGCAATCCACAAGTTTTCCCGAATTAAAAAAACTTTTACATAGCCATCCTATTATTGAGTTGGTGTTAAAATATCGCGAATTGGCGAAGCTAAAATCAACTTATTTGGACACTTTGCCCGGATTGGCCGATAAAGATTCGCGTGTTCATACCACTTATAATCAGGCGGGCACGGCAACGGGTCGCTTTTCTTCGCAAAATCCCAATTTGCAAAATATTCCGGTTAAATCGGAAACCGGGAAAGAAATTCGCAGGGCATTCATAGCTCCTGCCGGTTGGAAGATGCTTTCCGCGGATTATTCTCAAATTGAGCTTCGTGTCGCGGCCATGTTGTCTGACGATAAGATCATGAAGAGAGCTTTTTTGGAGGGAAAAGACATTCATGGCGCCACGGCTTCGGCGGTGTTTAATGTTTCGGAAGGTGAGGTGACCAAAGAAATGCGCCGGCGCGCCAAGGTTATTAATTTTGGCATTTTGTACGGTATGGGGGCGAGGTCGCTTTCAGAAAATTTAGGAGTTTCATTGGATGAAGCTAAAAAATATTTGGCGGAATATTTTGAAGATTTTTCCGGAATTAAAAAATACATGGATGATACGAAAAATACGGCAAAGAGTTTGGGTTTTGTCAAAACCTTGTTCGGCCGTAAGCGTTATTTTCCCGAATTGCGATCCTTGCCCGAATATCTTCATCATGAATTTTTGCGCATGGCGGTTAACGCTCCGATCCAGGGTACGGCCGCGGATATCATGAAAATAGCCATGGTGCGAGCGCATCGCGCGCTTCAAAAAGATCCAGAAATGGCGCAAAGCGCGCGTATGATTTTGCAGATTCACGATGAACTCATTTTTGAAATTAAAGATGAATTTGTGTTAAAGGCCGCGAAGATCATCAAACAAGAAATGGAGAGCGCGTATCAAGATGAGATTCCGCTCACGGTGGATATAAAAATCGGTCCTAACTGGGCGGACATGGAAAGAATATGATTTATTTTCTTTATGGGAAAGATACATATAGAAGCCGCCAAAATTTAGGAGAGATCGTCCGAGGATTTTTGGGCAAGGGGAACGCTTCGCATCATTTTTTCCGCGTGAATACGGATAATTTTGATCCGGATTTTTTCGGAGAATTGGCGCGGAGCTCGTCTATGTTCGGCGGAAAATATTTAATTTCTACCGAAAGAATATTGTCAGATCCGGGCATAAAAAAGATCGTATTGGATAATTTGGAAAGCGTAAGGGATTCGGACAATATTTTTATTTTTTGGGAAGAAGACACGGACAAGGAAACGGCCGATAAAATCGCGCGTTATGCTAAAAAGACGCAAGAGTTTTTGCCGATCTCCGGCGTTAAATTGAAAAATTGGATCCGGACCGAGGCTGATAAACTTAAATTTAATATTTCGGAGGCCGAGCTCTCGCGCGTCGCGCTTGAGCACGATTCTGATCTGTGGGCGATACGTAAAGAATTGGAGGCGCTCCCCTTGGGGCATATTTCGGATAAAAAAAATAAATTATCCGCGGACGGCGCGGGGCCCATGTTTGATTTGACAGACGCGGTTTTGTCGCGGAACCGCGAACAAGCCATAGATCTCTTTGAAAAATATAAAAATAAGGGAGTGCCGGCCGAAGAAATATTATGGCGTCTTTTGTGGCAGGCGAAGACTTTGTTTACCGTAAAAAAATTAGCCGGCAAATCTCCGGCTACGATAAAAAAAATAACCGGCTTGCACGAATATGTAATAAAAAAATCTTTGGATGGCGCCGCGCGTTTTAGGATAGAGGAGTTGGACTCGCTTTTTCGGCGTCTACTTGACGCGCGCAATAAATCCAATCCGCTGGCCGGCGGATTGGATTATGGAATTTTTTATTTATTACTTAAGCTTTAGCTTTATTTAAAAGCATGGTTAGCCTGGATTTCTTGCGGCTTGCCGTGTTTTGCTCTATAACTTTTCGTTTAGCGGCCTTGTCTATGGCTTGGTAAGCAACGGGAAGAAGTTTTTTCGCGTCTTCTAACTTATGTTCCGCGATCAAAGAGCGCACTTCTTTTACGGTGTCTTTCATGGCGGTTTTTCTTTTGGCATTTCTCGCTTGCCGCTTAATGGATTGCCTTAGCGCTTTTTTAGCTGATTCTATGTTTGGCATATTTACATAAGTTATATCAGATGACGTAAGGCGTCAAGGTGATAAAAATAAAAGCGGCCCCGTAGGACCGCTTTCGTTTGTTATTCGTGGCGTCCGTAATTTTCGCCGCATTTGCAGCGTTCATCGCAGTTTTCCGAATACACGCGCGTATTCGCGTCTTTTTGTTCCGAGGCTAAAAACGCCACCAGTTTTGGCAGGTACAGCCATACACCCGATACGAACATTTTTCCATGATGCGCGCATATTTTAACTATCCATATGCCTTCGTTCTTGAACGTTGTCCTTTCTCCGTCTGCCATAATTTCCTCCTTGATGAATTAAGGTGCTTCACGTTGTTTATTTATTTAATACATCATTTTGTTTGCAAAGTCAACGGTATGGTATAATGAGTTAAATTATATGATTGGGACACTCAGAGGAAAAGTTATATTTGGTGGAGAAAAATACGTTATTTTGGACGTAGCCGGGGTAGGTTACAAGGTATATGCCCCGCCCTTTACCATTAAAGCGGCCGCGGCAAAACAAGGGAAAAAAGGCGAAGACACGGTGTTTTGGACGCATCTTTGCGTGCGTGAAAACGCGATAGATCTTTACGGGTTTACCGAGAAGGCGGAGGTGGAATTTTTTGAAGCCCTGATCGCTATTTCCGGGATAGGTCCGAAATCGGCGATGGGCGTGATGAGCGTGGCTCCGTTGGATACTTTAAAAATGGCTATTGCTTCCGGTGAAACCTCGTATCTTTCTAAAGTTTCCGGCGTTGGCAAAAAAACCGCGGAGAAGATCATCGTGGAGCTGAAGGATAAATTTGGCAGAGGATCGGGCGCGGCGTCTGAAATATTGGGAGGTGACGGAGACGTCATTGGAGCTCTGGAGTCCATGGGTTATTCTTTGAAAGAAATACGCGAAGCCCTGCAAGAGGTGGGGGCGGACGCTAAGAGCGTGGAACAAAGGATCAAGGCGGCATTAAAAGTCTTAGGTAAACAATAATATGACTTGGTTTCAATTAATGATCGACTCTGACGCCGTAGAGGTCGTTCCCAAACATAAAAAGAAAGTAAAAAAAGATTTTTCCATTAAAAAAGAGATGACCAAGGCGCTTTTTCAGGAAATGCTGGATGTGTTGTTCTTTTTTCTCGGGATCTTCACTTATTTTTATTTTTTTTCGCTAGCTTGGCTTTATTTTGGCAAATCATGGGATGAACATAAATTGTTGGCGTTTTTCGTGAACGCGCTTTCCGAGCCTTATTTGGGCGCGGTGGCTATGTATACCATTTTAAAGGAATATCGCAAAAAAAGCGGGCGCTTGGAGCACCTGCATAAGGGAGAATTTTTTGTGGCCTGTTGGGCGGTATTTTTGGTTTTGGCTCTTTTATTTACCATTTTTTCGGATCAGTATGTAATAGGGCTTCCGCTTAAGATTATAATGACCAATAGCGTGACTGTCGTGCTTATATATGTAGGCAGTATCGTACATAAGCCTTAGTTAGCGAAAAGTTAAAAACGAAAAACTAAAAACATTTTTTATTTTTCGCTTTTCATTTTTCATTTTTAGTTTTACGCTGGTATTTATGTTGGAAGACATTTTAAGAATGGGGAGGAGGTTGATTCCCGGGCGTTTATTTAGCGCGCTTCAGCCGTTTTACCATTGGTTTTTAGGGGTCATGGGCGCGTTTTGGTATGGGTTTCCCTCGCGGGACATGACGGTTATAGGAGTGACCGGCACCAATGGTAAATCTACGGTGGTTAATTTAATTGACGCGATCTTATGCGAATCCGGAATAAAAACGGCTTCGGTGTCTTCCATCCGTTTTAAAATAGGAGAGCGTGAATGGCCCAATGAATTAAAAATGACCATGCCCGGGCGCGCGGCTTTACAAAAATTTTTAGCCCAAGCCAAAAAAGAAAAAGCCACGCATGCCGTTATTGAAGTTACTTCCGAGGGCATAAGGCAATTCCGCCATAAAAATATCAACTGGGAAATTTTGGTCTTTACCAATATTACACCCGAACATATAGAATCCCATGGCGGCTTTGACGCGTATCGCGCCGCGAAATTAAAATTATTTCAAATGCCGCACCAGTGGAGCGTAATAAACGCGGATGATCCGAGTGCGGAATTATTTTTTGAAAAATCAATTGCGCCGGCCAAGATAGGTTACGGGATAAAATCTTTTGAAGCCGGTCATAAAAATAAATTAAAATCCAAGGTTTCGCGATGGGTTGAGGCGTCGGATGTAAAATTGGAAGCCCAACATATTGAATTTAGGGCGGAAAAAGAAAAATTTCTTTTGCCGCTGGTTGGAGAATTTAATGTTTATAATGCTTTGGTGGCGCTTAGCGTGGCAAAAGCGCTGAATATTTCCGCGGATAAAATAAAACAAGCATTCGTTAATTTTAAAGCCGTGCCCGGCAGAATGGAATTTATCAATGAAGATCAACCGTTTGGGGTAGTAGTGGATTACGCGCACACTCCGGACTCTTTGGAAAAAGTATACAAAACGTTAAGAGAAATTGCTCCGTCTTCGGTCGCGCGACCAGCTAAAATGATCTGCGTTTTGGGTTCCGCGGGAGGAGGCAGAGATAAATGGAAAAGAAATAAGTTTGGCATGATAGCGGCGCAAAATTGCGATACCGTGATCTTGACCAATGAAGACCCTTATGATGAAGATCCGCAAACCATTCTAAATGAAATAGAAGATGGCTTTCTCCAGGCCATGAGATCGCTTAGTAAAACAGCGCATTTTTATAAGATTTTGGACAGAGGCGAGGCCATTAAAAAAGCTATTTTTTCAGCGGGAGCCGCGGATACGGTGATCATCACCGGCAAAGGCTCGGAATCCGTAATTATGGGGACGCGAGGATCGCGTATTCCATGGGACGACAGGCGTGAAGCGCGAAAGGCGCTTTCCGAATTGAGGCAAAGAGAGATTAAATGATCAGATAGACCCGGTCATTATTTCAAATTCTTTCGCGAATTTATTTCCGTACCCCTCCACTCGGAGTTCTATTTTATATTTTCCAGGTACGGAAAAAATAGCGCCCTGCCAGGGCAGATAAGAAGCCCCCCTAAGTTCGTATGGTCGTATGATAATATCTTCGGTCGATCTGCAGGGGTTTTTTGTTTGGCCCTTGATGCGTATCCACACATCTTTTTCCAGGCGATAAATATCCAGTGGTTCTTTGGGGCATTCATTTTCTATGCGCAGAGTTTGATTGGTTTTGTTCAATACTCCGAAAAATATTTCTTCGCCCAAAACATATTGATTTTTGGAAAAAATTATCTCTAGCGCGTTGTCGGGAAGGCTTGGACGTATTATTTTGTACAGATAAGAATCATGGTTCGCGCCCTCTTTAGCGAAAAGCACGGCCGCAACCGCGATCAAAGCGACCAAAACGATCCATATTATTATTGTTTTATATTTCCTATTTTTTTTGTTTAGCATGTTTAAGCGCGGCGTTTAAAAGATAAATAGATTCTATATGTGCTTAGCATTGCTACCAGCAAGCCCGTTATCCAGTAAAGCCATAACATAAAAGGTATAGAGCTGTCCGTTCCTATCAGAATGCCGTGCAGAAATATAAATACGAAGATAGGATATGGCAGATAATGCAGCAATCTCCATAAAATGTATGGATTCATGAATAAAAATATTGAACTGAAAATAACCGCTACAAACATATAAAAACCTATGATGCCCAACGCGACATATAAATTTTTATAATTTGACGCGAATGGCACTAATATTTCATAAAGGCTGAATTTGAGAAAAGGATCCAGCCAAAGCGAGATTAAGTGTATGGCTATCGCCGTAGCGGTGGCAATACCCAGATATTTGTGTATGATCCATGCTTGCACGGGGTCTATGAATTTATAAATAAGGCCGGTTTTAATGCCCAGGCCGGACATGGTCAGGATAAAAAGCAGAATATATCCCACGATGCCCGCGGCTCTGGTAGCGATCCAGGCCCAAGGTAATGATGGGGCGATCGGCGCGGGATTCCCGTTCGCGGCGTTAAGCATAAAAGGCGCCGCCCAAAAAATGGTGTTAAAAATAAAAACTATAATGATATTTTGGTTGTTTTTATTCATATTTGCGACAATGCCCGCATATTTTTGGAAAAATATACATGAAGATCGCGATCTATTAAAACCCCTTCGGCATTATCGGTATTATTTATCATGTCCAAGCCTTCTTCTTTGCCTAATATAAGCGCTGATTTTGCCAAAACGTCGGCTTTTAAGGCGTCGAGAGCCATCACTGTGGCGGCGAGAATGCCATTGTTGGCAGGCAGACCGGTGCGCGGGTCAATGATATGGTGATATGTTGCGCCATTTTTGCGCCATGTTCTTTTGGTGATGCCCGAAGTGGCTATGGCAGGCATGTTTTCGGGTATTTCAAGTTCCATTATATCATCTTCATGACAAAGCGGATTTTGCACGCCAACGCGCCATTTTTTCCCGCCATCCGTTCCTGAGAATATCATATCTCCGCCGGCCGATATCCAGAAATTTTGTGAATATTTTTTAAGTTTGCGCGCGGCCAGGTCTACGACAAAGCCCTTTCCAATCCCACCAAGGTCTATTTCAGTGTTGGCCGGCATTTTTACGGTGTGAGCCGTTTTATTTATTTTTATACCGGTGAAGGCCTGCCTACCGGACAGGCAGGCGTTATTTTCGGGAGCGAAAATTTTGATGGGGGTGTATTGATTTTGTGACTTTTGCTCCAGGTCTTCGAAGTTTTTGTCGTATCCGAGATCTTTTAAAATATTTATCACGGCGGGATCAAATATGCCGTTAGTGCGCGCGTGGGCGATCTTTGCTTGTTCCAGCAGTTCCATCATCATGGCGCTGGCGTTAAATTTCCGGCCTCGGGATCGGTTGAGCCGGCTTAGTTCGCTTGTCGCGCGGAAACGGCTGAATTGTTCTTCAAAATCGCAAAATATTTTTTTAATGTTTTGCAAAATAGCGCGTTCATTTTTTGAAATTTCCGCGCATATTATTATTTCCGTACCCATCGTTTTGAATTTTTCTATCGAGTTCATGTGTGGTTTGTTGTTGCTTATGATACCGTGGTGCGCGGCCTGATCGGCGCTTGGTAATTGATAGCCGGAGTCGGCGGGATATTGTAGATCGGCGCCGGAGCGTTGCTTACCGCGGGAGCCGTGGGCGGTTGGGCGGAAGTTTGCTCTTGGAACATATTTTTTTGCAATTCCTGTATTTGTTTCAAGCTGTAGATAAGGTTAGTTCTGGCGTAGGTGTTATCCGTAGTTCGCGCGCTTTCAATGTTGTAGATCCACAAAGTTACAAGGGTCATGAGCGCCGCGAATCCTCCGTAGACCAGCGCCAAATTAGGCAGGTCTTCTTTGAGGGGCAACGCGGGTATCATGGAGAACGCTTCTGTTTTGATGAATTTTTTTTCGACTCCCAAATTTTCCAGATCATCGGTGATGGATGCCATGAACGGACCCGGCCCGCATAAGAAAAAAGTTTTTCCGCGCAATTGATTTTTAAGAGCGGCGCTGATGATCTTTGCGCCCAATCTTTCGTTTATCATGCGTTCTGCTCCTTCCGGGATGCCGCTGTCAGTGACGGCAAAAAATGCTTTAAAATTAGGGTTAGCCGCCTCCAGTTTTTTTATTTCTTCATAGTAAAGTATTTTATCTGTCCAACGGCTGCTGTATAGAAGGGTTAATTTGTTCGGCAGTTTTTTGTCCGCGGCGTAACGAATAGAGCTTAAGAGCGGCGTGATGCCCACTCCTCCGGCGATAAAGACCGTGTCTCGGTCCATGTGCGGATCAAAAATAAAATTGCCGTAAGGTCCGTATACGAATATTTCTTTTCCCGGCGTAAGTTTTGCCAGACTTTGGGTGAATTTACCTTTGATTTTTATGCCGAACTCGATCAAGGGAACGTTTTCCGGCGAGCTTGCTATGGAAAAGGCGTGCGGACTTACCAATTTTCCGTTTTCGTCATAAAAAGCAAGCATGGCATATTGTCCTGGAAGGAAATCGATCATTTTTTCTTTTATGGCCGACATCAGGTCTAGGATAATGATGTCTTCGCAGGTTATTTTTATGTTTTGTATAAGATATTTCATATTTTTATTGCGTCTAGTGAGGAGCGAAGTGTCCGCTAGCTGGCGGATCGCACTTCGTCCCTGCCTACCGGCAGGCAGGCGAGTGACGACGCAACAAAAGGTTTAATACCTTTTATTTTATCATTGTTCGTCATTTGAGTGAAAATAGTGATAAGGGCCTTTTAGGAATATAATGGAAATAATGGGTTTTATCATATTGCCTCACACGGCTGATTTGCGTATGCGAGTGGACGGTTTGAGCTTACAAGAGCTTTTTTTAGGCGCTTTTGAGGGCATGATGCGTGTTTTGAAAGAGCGAAAGCCGTCGCGAGAAGCTGCCAAAATCTTCAAGCGCCGAATTAAAATTTCATCAGCGGACGCGTCGGCGTTGTTAGTGGATTTTTTGAACGAAGTTTTATACAACGCGTACAGCCATAAGGAAATTTATTTGAGTGTCGCGTTTAAAAACATATCAAATACGGAACTTGAAGCGGAGATCTTCGGCGTGCCGGTGGAAGATTTTGACGAAGACATTAAAGCCACGACTTATCACGAGGCGGACATAAAAAAGAATAAGAGCGGAAAATGGGAAACCGTGCTGGTATTTGATATTTGAGCTATGGTTATAAAAGATTTTAAAAAAATAAACGACCATCTTTGGGAGATTTCCCGGTCTTTCCGGGAAGACATGCGTGTTCCGGCGCGAATCTACGCTACGGAGAAAATGCTTTTAGATTCTTTGGAAGACAGGTCCGCGGAACAATTGGTCAACGTGGCCACGCTGCCCGGAATTTATAAATACGCTCTTGCCATGCCTGATATCCATGAGGGCTATGGCTTTCCGATCGGCGGCGTTGCCGCCATGGACGCCAAGAATGGCGTGATCTCTCCCGGCGGCATAGGCTATGACATAAATTGCGGCGTGCGCCTTTTGCGCTCTGATCTGGCGGCGGATGTGATTTTACCGCGCCTAAATGATCTGGGTGGCAGAATTTTTGCCGAAGTTCCGTCCGGCGCTGGGAGAAGTGGAATTTTAAAATTATCCGGCAAGGATTTGGATCTAGTTTTGAAATGCGGCGCGCGCGGCTTGGTAGCCATGGGTTACGAAGAAAAAGAAGACTTGGAGTTTATTGAATCGGGAGGAGAATTGCCGGACGCTGATCCCGCGATGGTATCTTCGCGGGCTAAAACGCGCGGACAAGACCAGTTGGGAACCATGGGCGCGGGAAATCATTTTGTGGAGGTGGGCTTTGTGGAGAAAATTTTTTCTAAAGACGCGGCAGAGGCCTTTGGTCTTTTTTTGGGGCAGGTTACCGTTTTGATACATACCGGATCGCGCGGATTAGGGCATCAAGTGGCTACCGACCATATTCGTACCATGATGGCGGCCATGCCCAAATACGGCATAAGGATTCCGGATCGGGAACTTGCGTGCGCGCCTTTTCGTTCCGAAGAAGGACAGAATTATTTTAAAGCCATGAGTGCTGCCGCGAATTTCGCGTGGGCTAATCGCCAGTTGATCGCTTGGGAAGTGAGAAAGGCGTGGAAAGATATTTTAGGCGATAGCGGTGGAGAATTAAAAACAGTTTACGATGTCGCGCATAATCTGGCAAAAATTGAAAAATACGAAAGCTTGGAATTATTGGTGCATCGTAAGGGCGCCACCGGATCTTTTGCCAAGGGAAATTCGGAGATTCCTTCGCGCTATCGGAACGTGGGCCAGCCGGTGCTTATTCCGGGAAGCATGGGGACGGCTTCTTATATTTTGGCGGGAGCGGAAGGCGCGATGGAAAATACTTTCGGCACGGCGGCTCACGGCGCGGGACGTTCCATGTCCCGCACCGAAGCGAGAAAACATGTTGAGGCGCGCGCGTTGCGAGAACGATTAGAGGCGGAAGGAATTTATGTGTTCGCCGGATCCTTGCGGGGGATCGCCGAAGAAGCTCCGGCAGCTTATAAAGACATTGATTCGGTGGTGGACACGGTGGAAGCCGTTGGTATGGCGAAAAAGGTGGCACGGCTGCGCCCTCTCGCGGTTATCAAGGGTTAGTGGTTTCTTTTATTTATTTTTGTTAAAATACTTTTATGATAAAAAATAAATTAGCGGCAAGTGTTAGAAAGCATATACGAGGAGAAAAGCTTCGTTTAAGAAAAGCCGGATTATCGGAAGAGGATCTTAAGAGACAGATCGCGGAACTTTATAAAAAATGGGAGAAAAAATCAGGCGCGGTCGGGCCTGAAAAAAGCGGGTAAAAACCGTTAAAGTTAAAAAATAAAAAAACCATGTTAGAAAATCATAATTTTGATCTGGTCCACGCGTTATCCAAGAAAAATAGCGCGCTTTGGCGTTACGGCGAGCATTACAAGAGAAACGCGGAAGGATGCGAGTTTTGCCAAAAACTCTGGAAGACGCTGGAAGCAGACGACGATAAACATGTGGAGATGCTCAAGGCGGAGATCAGGCGGCATATTAATGAAGGCAGGTTTTAATTTATGTTTTGGAACCGTTTACTTGGAAGCTTAGCTTCCAAGTAAACGTGGATAAAGCGGTTTATTAAAATTTATGCAAGAAGAAAAACATTTTTTTCATAAAAAAATTTTTATGGGGACGCTTTCGGTGTTGAGCATCGCGCTCTCTATTTTGGTTTTTGCGAAAATAGTTTCTGAAATTAAGTCCTTATCAATTAAAGGAACACAAATCCCGAGTATCACGGTTTCCGGTGAAGGCAAGGTTTTTACCAGGCCGGATATCGGACAAGTGTCTTTGTCCGTGGTGGGCGAAAGTAAAACCGCGGTTGAAGCGCAATCGCTCGCTACCGCGTCCATAAATAAGGCCACGGATTTTTTAAACAAAAAAGGCGTTGATAAAAAAGACATAAAAACTACCGGCTATTCTATTAATCCGCTTTATGATTATAAGGAGGGCGAGAGAATTTTTCGCGGTTATGAAGTGAGACAAAGTTTAGAGGTAAAAATAAGAGATATTGATAAAGCGGGGGAGATTTTAGCGGGCGTAACATCCGCGGGAATCAATCAGGTGGGGCAGTTATTTTTTACGGTGGAAAATCCGGACAATATAAGGGCGGAAGTTAGAAAACAGGCGATTGATAACGCCAAGAGCAAGGCGCGAGCGTTGGCAAAAGACTTAGGCGTCAGATTGGGGGATATTTTGAGTTTTAATGAATCTTACGGCGGAATCCAACCGATATATCGGGAAGCGATTTTCGCGCCCATGGGCAAGGGTGGCTCGGCGCCCGAAGTGCCTGTGGGAGAAAATGAGATTGTGGTTACTGTAAGTTTGGTTTACGAAATTAAATAAATGGCCCCAAATAATTTATATTTGATCCTGCATAATATCAGGAGCCTTTATAATGTGGGATCGATGTTTAGGACCGCGGATGCGGCCGGAGTTTCTAAGATATTTTTGACCGGTTATACCGGAGCGCCCCAAGACAGATTGGGCAATGCGCGCAAAGGCATACACAAAGTGGCATTGGGCGCGGAAAATTCCGTACCCTGGGAGAGGCGCGCTGATCTGCCGAGCTTGATTGAAAAGTTGCGCCGGGAAAAAGTTTTTATTTTGGCGTTGGAGCAATCTCCGAAATCTTTTAATTATGAAAAAGCCGAGAGCTATTTGCGTAAAAGAAAAATTGCCAACAAATTTTTCGGCATCGCGCTTCTAGTCGGCAATGAGGTCCGCGGTCTATCGCCCCAAATTCTTAAAAAATGCGATGCCATTATGGAAATTCCCATGCGCGGCAAAAAAGAATCATTGAATGTGTCAGTTGCGGCGGGAATTGCTATATTTAAACTTCGCGAAACGTTATTTACCCTGCTATTGACATAATTAGCTTAATGTGCTAAATTTTTATTTAAGTTAACATGGTACTTTAAAATGCATGGATTGGAGGTGAGTTTATGGGCATTGATTGGGAGGGTATTATTGGAAGATTATCTTCTGGAAATAGTGCGGGAGAAAGATATGGCGAAGCTCTTATGGCCGCGCAGGACGACATACACAGATTGTTTGATCTAGCAAATGAAGAAGAAGCTACGGGAAAGATCTTGATGTCTTCTGAGGATCGTGAACAGCTAGAGGCGTTGAAGCGCCCACTGTCCATGAAAGCGATTGGCAGGCTGGTAAGGGAAACTGAGGATTAAGAAAGGAGCTGATTGGTATGGGCATAATTGAGCGCTTTTTTGGTGGAATGGTACACCTCTTGGGAGGTACTGATTGGAATGGGAGAGCTGACGAAGAAATTCAGATCCTCGCAAGATACGAGGACTGAATAAAAATGGGCGTCTAAAACGGCGCCCATTTTTTGTTATATTTTTGCATAATTTATGATAAAAATGGTTTATAATTATAAATATGATTAAAAAGTTTGAGAATTTTGAAACTAGAGAATATTTAGACGCGGGCATTGCCGTAGCGGTGGAGGGCGAGGCGGCTCGGGCGGCTTTGTCTATGGCAGAGGAAATTGCCAAGCGAGCCCCAACGGTTTTTCGTATTGATGCCAAGCATCTTCCGCATATTACTTTATTTCAAGGCAGATTTCCCGCGCGCTCGCAAGAAGCGCTAAATGAATATTTTCAAAAAATAACACGGGAACAAGGTGTGCCGTTAAGGATTGAAATGGAAGATAGTTTGTTCGCGCGTCCTAATGGCAATATATTTTGGAATGTTAAAAAAACTCCGGAAATTATAGGACTCCACAAGGAAATGAATGACATTTTGCGTCCATTGACTGACGGCATGTTAATGCGGCAATTTTCAGACTTGCTTAAAGGCGCGTCTTTAAGCGAAGAAGACCGTCATCAAATTGAAAAATATGGCGCATTGTTGGCCGGTGATAAATATATGCCGCACATTACTTTATGCAGATTGGAGCGCGCGAAGGATGTTGATTCAATTAAGAATATTAAACCTCCGAGCGTTATTTTTTCTGCCGAAAAATTTATAGGAGGCGAGCTTGGCTATTACGGAACAATCGACAAAGTTATTTTTGAGGAAAAATAAGCGATCAAATTTAGTACGAATATTCGCTTACCAAACGACCTTCTTTATCCCAAAGCGTTATTTTTTCGTATTTGTCTTTCCATAATTCCGTATCTTTGTCTAAATATATCCGCCATTCTTTGGAGTAAAATTTTTCATTATTTTTTTCGTTCTCCACGCATCCGGCGTAATTAAAATTGGTTTCTATCACGGCGCGGCAAGTATCTTGGGTCATCAAGGGGACATTTTGCGGCATCACGCAGCGCGGCAAGTTTTCAATATAATTTATGCAGGCATCGTCTTTCATATTATATAGCCCCGGGATATTTTTAGGATAAGGACACTGTTCGGGAAGATTGGGAATAAAATTTTGGAACTGGCTGAAATAGCCGGTACAGGTATTCAGTCGGAAATTAGTGGCAATGGGGCTATTGCCGGTGAGTATTATGGCTTTTCCTCCGGGCTCCAGCCGTATGTCTGCTTGGGGATTCACTCTGGCGGAATACGGTAAATATGCTCCTTGTCTTATTTTAATGATGGTGCCGGCTTTGTTGGTGAGGGCCCAGTCAGTTATGTTGATGTTCTCCGTATTTCCATAGGACGCGGCGAGAGTAATGTATTCTTCTTTAGGATTGGTCGCGCGCGCCGCATCCGTTCCAATACTTATTTGGTTCTTGTAAGGAGATTCTCCGGGAGCGCCTGTGTCTTTTTTGGGTGGAATTGCCGCGGTTTTTTCTTCGCTCGCGGGTGATTGGCTGACGGAGCTTGGGGGCTCCAGAATAATTCCGCCAGTTTCAAATCTGCCTCCCTGCGAATACCACATTACGGCGAGAATCAGCAAAAATAATATTAGCCATCCATAATCTTGGCTGGTTCCAGAACTCTTAGCTCCATGGCTCTTTTCCATTATTTAATGGTAGTACAACCACGCGGCGAATAAAAGCGCGCGAATTTCGCAGGTATTTTTGCTATTTATTTCCCGTCTTTTAAATAATAAATAAATTTTTAATATACAGTAAAATTCCGCGACCGCGGAAAATAAATGTATATTAAATACAATGAATGTAATATAATAAATGTATGGGAAAAATAGAACAACAAATCGCTAAAAATCGACGGCGAACGAATATAAAAAAGATAATTCTCGGGTCAGTGGCATTAGTCGGTATTTTAAGTGTTGGCATGGTGGCGCCGAATGTCTTGGGATCGATGGCGAAGCTCGGTATTTTGCCGCGCCGACGCCAGAAAGAAATTATCAATCAATCGCGCGAGCGATTAGTGCGACAAGGATTACTGCAATATACTAATGGCAAGCTAAGACTCACCACTAAGGGTGAGACGGTTTTGCGCCGCTTGGAGCTGTCGGAATATAGATTCAAAAAACCTATACGCTGGGACGGTCGTTGGCGGGTGCTTATTTTTGATATTCCTGAAAAGAGAAAAGGATTGCGTGATAGGGTTCGCGATACCCTGGTCGCCATAGGTTTTGTACACGCACAAGACAGCGTCTGGATTTATCCATACGATTGCGAGGATATGGTTACCTTACTTAAGGCGGATTTTAAGATAGGCAAGGATTTACTTTATTTGGTGGTAGAAAAAATGGAGTACGATACGGCCTTCAAAGATCATTTCGGTTTATAAAAATCTAAATTATTCTGCAAAATATACTTTTTATAGGTAAAGATGTTTCTACATTAAAAATCCGCGACCGCGGATTTTTAATGTAAGGAATATAATAAATGGTCTATATTGTATGTGTGGCATATCATGCGAATATTTGTTAAAATACAACCATTATATTATCAATTAAAATATTAAAAATATGTTAAGCGTTTTTCCGCAGTTGTTCGCGTTTCAGATGCTGGCGCCATTTATTTTGCGACTTGTCTTGGGGCTGGTTTTCGTGGCGCACGGCTATCCGAAATTATTCAAGAATTTTTCGGAAACCGCCGGATTTTTCGGGATGTTGGGTTTAAGGCCGGCGAAGTTTTGGGTTTTGGTGGTTGGCGTGGTTGAATTTTTTGGAGGGATTTTATTGTTGCTTGGTTTGTTCACGCAGGCGGCGGCGGCATTGATAGCGATAGATATGATCGTCGCCATGTTATTGGTAAGCCGCAAAAAAGGATTCGTGGGAGGTTATGAATTTGATCTGGCATTGCTCGCCATGGCGCTCTCTTTGCTGGTTTTGGGTTCGGGCACATTCGCGTTCGACGTCATGTTTTAGCGATCGTTCATGTTATTAACAAAAAGCTCGCCAAACGGCGGGTTTTTTGCTATATTGTTTTTGATGAAGGACACGGTCGTATTTGATATAGAAACCAAAAAAAGTTTTGATGATGTGGGAGGCAGAGATCACATGGACCTTTTGGGCATATCCGTGCTCTGCGCTTATTCTTATAATAAGGACGCGTATTTCGCGTTCGAAGAACACGAAGTGAGTGGATTTAAAAAAATGTTGGATGAGGCGGATACTCTGATAGGATTTAACATTAAGGGCTTTGATATTCCGGTGATGGAGCCGTATATTCCGGCGGCTTCTTACAACTTGGCGGTTTTGGATCTGATGGACGATGTGGTGCGAGGCGCCGGTTTTCGTATCTCTTTGGATAATTTGGCGGGCACGACTTTGGGCGTTAAAAAAAGCGCGGACGGTTTACAGGCACTCCAGTGGTATAAAGAAGGCAAAATAGACGAGATTAAAAAATATTGCACGCAGGATGTGCGGGTTACCAAAGAATTGTACGAGCACGGCAAGGCGCATGGGAACATTTCATTTTTTTCGCGCGATCAGATGAGGAAAATGGCTATTCCCGTATCTTGGGGAAGTCCGGCGCAAAAAGACGTTTCTTTCGTTTTGCGCGAAGCGCTTGCGGAGCGGCGGAGTGTGGAAATAGATTATGTCACCGGAACCGCGTCTTCGTCTTCCGATGAACCGCGCAACACGCGTCTGGTGGACATTTACAAATTGAGCAAGGAAGTTTTTGAAGGGTATTGCCATTTGCGGCGCGCGCCGCGTATTTTTAAAGTTGACCGCGTCTTATCCGCTAAAATTACCGGAAATCCTTATGTTATAAAAGAGGATATTCAGGACTCTCTTTTTTGAAAGAAATACTTTAGTATAAAAGCCAATGCATTTTTTATTCCATAATTTGAAACACGATTTTAGTTTCGCCGAGCTGATAGACGCGATAGTTTTTTATATTGACGAGAATCCGCGCGATCGTTATGAGATAGTGGTGGGTACGGATTCGCGGGCGGCGGAAAAAGTTTGTTTTGTGACCGCGGTCGGCGTTTGGCGCGTGGGGCACGGCGGCAGATATTTTTGGACCAAGTCTCCGGAATCGGCGTGTCCCATTTTGCGGGATCGTATTTACAAAGAAGCCATGCAATCCATCATGCTGATGCAGGAATTAAAAAGCGCGTTGCGGGAACGTTTAGGGGAGGAATTTTTCTGGGATAATAAGATAACCGTACACATTGACGTGGGACAAAATGGCCCGACCCGGGAATTCATAGACGGTTTGGTAGGCATGGTGAAAGGCTTCGGTTTTGAGGCCGCGATCAAACCATATTCGTTCGGCGCATCGATTTTGGCGGATCGGCATACTTAAATCCAGCACCTTTTTGTTACAAAAAGATGCTGGATTAAAAAATAATATTTGCATCCATTCAGTTGGAAAGTTATCAGGGCAGAAAGTTTATAAGGTCACTAGTAAAATAAATTTAATTACGCACCCATAGCTCAGTTGGTAGAGCAACTCCCTCTTAAGGAGATGGTCGTAGGTTCGAATCCTACTGGGTGCATAAGACAAGAAATTATGTTAAAATAATTGGAATCACATGAATCGAAACCGCAAAAGAACTCGGAGAAAAACATCGGCTCGAACCACATTTTAATTTTGGGGGAAGAAAATTTTTAATCATATAGCATCGATAACTCATACTAGTCAATTTCACCTACCCGCCAACTTTGTTCCACAGATCTTAAAAGCAACCAGATTTGCCTTTAAGATGTTTTCGCCAATTATCATTCCAATTGTTGCGGTCGGAATTTTTGGCATTACGCTTAGAATAATTATAAACAGAATTCGTCAACTTCCGCTCGAACCCGGTGTCGGCTTTTTTGGTCGGCTCGTCAAGCAAAAAAAGTTAATTGCTTTTCTCCTCGCTACTATAAGTGCATTTTCCACTTGGCTTGCCCTACAACCGCCAGAATTTCAGCAAGCATTCATGTTGCCGATTCAGCTACTAACTGGTTTGGTTGTTTATGATAAGGCTCTTTTTGCACTTGCGACGACCTTGTTCGGAATTGCTGTAGCCGCTCTATTTCTTTAAAGTTTGCCGTTAAAGAAAAATAAGAATACAGCACCACATAAAAAATCACCCGTCTTGGATGGGTGATTTTTGTTTGCCGTGTTTTACGGCTTATTTTTTCGGAGAAGATTTTGGCGCTTTTTCCGGTTTCGGTTCCGGCTTTTCGTTGAGCCTTACCGTAACGAATTTGGTTTCGCCTTGGCGCATTATTTCCAAAACCACTTCGGTTCCGGGTTTTTGGAAAGAGATAAGGCGAGTAACGTCAACTATATTGCTCATCATCTGATCGTTCACTTTCAGGATAATATCGCCCTTTGTCAGGCCGTTTTTTTCCGCCACTCCGCCCGGAATGATAAATAGAGCGAGCGTTCCCGGAACCTTTTCGGGTAGTTTATAGGCCTTGAAGTCATTGGACATTGTTTGGAAATTAAGATCGTGCAGAAAGGCGTAGTGCATGCCCAGATTGGCGCGCGTTACTTTGCCGCCCTCCATTAATCTCGGTAAAAGTATTTTGAGATCACCGATTGGCACGGCCAGATTAATGCCCGTGATTTCTCCGTTTGTGGACAGGGTCATCATGTCAACTATTCCCACAACTTGTCCTTGCCGGCTAATAAGCGGTCCGCCGGAAGAGCCAAAATATATGGGCGCGTCTGTTTGGAGAAAATAAGGATCATTATAATTATCTCCAAAAAAGAAAGTCGGATTTTTTGATACTATGCCCTCAGTGGCAGTCCACAAAGATCTGTTGGGATGTCCAAGGGCTATAATTTTTTGTCCGACCGGAGGATCTTCCCCGAGTTGTATGACGGGGAAATCAGTTCCTTGAATTTTAAGCAGGGCAACATCTCTTTGCGGATCAAAACCAATAAGGCTGGCTGGCTGGCAATTTTCGCGTTCCAAATCGCCATAGCGTTCTACCGCGTTTTCATAGAGGCAGGCTTGTATTGTGGAATCGGCGTGATTTACCACATGCCAGGCAGTTAAGATATATCCGTCTGTGGTTATTAAGAAACCGCTGCCATGGCCTCTTTCTTGGCTTTTAATGTTCGTAATGCCAATGAAAACTACGGCTTTTTTGGCTTCCGCGATGGTGCTCACTAATTGTTCATCGGTATTTGGCGCGTTTGCCACAGATGATTTTGGAGCATGCGCGCAGTCAACAAATTGCAATACGCAAATTAACAAGATGGTCAACAAATATCTCATTACTTCCTCCTCACCATTCAGTTTTCAAAGTTCTTGTTTAAAAAAAATCCCAAGGCATTGCCCGGGTTTTTTGCATATTCAATTAACCCCTTTCAGGATAGAGTCGTTCCCCTTACCCAGAAAGTCATTATTTCAGATAATGTATTGATGGTTATTATTCACACCAATGACATCGGCCAAATAATAGGCTTTGCCATATCATGCGCGCCCGTAGCGCGCAATGGCTTTCTGGGTGAGGGGTGCCCTTTCCTTCAGGTATTGTTGTTAAGCTTAGCAGGATGCGATTATTTTTGTCAATAAGATAGAGTTTGATGCGGCATATGAATTAAAAAACGAATTTTTTGTGATAGAATGTATGTATGGGAGAAATAATAGAGATCGGAAAATTATTGGTTAAATTGATTTTGTTGCTGGCGTCGGCGGCGGCGATTTACGCCCTTGCCATGAGTTCAAGCATTATAATTAATCATAAAGAAAATATTATGAAAATTTCTAGTCCGATTTTTGAAGAAGGGGCGGCGATCCCGGAAAAATACACCTGTGACGGAGATGACGCGAGTCCGGCTTTGGAAATTTCGGGCGTTCCGGCGGGGACGCAAAGCCTCGCGTTGTTAATGGACGATCCGGATTCGCCTTCCGGCAATTTCGTGCATTGGACGATCTGGAATATTCGCGCGAATGAAACGGAAATTAAAGAGAATACAAAACCGGAGGGGGCGGTGGAAGGCGTTAACAGTTTCGGTAATATAGGTTACGGAGGACCGTGCCCGCATGCCGGTACTCACCGCTATTTTTTTCGGCTGTACGCGCTGGATAAGACGCTTGATTTATCATCCGGCGCGGACGTAGTGGCGCTAAAACAATCCATGGAGGGGCATGTATTGGCTGAAGCGAAATTGATGGGAAATTATACGCGGCGCTAAATTTTTCCGCTAAATTTTTAATAATAATCCAGCGCCTTTTTGTTACAAAAAATGCCGAATTTTATTTCAACAACCCTTTTAATTCCAGAAATATCAATATGAACCATCCCAGTTGCAAGACGAAGAAAAGCACTAGCTGGATCACTTCCAACGCGTGATAGCGCGTAACGCTGAAATTTTCAGATACGATATTATATACATCTTCTATGGATTCCAATTTGTCTTTGATGATCGTCCGCCATTCGTCAAAGCGGAACATTTTGGCGAACATTTCGTATAATTTGGCGGAGTACCAATCGCCGATCAATTTAATTTCCCGTTCAATGACATCAAATTGCGAAATGGATTGCCCGCGCAAAGCTATGACTTCTTTAAAGGCTTTTTCCATATCCTTGGTGCTCCATACCACAAGTCTGGTGTTCGGAGACTTTGCAATTAATTTTGAAGCCTTGGTAAGGCGTTCGGACAGATCTTGTTCCAAAATGCGGTAGCGAAGCAATTGTAGCGTGGCAATTTGAAATAGCTCTATATCCGATTGATATTCTTCGCCCGGTTCAAACATGAAAGCTCCGTCCCAGCCGATAATGGTGAGATCGTTTTGCGCGTATTTAATTTGATTTTGCACCGCATATTTTATTTCATATTCGTCCAACGCGATCCTTTCTGATTTTAAAAACCTTACTATGGCGGGGGACTGGTTGAAAAATTGTTCCGGATTTCCTTGATATCCTGATACCATGGCTACGGCATATTCTTCGCTCATTTCAAAACTGCCGCCATGTTCTTTGCTTATTTGTTGGCAGGCATCTATCAATTTTTTCCGTAATTCAAAGGCTTCTATGGAAAAAACATCATCTATTTCAGTCGCGGCTTCTACCACTAAAATGTCCGGATGATAAGATTTGATGAGAAAATTGATATCTTTGCCGTCAATATTTTTCTTTTTTTGGCCGATGGTGTGTTGGGGCGGTATGGTGGTGGCAAAATAATGCGGCGCGCTCTGCGGCGGGAGCGTCATTACCAGCTCGCCCTTTTTGAGCTTGGAAGATTCAGCTAAAACAAATGATATAAGCTTATGCGACATATATCCTTATTTTAGCAAAATTCGGCCATTTTTGGAATTTTTAACACGGCGAAAACCAGCACTTGGAAGCTTAGCTTCCAAGTGCTGGTTTTGGGAGTTTTATTCAATTCGGGCTGCGGAGAATCGGACTCCGTCCTCACCCACCCCAAGGGTGTGCGCTGCCGTTACGCTACAGCCCGTAAAACCTTGCTTGTTTAAAAAGCGCGGTTATTTTGCCGCCTGCCTACCGGACAGGCGGGCGCTTTTGATGTTCATTTGAAGATTTTTCTTTAAGCAACGCGTGCAGATCTTAATGCGTCCTCCCGAGGGAAGGCGAGCCCATTGCAAGTTGGGATATTTTCTTTTGTGCGGCGTGGGATTGTACTTTCCGCGTAGAAGATTTCTTTTGCCTCCCATGCGGGAGCCTTTTTCACAAATGGCGCATTTAGTCATAATGGAATTCAAATATTGCTAATAGATAGATATTTTATTATATGTATTATATTATTTGTATACTGTATAATAATTCAAAATAATTGTCTATGACTTCAGGTTTTGATTTTGTTTTTTCCGTAGCGGTGCTCATAATGTCCGTGGTGGTGCATGAAGTGTCGCACGGTTATGTCGCTTACCGGTTGGGAGACATGACGGCTAAATACGCGGGGAGATTGACGCTCAATCCGTTGCAACATTTGGATTTTTTGGGATCTTTTATCGTTCCCGCGGTGACTTATTTGATAGGAGGATTTATTTTCGGCTGGGCCAAGCCCGTGCCGTATAATCCTTATAATTTGAGCAATCAAAAATGGGGACCGGCCTTGGTCGCTTTGGGCGGCCCCGCGGCGAATCTCTCCATTGCTTTGGTTTTCGGGTTGTTCGTGCGGTTTACTTTGCATAGCGCGTGGATCGTTTTGCCGACAGCTTTCATTCAGATAGTAACTTTGATCGTATTCATCAATATACTTTTGGCGGTGTTTAATTTGGTACCCATTCCGCCGTTAGATGGCTCTAAAATTCTTTTCGCGCTCATCCCTCACCGTTTACAATATATCACGGCATTTTTGGAGCAATACGGAATGTTTTTGCTGTTGCTCTTTATTTTCTTTTTTTGGAGCATGGTTTTGCCTGTGGTATTTTTCATTTTTCGCCTCTTGACCGGCATGGGGATTTAGATTGGCGATTGACGCGAAGCGAAATATTTCGTACAATACACCATAATTTAAGTTGACCTTTTACAATAAGGAGGATGAATGTCGGTGACTGTATGCGTTATTTTCCTGGTTTTTATGTCTATTGTGGCGCACGAAGTGGCGCATGGATATGTTGCTTATCGGCTGGGCGATCCAACCGCTAAAATGCACGGACGCCTGACTATGAATCCATTGGCACATGTGGATTTGGTTGGCACGATTATTTTGCCGCTCTTCATGTATTTTACTTCCGGATTTATTTTCGGTTGGGCGAAGCCGGTGCCTGTTAATCCGCGTAATTTCAAAAATCCGGTGCGCGATTTCGGCATTGTAGGAGCGGCGGGTCCAGCGGCAAATATCGCCATAGCGGTGGCCTTGGGGATTTTTGCCAGATCCGTATTATTCTTTGGTTTGATGCCCCTAGGCACTGAAAGCCTGGCCGCAACGGCAATTGAAATAGCCTTTTATGTGGCCATGATTAATATTTTGTTGGCTTTGTTTAACCTAATTCCCCTTCCACCGTTGGACGGATCCAGAATACTTTTTGCCGTATTGCCGCAAAAATGGCAAAGCGCGCAGGATGTGCTGGAAAAATTCGGCATAGTCGGCATGTTTCTTGCCTTCGGGATTATTTATTACTACTTTGAAGTTTTCCGATACGCAACTTACGAAATAGCAAGATTAATTTTCGGCTTCTACAGCTTTCATATTTAGTAACCTGATAAGATTTAAAACCCCCGTATCGGGGTTTTTCTTTTTGATTAATTTTACAGTATAAGGTTAACTGTACATAGAGTTGACGCTATTTTTTTATTTTGATAGAGTGGTTCGTATGCCT
Source organism: Candidatus Niyogiibacteriota bacterium (assembly GCA_016214345.1). Taxonomy (GTDB): domain Bacteria; phylum Patescibacteriota; class Minisyncoccia; order JACROR01; family JACROR01; genus JACROR01. Next base: position 112,175 of record JACROR010000009.1, read on the forward strand.
ACGATAAATCAGCTGTGTAAAACTAAACGGCAAGAAGTCAGGAAGAAGCCCAAAGCGGTGGCGCTTTTGCGCAGTTTTAATTTGTTGAAGAACCGGCCGAATTTTTACGCTTCGCCTTTCAAGCGCGGAGTATGCGTCAATGTAAAAACCGTAACTCCGAAAAAACCGAACTCCGCTTTGCGAAAAGTGGCGAGAGTGCGGTTGACCAATGGCATGGAAGTAACCGCTTATATTCCGGGAGAAGGGCATAATTTGCAGGAGCATTCCATTGTGATGATAAGAGGCGGCAGGGTTAAAGACTTGCCCGGAGTGAGGTATCATATCGTGCGCGGCGTTTTGGATGCCACGGGCGTGGAGAAAAGACGCCAAGGCAGATCTCGCTACGGCGCGAAGAGGCCTAAGAGTAAATAAAAAATCATGCGAAGAAAAATAAAAAATAAAAGAATGTTGGCCGCGGATCCGGTTTACGATTCCGAGTTGGCAGCCAAATTCATAAATATTTTAATGTGGGACGGCAAGAAATCAGTGGCGCGCCGCGCTTTTTATAATGCGCTGGAAGAAGTTAAAAAAACCACCAAATTGGACAATCCCATGGCGATCATGGAGGAGGCCATCAAAAATGTTTCCCCTTCGCTTGAAGTTCGTTCGCGGCGAGTGGGCGGCGCCAATTATCAGGTGCCTCGCGAAGTGAGGCGAGAGCGGGCGCAAACGCTCGCTTTCCGCTGGATCATCGGCGCGGCGCGTTCCCGCAAGGGCAAATCCATAGCTAACAAATTGGCGGAAGAATTTATTTTGGCCTCCAAAAACGAAGGCACGGCCATTAAAAAGAAAGAGGATACGCACCGCATGGCCGAAGCCAACCGGGCTTTCGCGCATTTTGCCTGGTAAAAATTACTCAATATTTAATATAGGCGGCTTTATTATTCATGGCAGAGGATTATCCCATAAGTAAAATTCGCGATATAGGCATTATCGCCCATATTGACGCGGGCAAGACCACGGTCTCCGAGCGCGTGCTTTTTTATACGGGAGTTTCTTATAAAATAGGCGAGGTGCATGAAGGCGAAGCGGTGATGGATTGGATGGAACAGGAACAGGAACGCGGCATCACCATTACTTCCGCGGCAACCACTTGTTTTTGGACGCCGACTTACGTCAAAGGAGATAAAGAACAAGAGTATCGCATAAATATCATAGACACGCCCGGGCACGTGGATTTTACGGTAGAGGTGGAGAGATCGCTTCGCGTGTTGGACGGCGGAGTCGTGGTTTTTGACGGTGTGGCCGGAGTGGAGCCGCAGTCCGAGACAGTGTGGAGGCAGGCGGATAAATACAAAGTTCCGCGCATTTGTTTTGTGAACAAATTGGATCGCATGGGAGCGAATTTTGAAAAATCTTATAATTCCATTTTGGAACGCTTGACGCCGAATGCCATTCCCGTAACGCTGCCTATCGGCGCGGAGGAAAATTTTGCAGGCATTATTAATTTGCTGGATATGCAGGCTTATTATTTTGAAGGCGAACACGGAGAAAATGTGATAAAGAAAGCCATTCCCGATGATCTGAAAGCCGAAGCGGACAAGTGGCGAGCCAAATTGGTGGAAAAAGCGGCGGAGTGCGACGACGAGTCAATGAATAAATATTTGGAAGGCAAAGAAATTTCCGATCCAGAATTAAAAGCGGCGATTCGCAAGGGCTGTCTGGCTTATACGCTTATACCGGTATTTTGCGGTTCGGCCTTGAAAAATAAAGCGGTTCAGTTCATGTTGGACGGCGTGGTGGATTTTTTACCTTCTCCTTTGGATGTTCCTCCCATTAAAGGCTTGAATCCGAATACGGAAGAAACCATAGAGCTGGTGGCGGACGACAAAGCTCCGTTCACGGCGCTCGCTTTTAAATTGCAAAACGATCCTTTCGTGGGCCAGCTGACCTATTTTCGCGTTTATTCCGGAGTGTTGAAGCCGAGTTCTTATGTGCTTAATTCCACCACCGGAGAAAGAGAGCGCATAGGCAGGATACTTCGCATGCATGCCAATCACCGGGAAGAGGTGGAAGAAATCAGCGCCGGCGGTATCGGGGCCATCATAGGACTTAAAAATACCAAGACCGGAGACACGCTTTGCGATGAGAATCGTCCCGTGGTTTTGGAAGCGATAGAATTCCCGGAACCGGTGGTGTCTTTGCGTATTGAGCCGAAAACCAAAGCGGATCAGGAAAAATTGGGATTGGCCATACGGCGGCTTGCCATGGAAGATCCGACTTTTAAGGTAAAGTCCGATCCCGATACCCTGGAAACCATTATTTCCGGCATGGGTGAATTGCATTTGGAAGTTTTGGTGGACAGGATGAGGCGGGAATTTAAAGTGGAAGCCAATACCGGCAAGCCGCAGGTGGCTTATAAAGAAACCGTCAAGAAGACGGCGGAGGCCGAAGGCAAGTACATCAAGCAATCCGGCGGCCGCGGCCAATACGGCCATGTGAGGCTGCGCATTGAAGCGTTGCCGCGCGGGACTGGTTTTGAATTTGAAAACGAGATTAAGGGAGGATCGGTGCCGCAAGAATTCATTCCAGCGATTGAAAAAGGGGTGCGCGAAGCGCTAGATCGCGGCGTTTTGTCCGGACATCCATTAGTGGATATACGGATCGCGCTCTACGACGGGTCTTACCACGAAGTGGATTCTTCCGAGGCCGCTTTCAAAATTGCGGCGTCCATGGCTTTGCAAGAGGTGGCAAAACGGGCTTCTCCTATTATATTAGAGCCCATCATGAAGGTGGAGGTGGTGACCCCGGAAAAATTTTTAGGCGACATTACGGGAAGTTTGAGTTCCAAGCGGGGGCGTATTGAAAATATGAGCGACAGATATAATACCAAAGTTATAGACGCGCAGGTGCCGCTTTCTGAAATGTTCGGCTATGTTACGGCGCTTCGTTCCATGAGCGAAGGACGGGCCACTTATACCATGGAGTTTTTGCGTTATGACGAGGTGCCGCAAAGCGTTGCCGCGCTTATTATAGAAGGTAAAAAATAATTTATGAAGAATGAAGATTTGCCTGCCGGTGAGGCAGGAAAAAGCGTATCTGAAGAATTGTTGGCTGATGATTTGGAGTTTGACTCTGATTTGTCCAGCTTGCCCGTATAATTAAAAGCGAAAAACTACACGGGGTTGACGAAAAATTTTATTTGTATAGAATAGAGCATAGTTGCAATTTTGCAATATTTTATTTATTATAAAGTGTAATTATTAAATAGTAATTAAAGTTAAATAATATGGCAGAAAAATTTGAACGCACTAAGCCGCATGTCAACGTAGGAACTATCGGTCACGTTGATCACGGCAAAACCACTCTTACGGCGGCTATTTTGCACGTCCTTAATTTGGCGGGCAATAAAGTTAAGTTGGAAAAAATTGAGGATATTGATAAAGCTCCGGAAGAAAGACAGCGCGGCATTACCATTTCTTTGCATCATTCCGAATATGAAACCGCCAAGAGGCATTACGCGCACATTGATGCCCCGGGGCACGCCGATTATATAAAGAACATGATCACCGGAGCCGCTCAGATGGACGGCGCCGTTCTCGTGGTTTCCGCCGCTGACGGTCCCATGCCTCAAACCAGAGAGCACATTTTGCTCGCTCGTCAGGTTGGCGTTCCTTCCATTGTCGTATTTTTGAATAAAGTTGACATGGTGGACGATCCGGAATTGATCGATCTGGTTGAGTCCGAAGTGAGAGAGTTGTTGAACAAATATAAATTCCCCGGAGACAAAACTCCTATTATCAGAGGATCCGCTTTGAAGGCGTTGGAATCCAAGTCGGTTGACGACGAATACGCCAAGGGCATTTTGGAATTGGTAAAACAGTTGGACGAATATATACCCGAACCGGTCAGAGATATTGATAAGCCGTTTTTGATGCCCATTGAAGACATTTTCTCCATTGAAGGACGCGGCACTGTGGTTACGGGCAGGATTGAGCGAGGTAAAGTTAAAGTTAATGAAGAGGTGGAGATCGTGGGATTGAAAGATACCGCGAAGACCGTGGTTACCGGAATTGAAATGTTCAATAAATCTTTGGATGAAGGATTGGCCGGAGATAACGCGGGCATTTTGTTGCGAGGTTTGAAGAAAGAAGACGTGGAAAGAGGCCAGGTTGTGGCGCACGTCGGTTCCATTACTCCTCATACGGAATTTGATACCGAGGTTTATATTTTGACCAAAGAAGAGGGAGGCCGACACACCCCGTTTTTCAGCGGTTACAAGCCGCAATTCTATATACGAACCACGGATGTAACGGGAGACGCGGCTTTGCCTGAAGGCATGGAGATGGTTATGCCCGGAGATACGGTTAATTTGCGCGTGAAATTGATCGCGCCGGTCGCGTTGGAGGAAAAACAGAGGTTTGCCATCCGCGAAGGAGGTAGGACGGTGGGTGCCGGAGTGGTAACGAAGATACTGAAATAATTTTGCGAATAAAGGCCGCCAGTCTCGCTTCGGATCGGCGGCTTAGTTCTTAGAAAAAGAAGCAATTAAAAAAATGAGCAAGGTTGCATCTAAAAAGAATGAAGTCGCGAATCAGAAGCTTCGCATAAGAGTGCGGGCTTATGATCACAAGATTTTGGACAAAGGGGTGAAACAGATCGTTGACGCCGCGCTTCGTTACGGAGCGGAGATCACCGGTCCTGTCCCGTTGCCGACCGAGATCAGAAAATACACGGTCAACCGTTCTACTTTCGTGCACAAGAATGCGAGGGAACAGTTTGAAATGCGCGTGTACAAGCGGTTGGTGGATATTTTGAGTCCGTCTTCCAAGATCATTGACGCGCTAACGGACTTGAGTCTGCCGGCGGGAGTGGATATAGATGTAAAGATGATGTAGAAGTTGGAAGAGGATACTTTAAAAGCCCCGGGTATCCCCGGGGCTTTTTTAAATAAATTAAGCATATGGCGTTCATTTTAGGATTAAAGAAAGATACATTGCAGATATTTGATGAAGAAGGCATGGCTATGCCGGCTACTTTGGTTGAAGCGGGACCCGTGGTAGTGAGCCAGTTGCGCACTAAAGAGCGGGATGGCTATAAGGCCGTGCAGGTAGGTTTTGGCACTAAAAAACATTTAAACAAGCCCCAACGCTCGCAGTATAAAGATCTGGGAAGTTTTCGGTATGTTAAGGAGTTCAGGACGGGCGATACGGACAAAGCTGATTTTAATTTGGGCGATAAGATAACGGTGGAAGCGTTTAAGGAGGGCGACAAGGTAAATGTTGCCGGAACGGTCAAAGGCAGGGGGTTCCAAGGCGTGGTCAAAAGGCATGGTTTTCACGGAGGCCCGCGAACTCACGGTCAGAAACATTCGGAGCGCGAACCGGGTTCCATCAGCGGAGGCGGAGGAAGGCCGGGAGGAAGAGTGGCCAAAGGCATGCGCATGGCTGGACGCATGGGCGGGAACCGCATTACCGTTAAAAATTTAAAAATATTGCAGATCGATACGAAAAATAATTTCTTCGTGATTTCCGGCGCGGTGCCGGGCGCGCGAGGTTCATTGTTAGAGATACGGACTAAATAATAATAGAACATCATGAAAGCCACTGTTTACAGCCAAAAAGGAGAAAAAACCGGAAGCCTGGAATTGCCGAAAGAAGTTTTCGGTTTGAATTGGAACGCGAATTTGATCCATCAAGTGGTTTTGGCTCTTCAGGCAAACCAGAGAGTGGTTATCGCGCATGCCAAGGGGAGAGGCGAGGTGAGAGGCGGAGGCAGAAAACCATGGAAGCAGAAAGGCACTGGCCGCGCTCGCCATGGTTCCACGCGTTCGCCCATTTGGGTGGGAGGAGGCGTTACGCACGGTCCGGTAAAAGAAAAGATCTACGCGCAGAAGCTGAACAAGAAAATGAAAGCCAAAGCTTTTTTGGTATCACTTTCTCGAAAATTCAAAGACAATGAGATTGTTTTTTTGGATTCTTTTAAAACCGGCCCCAAAACCAAAGAAGCCGTCGCGGTTTTTAAGGATTTGAGAAAAATAGAGGGTTTGAATAAACTGGGCAAGCAAGGCGGAAGAGCGCTGGTTTTATTGCCGCAACGCGAATCGGATACGGTCATGGCCATGCATAACTTGCCCTTTGCGGATGTGGCCGCGGCGCGTAATTTAAGTATTCTGGACATATTGACTTATAAATATTTAATTTTGTCCGCGGAGGCCGTAACGGCTTTGCCAACGGGAAAAAAATAAATTATTACCATGAGCTTGTTAAATTTATTCAAAGACAAAGAAAAAAAAGAGAAGAAGCGGTATACCGAACGAGCCAAGGGTAAGACTATTGCCGCGGAAAAAACAGCCACTTCAGAAAAGAAAGAAGGAGCGGATTCAGGCAGGCCGCTTATTAAAGAAGGGCGGCAGGCCGTGGGCGTAATTTATGCTCCGCATATCACGGAAAAGGCCACTTATTTGAGCGAGTCCTTGCCTCGCGGAGAAAATGCCGGAGGACATTATGTTTTTACGGTAAATAATGACGCTAATAAGCAAATGGTGAAACAGGCGGTGGAAGGAATGTACGGAGTTTCCGTGGAGAAAGTAAGAATTTTGGCTAAGCGGTCAAAGTTAAGATTAAAGCGGGGAACCTATGGTTATAAATCAGGCAGTAAAAAGGCCATAAAAAAAAAAAAAAAAGGTGATAAAATTGAATTCGTATAAATTATGGCAATAAAGACTTACAAACCAACCACGCCGTCACGCAGGCAAATGAGCGGAATTTTATACCGCGGCGTTTTAAGCAAGAACGGGCCGGAAAAAAGCCTGGTTTCGGGGTTTAAGCGCCACGTGGGAAGAAATGCCGACGGGCGCATAACCGTCCGCCATAAAGGCGGAGGGCATAAACGGCTTTGGAGAATGGTGGATTTCAAGTTGGACAAAAAAGACATGCCGGCCCGGATAAAAAGTCTGGAATACGATCCTAACCGTACCGCGTTCATCGCTTTGGTGGTTTATCAGGATGGCGAGAAGCGATACATGGTTGTGCCCGAAGGAGTGAAGGAAGGAGATAAGCTGACGGCGTCTTCCAAAGCCGAGGTTGTTCCGGGCAATCGTATGCCGTTGGGCAACATTCCGGTAGGCACGCAGGTTTATAATATAGAATTGAAACCGAATACCGGCGCGCGCATGGTGAGATCCGCCGGCAGCGCGGCTATTATTTTGGCGCACGATGAAGGACTCACGCAGATCAAATTGCCTTCGCGGGAAGTGCGAAAGATCAATTCGCTCTCTTGGGCGAGCATAGGCCAAGTTTCCAATTTCGGACATAACTTGGTGGTATTGGGCAAAGCGGGAAGATCGCGCTGGAAAGGCGTCCGTCCCACGGTGCGAGGCTCGGCCATGAATCCGGTTGATCATCCCTATGGAGGTGGAGAAGGCCGCCAAGGAGCGGGAATGGCGAGAACCAGGAATCTTTGGGGCAAGGGCACCCGAGGAGTCAAAACCAGGCATCCGAAAAAATATTCCAATTTATTCATAATCAGCCGCAGGCAATCAAAATCTAAATAAAACATGACCAGATCATCCAAAAAAGGTCCTTATATGGACGCTAAATTGATGAAGAAAGTAAGCAAGGCGGTACGCGGCAAGCCTATTAAGACTTGGGCGAGAAATTCCACGATCTCTCCGGAGATGGTGGGGTATGCTTTCGCGGTGCATAATGGAAAAGATTTTATTGAAGTGCAGATCGCCGAAGAAATGGTCGGACATGTATTGGGTGAATTCAGTCCCACCAAGAAATTTACGCGGCACGGAGGAAAGATGCAGAAAGAGATAGAGGCAAAAGCCAAAGTTGCCGAAATGGAAAAGGCCAAGGCGGCTAAAGCCGCGTAATTATTGCAAATATGACGGAAATAACCGCAAAATTAAAACATTTGCGCATAGCACCGAGAAAGGCGCGCAAAATAGCGGACATTATTCGCGGAAAGAACGCGAAGGCTTCTTTGAGGCAATTGGGGTTCGTAACCCAGCGTTCCGCGGCGCCTTTGAAAAAGTTGTTGTCTTCCGCCATGGCCAACGCCAAAAATAATTTCAGTATTAAGGACGACGCGGGGCTTTATGTGAAAGAAATCAGAGTAGATGAAGGTCCGGTTTTGAAAAGGTCTATGCCGCGCGCTTTCGGACGCGCCACGGTCTTGAGAAAAAGAACTTCCCATATTTCGCTTGTTTTGGCGGATAAGCCGGATAAAAAATAAATATTTATATGACACATACAGTTCATCCATATGCATACCGGCTTCAAACCATACGCGACTGGAAATCGCGCTGGGGCCGCACCAAGCAATACAAGCAATTCTTAAAAGCGAGCGTGGTTGTCCGGGAGTGGCTGGAAACGAGATTGCGCGGAATGTTCGTAGACGAAATAGACATAGAATGCTCGCCCAACCTTTTCAGTCTGGCCATAAGGACTTCCCGTCCGGGAGTTATTATCGGCAAGGGCGGAGAGGGTATTGAGAAATTGAAAAAAGAGCTCGCCAAGAAGCTGGCACGTTTGAAATTGGGAGAGTTTAAAGAGATAAGGGTGGCGGTGGAAGAAGCAAAATTCCCGGAATCCCGATCCAGGATTATAGCGCAGATGGTGGCGGAGAGCCTGGAAAAACGTCTGCCTTTCCGGCGCGTTATGAAGCAGGTAATTGAAAGAAGTATGGCGTCCCGGGAGGTGAAGGGCATCAAAGTCGCGTTAAATGGCCGGTTAGGAGGAGCGGATATGAGCCGATCGGAGTGGTTGCGCGAAGGACAGATCCCTTTGCAGACTTTGCGCGCGGATATTGATTTTGCCAAAGAGAAAGCGCACATGCCATACGGCGATATCGGCATAAAGGTTTGGATATACCGAGGCGAGGTGTTTTCCGATAATCAAGGAGCGCAGCGACTATAATTATCGAGAACCCCGCCCTCTATGGGCGGTCGGTGGATGGCAAATAAAAACAGATCAGTTTTCAAATTAAGATTAGTTTATAAATAGCAATTTTGAGGGCGGGGTGATGATTTTCCAAATCTCGCCTTGCTCGATAAGAAAATCAAGCATATGTTGTTACCCAAAAAAGTTAAACATCGCAAATGGCAGAGAATGAGAAATTTTTCCCGCAAAATAGCCAGCCGGGGAACGACTGTTGCTTTTGGAAGTTTCGGTCTTAAAACCGATGACGCGTACGAAATTTCTTCCCGGCAGATAGAGGCGGCCCGTAAAACCATCACCCGTTATGTGCAGAAAACCGGCAGAATGTGGATCCGCATTTTTCCCGATAAGCCTTTAACCAGCAAACCGAATGTGCGCATGGGCAAGGGCAAGGGGGATCCGGTAGGATATGTCGCCGTGGTTCAGCCCGGGCAAGTTTTGTTTGAAATAGATGGAATTTCAATAGAGCTGGCCAAAGAAGCGCTTCGTAAGGCGGGAAGCAAGCTTCCGGTAAAAACTAAGTTCGTGGTACGAGTATGAAAATAAAAGAATTACGGCAAAAATCCGAAGCGGAGCTTCAAAATCTGCTGGACAAATCAAGGGATCGGCTGATACAATTCAAATTTAACGTTTCTTTGGGCAAAGAAAAGAATGTTAAAGAAGCCAGGACGCTGCGAAGAGATATCGCGCGTATTTTTACCCTGTTAAATCCGCCAAAGGCGGTGCGGAGCAATTTAACAGGGTTAACCATTATTAATCAATCCGAAAAATAACCATGTTGCATTTGGGAGCAAAAACTTTAAAAGGCGAAGTAGTGTCCGCGTCTATGAAAAAAACGGTAGTGGTTTCTGTGGGAAGATACGTGCAGCATCCGAAATACAAGAAGTACATGAGGACAACCAAGCGTTACAAGGCGCATGACGAAAAAGGCGAGTATAAAGTTGGCGATAAAGTTTTGATCCGAGAATGCAGACCGCTTTCCAAGGAAAAACGTTTTGTAGTTATCGGTAAATATTAATTATGATACAGCCGAGATCAATGTTAAACGTAGCTGATAATACCGGCGCCAAGCTGGTGGCGTGTATTAAGGTATTGGGAGGAACGCGCAGACGTTACGCTCGCTTGGGCGATATAGTGGTGGTTTCCGTAAAAAGCGCCGAGCCGCGTAAGATCGCCAAGAAAAAGGAAGTTTTGAAAGCGGTGGTGGTGCGCCAACGCAGCCCGTACCGAAGAAAAGACGGTTCAGTCATTCGTTTTGACGATAACGCGGTGGTTATCATTGATAACAACAAAGAACCGAAAGGCGGGCGTATTTTCGGCCCGGTGCCAAGAGAACTCCGCGAAAGAGGTTTTGCCAAAATTATATCCTTAGCCTCCGAAGTAATATGATCAAAGGATTGAAAAAAAATGATACCGTATTTGTGTTGGCCGGCAAAGACAGGGGAAAGTCCGGAAAAATCACACACGTGTTTCCTAAATTGGAGAAAATAATCGTGGATGGTGTAAACACGGTGCGCAAGCATAGGCGCCCCAAACGTTCCGGAGAGAAAGGAAGCGTAGTGCAAGTAGCCATGCCGTTGCGGGCGTCCAACGTGATGTTGAAATGCGCGAAATGCGGAGCGGCAACGCGCATCGCTTGGAAAGTCGTGGAAGGATCCGCCAAAGCCAGAATTTGTAAAAAATGCGACCATGAATTTTAAAGAAAATTTCCAAAAAGAAATAGTTCCCGCCATGATGAAAAAGTTTAGTTATAAAAACAAACTGGCAGTTCCGCGTTTGATGAAGATTACGGTTAATACGGGCATCGGCCGTTTTAGCGACAATGCCCAGCGGCTGGATATCAAGAAGATGTTGGAAAAGATAGTCGGTCAGAAGATTGTGGAAAGAGGAGCCAAGCAAGCCATAGCGTCTTTTAAGACGAGACAGGGGAGCATAGTCGGATATTCCGCCACTTTGCGCGGCAAGCGGATGCAGGATTTCTTTGAGCGTACTGTCGGATACGCCATACCCAGAATAAGAGACTTTCGCGGCATTAATACAAAATCCGTGGATCAGGGGGGCAATTTGAGTTTGGGATTCAAGGAGAGTCTTGTTTTTCCGGAGATTATCGGCGAAGATGTAAAGACTATATTCGGTTTGGAGGTCACTTTCGTGACCAATGCCAAAAGTCGGGAAGAGGCGTTGGAATTGTTCAGGCTCATGGGCGTTCCGCTTATTAAGGGTTAATCCCGTTAAATTGTCCGGCAAGGACAGACACCGGCTTCGCCGGATTTAACAGGGTGAAAATATTTTAATAAATTAGCATGGCTAAAACATCAGTCGTAGAAAGAGCAAAAAAGAAACCGAAATATTCCACGCGCATAGTGCGTCGTTGTTTTCGTTGCGGACGCAAACACGGATTTTTGCGCGATTTTGATTTGTGCAGGATTTGTTTTCGGGAGTTGGCCAATGAAGGATTATTGCCGGGGATCAAGAAATCCAGCTGGTAATTAAAATTTATGGATACCATATCTGACATGTTAATAAGGATCAAGAACGCGCAAGCCGTCAAAAAAGACAGCGTGGAAGTTCCGCATTCCAAATTAAGAATGGAAATAGCCAAAATTTTGCAAACCCGCGGCTTCATAGGAGAAATAGCCAAACGCGGCAAAAAATTGCGCAAAAGCATCAGCATTAATTTGGCGTACGGCGAGGATGGAGCGGGTAAAATAAACGGATTACGCCGTTTATCCAAATTGTCAAAGCGAGTTTATAAATCAGCGCGTGAATTGCGTCCCGTGCGTAATGGTACCGGCATGGCTATAATTTCCACTTCTAAGGGTTTGGTGACCGATGACGAGGCGCGTAAGAAGCACTTGGGAGGCGAGGTATTTTTTGAAATTTGGTAATGGCTTGGCTCATCATTTTTGTTCCGCTTTTGAGCGAGGCAAAAATGACGATTGCCAAACATTATCCAGCACCACTTTTGTATAGTGGCGCGAAGTAGTAAAATATTGATTTAAAGTCAGAATTAAAGTAAATTTAAGTAATTATTATTTAACAAAAGTGGTGCTGGATGCGCGATTTTCAAAGTCTCGCTCCGCTCGCTAAGAAAATCGGCATGAGCAGAATAGGCAAAAAACCAATAACCATTCCAAGCGGCGTCACGGTTGCCGTAGAGGACGGCATGGTGCGAGTGAAGGGTCCGAAAGGAAATCTGTCCCGGCAATTTAAAGATGACATAAATATCGCGGTTGCGGACAAGGAAGTTGTTTGCAGCGTGCGAAAAGATTCCAAGTTGTCTTTTATTTTGTGGGGCACCTACGCTTCGCATATTAAAAATATGATAGAAGGCGTTGCCAACGGTTTTGAAAAAAAATTGGAAATAGAGGGCATCGGATACAAGGCAAAAGAGGAGAACGGTAAATTAATTTTGAATCTTGGATTTTCGCATCCCGTGGAAGTGGCAGCTCCGGCGGGAATAAAATTTACGGTGGTAAAAAATCTTATTACGGTTTCCGGAATTGACAAAGAGCTGGTGGGAGAAATGGCTGCGAAAATTCGCGCCCACAAAAAGCCCGACCCGTATAAAGGCAAAGGAATCCATTATTTAGGCGAAGTTATCAGAAGGAAGGCCGGCAAGAAAGCCGCGGCATCCGCGTAAATTTATGAAAGCGACCAAACAAGCCATGAGAATAAGGCGCCATAGGCGCGTGCGAGGCAAAGTAAGGGGATCAAAAGGCTGTCTGCGTTTTTCGGTTTTTCGGTCAAATAAGCACATTTTTTTGCAGTTGATTGACGACGATGCTAAAAAAACCGTTTTAGGTGTTGGCGATTTTGAAAAGGCAGGAAAAAAGAAAGAAGAAAAATCCGCTAAAAAAATGACTAAAACGGATGCGGCGCGTGTGTTGGGCAAGACTTTTGCCGAAATGGCGATCCAAAAAGGCGTTAAAAAAGTGGTATTTGACCGTGGCGGTTTTGCTTATCATGGTAGAATTAAGGCTGTGGCCGAGGGAGCTCGTGAAGGAGGATTAGCGTTTTAATTCATTATATATGGCGTTTGAGGGAAAAAAATCAAAAAATCGTTTTGCGGCGAAAGATGGCGCGAAATTCACGGAGTTTGACCAAAAGATGATAGATCTGCGGAGAGTGGCGAGAGTCGTGTCCGGAGGAAGGCGTTTTAATTTCCGAGCCACGCTGATAATCGGAGACCGTCACGGCCGTGTCGGTTTAGGCATGGGCAAGGGCGCGGATACGGCAATATCCATAGACAAGGCCTTTCGAGACGCCAAAAAACATTTAATTTCCATTCCGATCACGAAAGACGGCTCCATCCCTCATGAGGTGTCTGCCAAATTCGGGCCGGGACATATTTTGATGCGTCCGGCGGTGGAGGGAAGAGGTATCGTGGCGGGAAGCGCGGTACGCGTGATATGCGACTTGGGAGGGATAAGGAACATAACCGCCAAAGTTTTATCCCATACCAAAAATAAGATCAATAATGCAAAGGCCACGATAGAAGCGTTAAAAAAATTTAAATATGCAACTGCACGAACTGCGTCCAACAACAAAAAATAAGTCTAAGAAACGCGTAGGCCGCGGCGGGAAACGCGGTACTTTTTCGGGGCGCGGCACTAAAGGCCAAAAAGCCAGAGCCGGTCATAGAATGCGTCCGGAATTACGCGATATTTTAAAGAAATTACCCAAAAAGCGCGGTTATCGCACTCCCTCCATTCAGGACAAGCCCGCGGTGATCAACTTGCAGGTTTTAAATCAGCATTATAAGGATTCTGAAACGGTGAGCCCGAAGACTTTGGATGAAAAAGGATTGTTAAAATTAGTAGGGGGAAGGCGCCAATCGGTTAAAATTTTGGGATCAGGAGAACTGTCTAAAAAATTATTGGTGTCTAAATGCCAGATTTCCAAATCAGCGAAAGCGGCCGTTGAAAAAGCCGGAGGCAGTGTTAGGTCATAGGTTTTAGTCCGCCAGCTGGCGGATAGGTTATAGATAGATTTATATTTCATGTTTGAGAAACTTCGCATAATTTTTAAAGATTCCGATCTCCGCAAAAAGATCTTGTTTGTTTTGGGGATCTTGGTGATCTTTCGGCTGGGAGCGGCCATTCCCATCCCCGGCGTGGATATCATAAGATTGAAATCATTTTTTGCCGGTAATCAATTTTTCGGACTTTTAAATATTTTTTCCGGAGGCGCTTTGGATAACTTATCCATAGTAATGTTGGGTGTCGGTCCTTATATCACCTCTTCCATTATTATGCAGCTTTTGACCATGATTTTTCCGAAGTTGAAGGAGCTTTATCATGAAGAGGGCGAGGCGGGAAGGCAGAAGTTCAATCAATATTCCCGTATTTTTACTTTGCCTTTGGCGGTGCTTCAGGGTTTCGCGCTGCTTTCTTTACTGGAACGGCAGGGAGTTTTGATTAATCTTACGCTGGTGAATAGGCTGACCAATGTGGTGGTTATTACCGCCGGCGCGTTGTTTTTAATGTGGTTGGGTGAGCTTATTTCGGAATATGGCATAGGCAACGGTGTTTCCATAATGATCTTTGCCGGTATAGTTTCCGCTATTCCACGAGCCATACGCCAAGCCTTGTTTGCTTTTACTCCCTCCATGATACCAATGCTGGTGGGATTTTTGATAGCCGCGGTGGCGACGGTAGTTGCCGTGGTGGTTATAACCGAAGGAGAGCGTCCATTGCCGGTTTCGTACGCGAAGAAGGTTCGTGGTATGAGAGTTTATGGCGGCATGTCTACTTATTTGCCGTTAAAAGTAAATCAAGCCGGAGTCATTCCTATTATTTTCGCGTTATCTATTCTGCTGTTCCCCCAAATGATCGCCACCGCGTTATCCGGAGTTGGTGGTTCTGCGACGCAAGCTATTTTTGGAGCCATTTTTAATTTTTTCAATAATCCTTGGATTTACGCCACGCTTTATTTTGTTTTGGTGTTTCTTTTCACTTATTTTTATACCGCGGTGACTTTTGATCCGCACGCTATTTCGGAAAATCTGCAGAAAAGCGGAGCTTTTGTTCCGGGAATCCGTCCCGGCCATTCCACCGCCGAATTTATAGAAAAAATATTGAGCCGCATTACCCTTATAGGCGCGATTTTTTTGGGGCTCATAGCGGTTTTGCCTTTGGCGGTAAGGGCTATTACCGGTCTGGCGGCATTGACCATCGGAGGCACCGCGCTTTTGATCGTGGTGTCGGTGGTCTTGGATACGGTCAAAAAAATAGAAGCGCAGGCGGTGATGAGGGAGTACGATTAAAGTTACTTTTTGGATTAAAGCAAAATCATGCTCCTGCCAGAGCATTATTTTTTTATGCGCGTAAATGATATAATATATTTTATGGATATTGAATTACAAAACTCTTATGCTCCAAAATTGATTTTTTCATCAAGCAAGGGGGAGCATTTACAACCCCCCTATTTTAGAAAGGTCGCTATCGCGACCCAAATAGAAACCCCCTTGATTGCTGAAAAAATTAATTTCTCCGCATTTAACGGAGTTTTATAATTCAAAATTATGGATAAGCCTATTAATGTAATTTTCATAGGGCGTTCGGGTTGCGGCAAGGGCACGCAAGCCGATCTTTTGAAAAAATATTTGGAAAAACAAACCGGCGAAGGCAGCGTTTTTTATATTTATACCGGAGACGGATTGCGTGCGTTAACCAAGCGCCAAGATCTTTTGACGGCAAGGCTGGTTGACGAGAAAGTCATGAAGGCGGGCGCCAAGGCGCCGGATTTCGTGGCAGTATGGGTGTGGGCGGGCAAGTTTGTGGAGGGAATGGATGAAAAGAAATATGTGATTTTGGACGGCTCGCCTCGCACCGTAATTGAGGCAAAATTATTGGACGAAGCCTTTAATTTTTATGGAAGAAACGCAATTTTTCCTATCTGGTTAGATGTAAGCGCCGAGGAAGTGGCTTTTCGCATGAAGAATCGCGGAAGAGCCGATGATACCGACGGCCAGATAAAAAATCGGCTGGCTTATTATGAGGAATATGTGGTGCCGGCCGTAAATTATTACGGACAGGAAAGTAAAAATAAGCTTATTCATATAGACGGCAATGTTCGCGATCCGCAATTGATCCATAAAAATATTTTGATCGCTTTGGATTTGGAAAAAGCATGAAGATCAAAACAGAAAATGAACTTCGTATTTTGCGGGAAGGCGGCAAACGGCTGGCCCTGATTTTGCAAAAAATTTCGGAAAAAGTGGCGCCGGGAATTTTGACCGTGGAATTAGATCAATACGCCGAAGAGCTGGTGCTGGCGTCCGGCGGCATTCCGTCTTTTAAGGGTTATCGTACCGGTGGAGCGCGTTTTCCATATCCGGCGGTTCTCTGCACTTCCATAAACGATGAAATAGTGCATGCCATTCCGGGACCCCGCGCATTGCAAAGCGGCGATATTATAGGTTTGGACATAGGCATGTGTTGGGAAGGATTATACACGGATACCGCGATAACCGTTCCGGTTGGCGTAATTGATTCCGAATCCCAGAAATTAATCGCGGTTACGCAGAAGTCCTTAATTAAGGGGATTGACGCGCTATGCGCGGGATGTCATTTGGGAGATGCGGGCAATGCTATACATTCGTATGTTAAGGCTCATGGATTGGATGTGGTGCGGGAATTGGTGGGACACGGCGTGGGCAGAGCGGTGCACGAAGATCCGGAAGTCCCCAATTGGGGGCGGAGCGGTTTCGGAGAATTGATTGAAGAAGGCGCGGTATTGGCGTTAGAGCCGATGGTAGTGTTGGGCGATCCTAAAATAAAATTAGGCAAGGACGGCTGGGCGTGGTTGACGGCGGATGGTTTGCGCTCGGCTCATTTTGAACATACGGTGGTGGTGACCAAAAAAGGAGCGGAGATATTAACGCAATAATTTTCAATGATCAATTTACAATTTTCATTAAATTTTCAATATTTCAATTTTTAAATTATTACCGTAATTGAAAATTATGCGCTACCTAGGTATTGATTATGGAGAAAAAAGAATAGGTGTGGCTCTGACCGATGAGGGCGGACGCATGGCTTTTCCTTATGGGATAATAAGCCATGACGCCAAAATTTTTAGACGAATGCGCGAACTCTGCGAAAAAGAAGCGGTGGGCAAGATCGTTTTGGGGTTGCCCTTGGATTTACAAGGTAGAGAAACCGCGATGACCAAACAAGCGCGCGATTTCGGCCATAAATTGCGTGAAGAGACGGGTTTGGAAATAATTTTGCAGAACGAAATGCTTTCCACCAAAGAAGCGGAACATTTTCAGGGGCATCATGCCAAAATTGACGCTTCCGCCGCCGCGCTTATTTTGGATAGCTATCTCAAAAAGGGGTGATATAATAAATAATATGAACAGCGGAGAGATCTTTTTGTCGGTAATTATTCCGGCTTATAACGAAGAGCGGCGCATAGGCAAAACCTTGGAAAAAATATCCGCGCATCTTTCGCGCCAGACTTATACTTATGAGATCATGGTAGTTTGCGATGGTTCCAAAGATAAAACGGCGGATGTGGCGCGCGGCATGGCGGGAAGAATTTTTAATTTGTCGGTGATTGATCGCAAGGAGAATCGCGGTAAGGGTTATACGGTAAGGGAAGGCATGATAGCTAGTCGCGGCAGAATAAGACTTTTTACGGACGCGGATAATTCCACGGATATTTCTCATTTTGATAAAATGCGTCCGTTATTTGACGGAGGTTGTGATGTGGTTATCGCTTCCCGGAACCCGCGCGATGCGGTGGAGGCGCGCCAAGACGTGCCGCAAGGCGCGTTAAAGCGCCTGTTGGGGCATATGGGTAATATTTTCAT
Organism: Candidatus Niyogiibacteriota bacterium; assembly: GCA_016214345.1. Taxonomy (GTDB): domain Bacteria; phylum Patescibacteriota; class Minisyncoccia; order JACROR01; family JACROR01; genus JACROR01. The sequence continues at coordinate 129,920 of JACROR010000009.1, forward strand.
ACAAATGGTCGCGGTGCGCGGCATTTGGGATACGCAGTGCGGATTCAAAGCTTTTCGCGATCACGCGGCGAAAGCCATATTTTCTAAAAGCCAAATTGACCGCTGGGGTTTTGATATTGAGGCATTGGCCTTGGCGCGCCAACTGCGTTATAAAATAGGCATTATTCCCGCTTTTTGGCAGAACGATCCGGAAAGTCATGTAAAAATGTCCGCTTATTTTCAGGTACTTTGGGAAACGGTCCGCGTAAGATGGTATATTATGAGCGGCAAATACAATTTATAAAATCGCATGAAAAAGTTAATTTCGGAATTTAGACAGGACATGGTAAGCGGTGATTGGATACTGGCGGCTTCGCGCCGCGGCAGAAGACCTAATGTTTTTGATCACAAGAAACACGTTTTTAGGAAATCAGTTCCTAAAAGAAATTGTCCTTTTGACGATCCCCAAAAAGGTGGCAATTCAGCTCCGGTTTTATGGTACGGCTCGGATCATTTAGCGGCCGGAACGAAAAAACGTGGTTTCAAAGATTGGTTTGTGCAGATTATTCCGAATAAATTCCCCGCGCTTTCTCCGAGCAAGATTTGTCCCAGCATGGTATCGCGCAATCATTACAATTTTTTTAATGGCGTGGGTTTTCATGATGTCATTATTACGCGTCCCCATGATCGCAGTTTGGGAGAAATGAGTCATAAGGAGGCGGAGTTGGTTCTGCGCGCTTATCAAAATCGGTATTTAAGATTGAAAACGGAAAAATGCGTGGAATACATTTTAATTTTCCATAATCACGGAGAAGGCGCGGGCGCGTCCATCGCGCATCCGCATTCACAACTGATAGCCATGCCCATTATTCCTCCGGATGTTTCCCGCAGCTTCTCGGGCTCCGAGCGTTATTTTAAAAAATGCGGACATTGCGTGCACTGCACGATGTTGGAATGGGAACTTTCCAAAAAAACCCGCATTGTTTTTCAAAACGATTATTTCGTGGTATTGGCGCCTTTCGCTTCGCGCGTTTCTTTTGAATTAAGAATTTATCCCAAATGGCACGCTTCGCATTTTGAAGAATTGGATGAACGTAAGCGTATTTGGCTGGCGGAGGCGTTGGTGGAGGCGCTTCGCCGTTTGCGTAAGGCTTTAGACGGGCCGGATTATAATTTTTTTATTCATACCGCTCCGGCTAAGGTAAAATATATGGAGCATTACCACTGGCATTTTGAAATTTTGCCTAAAACCGGTATTTGGGCCGGTTTGGAATTCGGTACGGGGGTTGAGGTGGTGTCGGTGCCGCCCGAAGAAGCCGCTAAAATGCTTCGGCTAATTAAAAAATAATCCATTTGTTTCTTTAATGAAAAAAATAATCGTTGCCAACTTAAAAATGAATCCAGAAACGCTTTACGAGGCGGAGAAATTGCTGGGAGCAATTACGCAAACGGGGAAAAAGCTTCGTGGCGTAGAGGTGATTTTTTGTCCGCCTTTTATTTATTTGGGGGTATTGAGCAAGAAGGCCAAAAAGAGCGTAAAACTTGGCAGCCAAAATGCTTTTTGGAAAGACGCCGGCGCGTTTACCGGAGAAATATCGCCCGCGATGTTAAGAAAAATGGGCGTAAGTTATGTTATTTTGGGTCATTCGGAAAGAAGGGAGCATTTGGGAGAAACCGATGAAATGGTCAATCTTAAAATAAAAGCGGCGCTGGAGGAAGGATTAAAAGTTATTTTGTGCGTGGGTGGCCGGACTCGCGGGCATTCCCAAGAAGTGGGCGCGAAATATTATTATTGCTTATGAGCCGCTTTGGGCGATAGGCACGGGGCATCCGGACAGCCCGGAGAATTTATTTGAAATGTCTATTTTTATACGGCGTATTATTTTGGACATATTCGGTAAATCAATCGCGCATAATATGCCCGTGCTTTACGGCGGTTCGGTTAATGATAAAAATGTCCGTGAGTTTTTAGACGCGGACGGTGTAAACGGACTTTTGGTCGGTGGCGCCAGCTTGAATCCGAAAAAGTTCAAAAAAATATTGGAAGAGGCGGAACGATAGCCGTTCTATCTAATTTTTATGATGAAATCTATTTTGGATTTGCCCGATGTTCGGATAAAAGATAAAAAAATATTGGTCCGGGTTGATTTTAACGTGCCCTGGCAAAATGGAAAAATCGCGGACGACCTCAGAATCAGAAAAACCCTTCCCCTGATCCGGCATTTGATCAAAAAAGACGCCAAGATTATTTTAATAAGCCATTTGGAAAATGGAGAAGGCATTTCTTCGTTCGCGGGGGTGGCAAAATATCTAAAGACTAAATATATTCCGCGACTGCGATTTATAGCGGATGTCGCAGGGAAAGATACGCTGCGGCACATTGACCGTATGCGCGGAGGAGACGTTTTATTGCTTGATAATTTGCGGAAAGATCGCCGTGAAAAAAATAATGACAGAAAATTTTCCAAAAAATTGGCAGAGCTGGCCGATATTTATGTGAATGAGGCTTTCAGCGTTTCTCATCGAGAACACGCTTCGGTAGTCGGGGTGCCGCAATTTTTGCCGTCTTATGCCGGACCGCTTTTTTTGGAAGAAGTCAGACGTTTGCGGCAGGCGTTAGCGGCGCCGCGCCCGTTTGTTCTCGTTTTAGGAGGTAAAAAATTGTCCACTAAAATGGGCTTGTTGTCCAAGTTGTTTTCGCGAGCGGATAAAGTATTGATTGGCGGAGCTATGGCTAATGTTTTTTTGAAAGCGCGCGGTTTTGAGGTGGGCCGGTCCTATGTGGAGGCGGGAGTATCGCCGGATAAAAAAATTCTCGGATCGGTTAAATTATTTTTGCCTGTGGATGCCGTGGTATTGCGCGGTAACAAAAAATGCACGGTTACCATAGAAAATCTTTCCTTTACAGATGCCATGTATGATATAGGTCCCAAAACCATCGGATTATTCAAGCGGGAAATGCGGGACAGCCGGTTTATTTTATGGAACGGGCCGTTTGGAGTGACAGAAAAAGGGTTTGTAGACGGCAGCCGCGAGATGGCGCGAGCGCTTGCCCGCGCTTCCGCGGAAACCATAGTGGGTGGCGGAGACACCATTTCGGTTTTGCGCCGTTATAAATTGCTCAATAAATATTCTTTTGTTTCCACGGGAGGCGGGGCCATGCTTGATTTTTTAGCGCAAGGCACGCTTCCTGGGATAGAGGCCTTAAGGAGCAAAGATCGCAAATAACTTTGCATTACCAAACCCCATTTATACATAGGTGCCACCTATGTATTTTACATTGCAAAACTCCGTTAAGTGCGGAGAAATTGATTTTTTCAGCAATCAAGGGGGTTTCTATTTGGGTCGCGATAGCGACCTTTCTAAAATAGGGGGGTTGTAAATGCTCCCCCTTGCTTGATGAAAAAAT
>JACROR010000010.1 GCA_016214345.1 Candidatus Niyogiibacteriota bacterium
AAGGCGAATTTTCTCTGCACATCAACCGCTGTTAAGGTATATCGCTTGATGCCATCCACGAAACGGATGATGGTGTCCACCTCCAAGCAAGGATGGGCACCTCACCCAGGAGTGGCAATGTATTTATTTTTGCATTTTTATTTAATATATGCTCGAAGTTTTTTGAGCCTATAAATCCGATAAGAATTTGATTAAATAAATACAAAAAATATTGCCATCTCTGGGTGAGGGGTCAACCCCGTAAAGGACATAACTTAAGCAAATTTGTCCTTTAAACAAATCATCCACCAAATAGGCGGATGATTTGAATATTTCTTTCTGAGATAAAGTTATTTACTATTTGCGATATCCTCGCGCAATTTCTCTATATAGCGCGCCGCGGCATCTTTTCCTCCTAAGCCAAAAGCTAAGCCTCCAGCCAAAGAGAGCATGGCAATCAATCCCATAAACAATGTCTGCACCAAAGGTCCGGCTATGCCCAACTGGAATAACGCGGCCAAAATGGCGAAAAGCCAAATCGCCCATTTAGTTATTCCGCCCAGCAATCCGGACGACGGCAAATGAGCCGCCTTCACGGTGCCGGTAATCAAGCGTTGCATGGCTTCAGCGATCAAAGCGCCGGCAACCAAGATCAAGGCGGCAACTATAACATTCGGAAGATATACCAACACCACATCGCTCAAGAAAATATTCAATTGCTGCAATCCCAAAACATCAACGGCCGCCACTAAAAAGACGATGATAAAAAACCATCGCACAATACTGCCGACGAATGCTCCGGCATCCAAGCGAAATCCGGCGCTGGATAACGGCTCTTCCAAACCCAAGCCCTGCAAGGCCTTGTCTACCTTGACCGCGCGTATTATTTGAGCGACCACTTTGCCAATCGCTACCGCGATAATCCAGCCAATAATAAATACTATTATGGCGACTATCAAACGCGGCACAAATTGAGCCACTCCGATCCAAAGCTGCTGAAAAGACGCTACTAACACGTCCCCCCATGTTTGTAACAACATAATTGGTAAATTTTGTTAATTAATAAAAACTAATAAAAGTTATTGTGCACAAAAACTTTTTTCGACCTCTTATACAAGATTATACCATGTTTCAAGCCGTTTTTCTGAATGCTGTGGATAAGTGATTTTGGTTAAATAATGCGGCAAAGGCCGGCCAAATTATGTTTTATGCCTCGGTCTATGCGGCTTGATTGGCACATGCACGCCACCCAAACCATAAGACGAATGTTTAGGCGCCATAAATTGATAAATAATCCAAACTATAAAGATGGGGATCGCGCCCAAAACTATGGTCCATGAAGGGCCGACCGCTACATACGCGAAACCGGCCACCATCGGACCAATCGCCCACCCCAAGTCTTCAAATAGTGATATAACACTCGCCACCACGCCGTCATGGGCGTGTTCGTGATCCAGTGTATGCAACCATGACCATAACGAAATGCCCGCCATTTCATCGCCCGCGGTAGCTAAAAAACCAAAAATAATAAAAAGCCAGCCAAAATTAAAGCCTAGCAGCGCGCCGGCTATCGCAAAAATCAACAGCCCAAAAAATACCAAAGTACGCTTATTAAACCTATCCGCCAAACTGCCCAGCCAAAAGCCCAAAATAACTACAGAAAAATCAAACACGCCCAAGCCCCATCCCAAAAAATCAGAACCCGCCTGATGAACTATTACCAATGGCACCGTAAACCAAATAATGCCGTAAAACATGGCCGCCACTAAACTTAACAACGCCAGCATGCCGCTCGCGGGATTCAATTTTTTTAAGGCCCCGATTACTTCTGTGATCGCGTGGCGGCGGACCACATTACCAGACACCTTAAACGAACCAGCGCCGGCCATTGACTTATTATCTTTAGGACTCGCGAAAAGCATCACTAACGCAAAAAATAAAAGCCCGAAAATGACATAACCGGCGTATTGGGGCGCAGTTGCTAAAACCAAAGGCAAGCTCGCACTGGCAAGCACTACCCCGATGGACCCGAACACATCACGCAAAGAAATAAATTTACCGTCATTGTCTTTGGGCGCGTGAGATAATATATAGGCGTTAACGCCGGGTGAAAAAAACAGCCATCCAAAAACACCAAAACCCAGAATAAAAAAATAAGTGACCACATTAAGTCCAAACATAAGAAAAATTGCGGCAAACAGAAACACAAATGTGGACAATCGCAAAAACTTCAAATATCCATACTTGTCTAAAATATATCCCACCGGAACATCCAAAATAAACTGAGCCACCGAACAAGTTCCTATAAGAATTCCCACAAGCCACAATGGCAACAGCCTCTCCCCGAATGGAGCCAATATCGCGTACTGCAAACTTCCGCCAAATTTAAAAAGCGTCAAAAAAATCCAAAAGGGCAAAAACTTCCAAACTATTTTTGAAAAATCATGCATTTTTGGAACCATAACGGATTCAGGCATAAAAAATTAAATAGTGCGCCCCGTAGGGATCGCCCCTCCCTGCGGTCGAGATGCTCAATTTTTATAGTCGCTCTGCTCCTTAAAAATTGGCACCTACGACTTTTCGCGCGCTCGCTCTGTTAAATTTGGGCTATTTGGTGGGCATTATAGGGATCGAACCTATGACCTTTCCGATGTGAACGGAACGCTCTACCACTGAGCTAAATGCCCCCACTCCTCCCAACAAAATTGCAAGATGTTAATTTCAAATATCCAATTTATTCAAGATTTTTTCGTGCGGATAATCCAAAATGTCCCGCACGAATTTATCGTACATGCCGAGGCGATACATGAATTCCTTGGTTTCAAAAAGAGCATAATTTAATTCTTTGCCGACTTCCGCCTCTATGCCGTGAAGCATTCTTTCCAACGCCCCTCTTTTGATGGCATCGCCCACGATCAAAATATCCACGCGGGATTCATTTTCTTTCAAAAAAACTCCGGACAATACGATCAGCTGAACGCGACCGAGTTTTTTTATTTTCTTTAAAATCTCTTCGCGAGAAACAGGCGAAGTGTCCAGCACCAATCCCTTCAATGCTCCGAAAAAAGGAAACAGCGGATTTAATTTAAGGCCCGCCACTTTTCTCTTGCGAATTTCAGAAACCGTTTTATACCCGTAAACAACTCGCGGCTTGCGGCGTTTCCCCTGAAAAATTACTTGTTTTTTAACTTTCTTTCTTCGCCTGATCGTCTCCTCTTCCTCGCGCACCGCCTCCTTGATAAAACCGATTTTTTTCAAAAGCGCCAATTCCCGGCCCAACGCCGCGGATGAAGCTTTGGCGCGCTTCATAATTTCCACTCTGGTAAAAACCGCTTCCGGGTGCATATAGAAAAGGCGGATGATTTTCAACCGGCTGGATGATCCGAATAAGTTATCTAAAATGTTCGCCATATATACATTATATATAATTTAACGCCTTAAAACAAAATATGCAGCACTCTGAGTGCTGCATATTTCCTACTTGATTTCCGCTGTTGCCCCCGCCTCTTCTAACTTCTTTTTCATCTCTTCCGCGTCTTCTTTCTTCAAGCCTTCCTTTACCGTCTTAGGCGCCGCATCCACTAAATCCTTGGCTTCTTTAAGGCCTAAACCGGTAATCTCCCGCAATACTTTAATAACCTGTATTTTCTGACCGCCCGCGGCCTTAAGCTCTACATTAAACGACGTTTTCTCTTCCACCTCCGCCGCGCCTCCCGCCGCGGGAGCCGCCGCCACCGCCATAGGCATGGCAGCCGACACGCCGAATTTTTTCTCGAACACTTTGACGAGTTCCGCGAGATCCAACACGCTCATGGATTCAACTTTTTCCACCAAGTCTTTGAATTTAGCGGGAACCTCTACGACTTCTTTTTCTTCAGCCATGTAATTTAACTTATTACTTTTTAATTTGACTTAGTACGCTCGCAAAATTTCTCATAACTCCGCTCAGAACCCCGACCATGCCCTGAACCGGAGAATTTATAACATTAGCCAATTGGCCCAACAAAACTTCACGTGACGGAATGGTCGCCAATACCGCGATCCTGCCGCTATCCACGTAGCTTCCTTCAAACACTCCTCCCAAAATTTTGATGGTATCTTTATGCTTTTTCAGGAACGCGGACAACATTTTGGCCGGCGCCACCACATCGTCGTATCCCACGACGACCGCGAGCTCGCCTTCCATCGACGGCTTTTCACCGCCGAAACCAAAACCGTCAAGCGCCCTATTTACCAAAGTTTTCTTGGCAACTTTGTAATCCATACCGCCGCCACGCAACTGCCGTCTCAAATCGGAAACATCTTTAACGCTCAATCCATGAAAATTAACAAAAATAGAAACCTTGGATTTTTCCAATTTCTCATGCAGATCTTGTATGATCTCTGCTTTTTTTTGTTTGGTTATGGCCATAAAAAAATGCGGCTTATAGCCGCAGACAATTACAATAAATGTAATTTTTACCTCGGCAGGATATTAATTTCGTTCGTAACGAAAGCCTGCTGTCTGCGGTTATTATCAGTTTAGGTAAAACCCCCTTAACTGTCAAGGTCTTCACGCAACATGAAATACGAAGCTATAATGGCCGCGGTTTCCGCTCGCAATACTCGCGCACCCAATGAAACCGCCGAAAATCCGGCATTGTCCGCCAATGACGCCTCTTCTTCGCTCCAGCCCCCTTCGGGGCCTATAAATAAGCCTAAAATACGAGCCTTAAACATTGCTGGCGTTATAATTTTGTCCGCTTTTTCGTGCAAAAATAAAACCTTTTCACAATTTTCCGCAGCCCAACTAATCGCTTCTGCAAGATGCGCGATGGGACGAATAACAGGTACTACGGCGCGTCCGGACTGCTCCGCCGCTTCTTTAGCGATCTTCTCCAAACGCGCCTGATTCAAGCCGGTTTTCACCGAACGCGCCGCGAGCACCGGCACGACCTCGGACACCCCGATCTCCGTACATTTTTCCACCACCCACTCCATCTTGTCTTTTTTAATGAGAGACTGAAAAAGGATGATCTTGCGGCTGGGTTCGTTTTTGTTTGGGCGCGCCTCAACGATCGCCGCCACGCAAACTCCCTTTTTTATTTCTTGGATCTCTGACAAAAAATCCTGCCCCGAACCATCAAACAAAGTTATCATTTCGCCCCGCTTCATGCGAAGCACGGCAAAAATTTGACGGCTTACATCGGGCGGCAAATTTATTTTTATTCCCTTTTTTAATTTTTGCTCTATGAAAAATCTGTGCATGCCAATTTGGCTCGAGAGCCTGCGAGCGATTTGCCAAATTGAGCATCCCGCCCTCTAAGCTAATATTTTATAAAATATATTTATTCTTATCCAAAACTTATGTATATGCTACCGCCTGTTATCTGTACAGCATAGAGGGCGGGGTACTCAAAAATTATAGTCGTCCGCCATGGGCGGACTCCTTAATTTTTGGGATTATTATCACAAACTCTCCTCTTTGCCGCTCGCCGATAAAATGCGCCGCTGCGTCTTTGACAGCGCCGCGCCAAATCTCTTCGTAAATTTTGGTGATTTCACGGGCAACCATGATTTCTGCCGTATCGCCTAACACTGCGGCTAATTCCGTGAACGCTCTTGCCACACGATGCGTTGATTCATAAAAAATAATTGGCACCTTACTTTTAGCTAATCCCGCAAAAAAAGTCTTGCGTCCTTTTTTATGGGGCGGGAATCCCAAAAAAATAAACTGGTCCATATTTATTCCCGCCACGGAAGCCGCGGCAAGCAAAGCCGAAGGTCCTGGAATGGGCGTTATTTCAATGCCCTCTAAATTAGCACGCAAATAAGCCACCAATCTGGCCCCCGGATCGGAAATCCCGGGCGTTCCGGCATCGGTAACCAGAGCCGCGCTCTTCCCCTCTGCCAGCATCTCCCTTATCTTTTCATGGATCTTTGGCGTAGAATGTTCATGGTAAGAAACCAAGGATTTGGAAATATCGTACCGCGATAAGAGTTTTTTGGTCACGCGCGTATCCTCGCAGATAACAAGATCAACTTCACGCAAGATCCGCAACGCGCGAAACGTTATATCTTCCAAGTTACCTATCGGCGTAGCAATCACATATAATTTCGCCATAAGACCATACTAATACAAAAGACATCCCGCTTAAAGCGGAATGTCTGAATATTTTATTTCGCATTTTTTGCGTAATATTTCTCAACATACTCATCAAACCATTCGCGAAACATCCGCGTAACCGGACCGCCCATAAGATCTTCGCCGGCGTACACATGCCGACCATCAATTTTATAAACAGGAGCGATCCTTCTCGTAGTAGAAGTGACAAACGCCTCGGTGATTTGACCTAAACTACCGTAAGGAAGTTCACCGCTATGTATTATCACTTCATGCTTATCGGAAAGAATATCTAAAAATGTCTGGCGCGTAATGCCCGGCAATATAAGCGAAGAATCGCGCGCCCCACACAAAAGATAGTGTTTGGGCGTGCCAATAACGGCAAAAAAGTTCGCCCGTGACGCCTCAGTTATAACATCCAAATAGGGGTGAACATACAACACGTCATCATATTCCTTATACTGACGAAGCATGATTTGCGCGTGCGCGTAAGTGCCACCCAACTTTAATTCGGGTATAAATCTTATAAAAGGCATGGTTTTAAGGCTAATGGCTTTTTTAAGATTAACATCTTTGGGCTTAACGCTTATCAATAAAACCGGCTCGCCGTCTTCCAATTCCAGCATACTTATCCTGACCATAGATTCAGCCAGTCCGGCCACACCCAAAACCATATACAAATAATGTTCAAGATCGCCTGTCAGACCAAGTTCGTGCCATCTTAAATGCATGCCACACGCTTCAATACTATGCAACAAACGATCTAAATGTTCCATCGCCTTGAAACACACGCGTCCGCGCGCCTCCATCACCTCAAAAGGCAAAAGGCCGCGTTCAAAGCTGTCGCCTCCCAAAAATGCCAGATCCATATTTTTAATCACCCGCAACGCACCACCGCGCAATAAAAAATCCATACACCCTCCTGAATTATTGAATTATTAAAGAACTTGATTATAAACTAACTCAAAATATTCAATAAGGCAATGCGCCACTGACAAATTCAAATCTGAACTTACGCAACAAATGTGCGTGACTCGGTGACGCACATTTCATTGCTTAAATACATAGGTGGCACCTATGTATTTGTATTTAAGAGATGCCGCACCCCACTTGGGAGTCCGACTCCCAAGTATTTCGCTTTAAAACAAATTGGCTGGACTCGTAGTTGCCACATTATCGGAAAAAGCAAGATTGTCTGTAATCCATCCGAAAACACTACTGCCGCTAATTCCAGTATAGTTATTCGTAAAAGCCAGATCGGCGAGAATGGTTGTCGCGGAATAAGATTTCAAAGCGGTGCCGTATCCCCACCCAAAAGTAACATTAGTTGTATATCTGTGATTTTTAAGCACAGAATTTTTCAGGGATAATGCGCTCCCGGACTCTGTATAGATACCGTATGGATAGTTGTTGTCAAAAACAGCCTGCGATATTTGAGCGGAAGACCCGCTAAATAATCGGAGACCGGCAGAGTCAATGCCTCCATAGGCGTTGCTTCCTCCATAACGGATAGAGAATCCTTTGCCAGCAAGAGAGCCGCCGGATTTTACCGCGATGCCGGATCCACTGCCGGGTCCGGGCGTGGTGCTGGTGGCATCATTATTCGTATCGCCTCCCGCGGTATCGTCATACAAAGAAGTTAAAATAATATCATTAGGATTTTCACCATTCATCACCAATTTTCCTTCAATCTGTAATTGGCCCCGACTTTTAATCACCACGCCTTTTTCAATGACCAAAGTAGAACTGGCGGAAACTTTGGGATAATCGTAGGACGAACTGAAAATAACATAAGGCAGAGAATTGGCGATTAAAGTAGTGGTGGAAAAGCTATTGGTAGGAGTAATGGTGCCGGAAATTACCAAACCATTGATCGCGTTGTTGGAGCCCTGATTGTTGGAAAAAGAAGAAATCAAACCATAAGAATAAACCGCGTCAGAGGTGTTGGAATTAAAAATATTGTCAGAAATCATGCCTTGACTTGAAGATAAATAAAGGCCGCGCTTATTTTGAGAAAAAGAGTTGGCGACAATTTGAGGCACACCGCCGGAAACATAAACTCCGGCATTGATACCGGCGGGATCGTTATCCTGATTATTAAAGCGAAAAGTGTTATTGCTTATCTGGGCGTTGGCATTAACCACCTGCAAACCATAAACTTTAGAATATTCAAAGAGCGAATGAGAAATTATCACCGGAGCGTCTTTCACATAAAGATTGGTCATGGGAGCGCCAGTACCGTAATAATATTTTCCCGCGTAACGAAAAATCGCGTAATCAAAAACCGCGCTGCCGTTACCCGCATCGACCCTAACTCCGTACCATGAACCTGCCACAGAAGAAGTAGAAGTCGCGTCGCCGTTCAAATCTCCGCCATAAGCATCATCGTTAAAGCTCGTGAATACGACAGGCTCTTCCACCGTACCGCGCGCGTCCACCAAGCCGTTAATTTGAAAACCTGCGTCATTAAAAAATTTAATTATCACCCCGGGCTCGATCGTAAGCGAAGAACCCGGCTGAAAAACCTGTAAAATATTATTCACTAAATAAGGGCTGTTGGATTTGGTTAAGACAATATTGCCACTAACGTAGGAGTTGCCTTTAGCGATTAAATAATTAACGCTGTTTCTCGCTTTAGGAGTACCGGATAATTGGGCGCCGTTGGCGTCTTTGCCGTTTCGTATAAGGCCGTTATTAGTACTCCAACTGGAAGTGAGCGCGCCGGAAATATCAGGATCATATCTCTCCATAGTTCTTTTGTAATAGTCGTCGCCTCCGAGCCACGAGTACACATTCGCCGGAGTCTGATCCATGGTCGTGGTCGCCGCGCCATTAGGCTTATAGGAAAGCAATAAAGTTTCTCCGGCATTGCCAAGTCCGGAACCGCTACCCAATCCGCTGAAAGGAGTTATCAAATCAGCCGCAATATCGCTTATCGTATTATCATTGGTCCTTTCAATTAAATAATAACTTTTAGGCAAAATACTTCCGGAAAGATTTATATATGGAACACCGTCTTGCGCTTGTAACACCCATTTATCCAATTCGATCGCAAGGGAGGTTCGGTTATACAATTCCACCCACTCGTCATTGGCGGAAGTGGCAGTTCCCGCCCATGCCACTTCGTTTATAATCACCGGCATAGTGTTTATAATAACGGTCGTGGATATTGCGTTTGACCAATTGCCAGCGCGATCGCGCGCGCGCAAAGAAAAAGTGTAATCCGTATTATCGTTTAGTTGCAAAATTTTGGATGTTTCAGTAGTAGTAGAAACTGTACCGCCATAAGAGAGTTCATAATAATTCGTATCAAGGACGTCACCGCTCCATTGCAAATGAAGAGTCGTGGTGGCGACCAAACATCCGCTTTGAGAAAGCGACGCGGCGCATTCATCTATCGCGAAAATAGGCGCAGTGGGCGGAATAGAATCCGTGAATAAAATTATTTCGGTTGAGCTGGATTGATTGCCCGCCGCGTCTGTCGCGAAAAATTTTAATGTGCTCGTGCCCTGCGGAAAATTTAATATCATCTGCCAGTCGCCCGCCGTATTTACCGTGGTAGTGGCAGAATAAAAATCCGTGGAAATGGTTGAAGACGCTTCAGCCGTTCCCTGAAAAGTAACGGATGAGTTGGTAAGAGTTGCCGCAAAGTTTGTCGGTGAAGTAATGCTTGGCGCCTGTGGCGCCGTTATATCGCTTGGAAACTCGGTTTCCAAGTTGGAGTCAGATGAAGTTGCAACTTGCGATAAGGCGGTGGTTGCGGCAGTTGCGACAGAAGAATCGGTTCTGCCTCCTCCATAATCGTGGTAAGTGTTCGGCGCGGCATTTGCGATAACGACTTGTGGAACAACGACGCCTTCACTTGGACGCTCGGTGTCCAAGTTGGCCATTGGCGCGCCCATCTCGCTTGGGAATTGGGACGCTGAATCGGTTGGTTGGGATGGGGCGGTGAGCGGAATTGGAGCGGCAATTTGCGGCTCTGCTTGCGGACCGTTTTGATCAAGCGTTATAGCCGCCGGACCTGCCTGTCCGGCAGGCAGGTCTGCCAAATTAGCGGTTGGTGAAGAATTAAGAATGTGGGATGGAAATTTAATTATGGAATTTATGACAGAACCCAGCGCGGAAGTTATGTCCATTGCCGCGCTTGCCAGCATACTGCCCGCCTGGTACGCCCCTCCCGTAATTGACACAATCGCACCAGTACTTGTATCCGCAACAGAATCAATTATCGCAAACGCCATGTCCTCTGCTTTGTAACCCATGGTGGGCTGCGGAGCGGTAAAGCATGTTTCAGCGCTTGCCTCCGCAGTGAGAGTGTTCAGCGCGCGTAACACATCAGATACAATTTGGTCAGACGCGCCGGCAATATAGGCGCGAATAAAATCATGGCCGGGATAATCACTCTGGGCATCGTCCCGATATATGGGAACATCAATATTGGTGGGAAGAGGCAATAATATCTGTAATTTTTGAGCCAACGCGGTTACTGCGCGAATAAGAGAGTCGTTGGAAGAAGTGAGGTGGCTACCATTACCAGCAACTTCGCTTGCGGGCGTGGCGATATTATAAACGGCAATTGATTCTTTCGGCACGCCATGATTGATAAGATATGTGTATAATGAATTGGTGTAAAATGTTCCTTGCGAATGCCCAACCAGAAGAATCTTGCGCGTTGTCACCTCGGGCTGAATTTGCATCAATATAGTATTAAGGTCATGGTCGGATATTGAGTTGTCTATCATCTGCGCGGCGGATTGCATTAAATCCCCCAGCCCAGCAAGATGGGAAGGGTTGTAGCCGGTGATGAATGTAATATCGAGATTATTAAATGTTTTCTGAAATTTTTGTTGGAGAGCATTTGTGCTATCAATAGCATCTTGTTTAGAGTTCATAACCCCATTGACATAAACCACTGTCGCTCCCGTATCACTGCAAACGGCAAAAACAGAAGTTGGCATTGCCACAAAGACCACTATGAACGCAGATAAAAGATATTTCATATCAATTCAGAAGAGATGCGGGGTCTATATCACAATCAGACTTACCTTTAATACTACCCATGGAAACCATATATTTATCATAAACATCCTCAATCTGGTTTTTACGAGCATCTGTATTAAGAATTAATTTTTTAAATGAGTCCTCGCGATGTATGGCATCTATCATTTGTTCATCAATTCCACCAAGTTTAAATAGGCAACCTCCAGCCCTGCTCCTCTCCTGTGCCATCGCCACCAAAGTAGCAGAGTTAGAAACTTGCGTCAGTCCGATTTGTAACGCCATCGCATATTGCAGAGCGGCGGCACGCACCTTCGCAGAATCAGGATATTCTCGGAAAATTGCCAACTCCACATCGTCGCGAATGCCGTTTTTATTGGCATCAATGCCCGCAATGGTTTTATCCGCCTCCGCGCCGGGATCAGGCGGCAGATTCTTACCTAAAACATCGTCTAAGGTCAATTTGGTTGCGTGGATCTTCGCCACCTGCTTTTCGGTTTTTTGTTTATCATACGCATGCGGCATGCGCGCAATGACAAGCGCTACGAAAACAACCAAAATACTTATCCCGCCCCATTTCAATATCTTTTTTATTTTTGCCATATTTATTTACTTCTTATTTTAAGCGAAGCATTTCGCTCGCCGCATGATTGCGATCCAAATAATCGGTGCTCATCAAAAGCGCCGCCACACCCAGAGAAATTAAAAGCAAAAAGCCTCCCAAAAACTTCCAGAAATGCTTGTTAAAAAGGCTCATTTCAGAGCGCTTAATGCCGCCTTCAGATCACCCGATCCTACAGGATCCGCGGCAATGCCCCGCTCCAACACGGCTTTCGCCTTTGCCGTTTCGGAGATATCGGCATAAAACTCGTGCGCGCGATAATACGCGTACGCTTCTTTGGGCTTGGCCTCTATAGCCTTGAGAAAGTACTCCTCCGCTTTTTTATTGTCGTGCACGTAATATCCGTACAAATTGCCTAAATTAATCAAAGGAGCAGGATCAAAGGGACGAATGGCGCTTGCATACTCCCACGCTTCCGCCGCGCCCTCGTAATCTTTTATTTGCTCGCGATATATACCTAAATTGATCCAGCCGTCGCGAAAATCGTAATTGCCACGTATCAGCTCAACTAATTTCTTAATTTCAGAAGCCATATTCACATCCGCGCCCGCCGGAATAGCGCGCGACAGTATGGGCTCCACATCAGAAAGCGGTTTAGCCAATATATCCGCTAAAGTATTCGTATTCTCCGGCTTTGCCGCCGTGCCTTTTTTGTCCACTACCTTGTCCGGCAAAACCGCCGTCTCGCCATGACTTAAACCCTCGCGCGGCACATCCAAAGGACGCTCTTGAAACTGGCGCCAAACCAAATAACCGACTCCGCTCAATAAAATCACAATCCCTAAAATATACAAAATTGTTTTTTTCATATTCATATAAAAAAATTATGCTTTCATTTAATTGGTCCGCTAGTTTAAAATGAAAACGCTAATTTTCATTTTTTCCTCACTGCCAATTATAACAAGAACTTGCCTAAAAACCAGCACCCCCTGCTTTCCCATAGGTGGCACCTATGTAATTTGCACGGAATTTATTTATAATTCAACCAATCATTTAAATGATCTTTAAAATCTTTTTCGTCTTGAAAATATTCCGGAAAAGCCGCTCGATTCAATACCTTGGCCTCTTCCCTATCTATGTTCGTAGCATAATCATTAAAACTGGAAAAAGGATATTTTTTCAAAAACGCCCAAGTGGCGACCTGATCGCGCACACCATTTTCTTTCCATTTCGGATCAAGAAGTTTTACCGGATTCAAATGAATATACGAAAAAAGATACTTTAAATATTCATCGGTATCCGCGTGTTCGGCGCGAAACACCCCTTCAAAAAGCTTACCGGTGCGAGAATGGCGGCGATTAAAATACATAACGTAAGCCGTATTCAGTTTACGCATAAAATCAGTTATGCCATTCTCGCAATTCTCATGCAGTAATAAATGAAAATGATTGGGCATCAAGCAATAACAGCCAATATCCGCGAGTAGCGCCCCGCGCTCAAATACATAGGTGCCACCTATGGGAATATCGCGGAAAACTATGCTTCTTTTACTATTACAGAGAAATAACAATTTAATAAAATGATCACGATCATGATCATCTTATTAAAAATAACGCCTCGATTATTACCGCGCTGATAAATATGATAAAACTCATCAATATTAAACTCAATATGCCTTTCCATAAAACAATTATACTATGTTTAAATAAATATACATAGGTGGCACCTATGTATATTATACAAACCAAAAACCCCCTGAAAAGGGGGTTTTTGGTTTCCCGATCCGCCAGAGCAGCGAAAGGGGCAAACTAATTAAGTCCACAAGGAAGACTTATTTAGTTGGAGCTGGTGAAATACTCAATCGCCGTATTCGTAGTCGGCAATCCGGGTACTAAGTAACCATTAGTCCAATCAAGATCGTGTCTGGACACACTGGTAGTGGTAGAGATAGGAGACCAGATGAAGTCATTATGAGTGTCAACATCTACACCTCCGACCGCAATACCATCAGCAGCAACAGCCTTGAACATATTTCCTGTAGTGTCGCCTGAATTGGTGCCAGTAGGAATAGCGTATGCCGCGTCACCTTCCATCTGAGCGCTGATAGTTTCAACACCGGTACCAGTCTCCACATTGGAAACGGTCGCCCTGAAGTCAAAGTAACGAGTCAAACCTGACGGTACCGTATAAGTAGTGGTAGCGTTGCAAGCGGTCGTGCCTTTATCAGGATAAATCTCAACAATCAATGGACTGTTATTAGCTCCTGGAGTGCGAGTTGTATTAGTGAAATTATTTACTCCATTAATACAAGTACCATAGTTCACCAAACCATCAGAAGCAAACGCGGAATCTATCGAAGCAAATCCGCTATCCGTGTAAGCGTAGAGTCCATAAGTGGA
>JACROR010000016.1 GCA_016214345.1 Candidatus Niyogiibacteriota bacterium
CAGGGATTGTGCATTTACTATCCAGAACATATGGCGCGGTATTTGACACACTACAATACAATCCGTCCGCACATGGGAATTCAATACAAAACACCACATGAAATGCTTCGCTAATTATTCCAAGGTGTTGATTCTTTTACATGACACAAAAATCGTATTTCTATTCGCTTTTTTCTATTTTTATACCTAATTCAATTAATTGTTCTTTTTCCACTTCGCTTGGCGCGCTCATCATAAAATCTCGGCCATCGCCGGTTTTGGGAAACGCCATCACTTCCCTGATACTCCCCTCGCCTTCCAATAACATGATCAGTCGATCCAACCCGAAAGCGATACCACCGTGCGGAGGAGTGCCGTATTTAAAAGCTTGGAGCATATGTCCAAAATTTTTTTCTATTCTATCTTCACTGTAACCCAGGATCTCAAATACTTTTTTTAGCGCTTCGGGTTTGTGATTTCTTATACTGCCACCGCCTATCTCGTAACCGTTCAACGCCACATCGTATTGCGTGGTAATGATACTGCCGATATCGCGCTTCTCCATCAGATCGTCCATAAATTCCGGTTTAGGCGCGGAAAAAGGATTGTGAGTAAAAGTCCAACCGCCAGTTTCCGTCTTTTCTCCGCCCAGGGCGGAAAAGAATGGAAAATCCACCACCCAGCAAAAAGCGAGCAGATCAGGATCATTTATATCTTTTCTCAAATCAGGCCGATCAGTGCCATATTTATTCATTACCTCTTTATAACTTAATCGCGGAAACGGGATCTCTTGGATCTTCTTATTCGGATAAGCCTCTTTTATCATATTGATGACCATTTTTTCGTTCAAAGACATGACGGCATCCATATCCACGAAACTCATCTCCAAGTCCATCTGCGTAAACTCCGGCTGGCGATCACCGCGCGTATCCTCGTCACGGAAACAGCGCGCCATCTGGAAATAACGCTCAAAGCCAGCGGCCATCAAAAGCTGTTTATATTGCTGCGGCGATTGCGGGAGCGCGTAAAAAGTCCCCAAATGCAACCGAGACGGTACGATATAATCGCGCGCGCCCTCGGGCGTTGACTTGGTGAGTATCGGTGTTTCTATCTCCACAAATCCGCTTTCCGCCAAAAAATCGCGCATAAGTTTCGTAGCCTTATGACGATTTCGCAAATTTTTCTGTAAACGCGCGCGTTTCAGATCCACATAGCGGTACTGCAAGCGTGTATCCTCGCCTATATCATAGCCATCGCCCGACACATCAATAGGCGGAGTTTCCGCTTCGGCCAAAACTTTTATTTTTCCCACCTGCATTTCCACGCCGCCCGTAGCCAATTCCGGATTTTTCATTTTTTCCGGCCTTGCACTAACCAGACCTTCAATTTCAACCACCCACTCCGGACGTAAAGTTGTGGCAATTTTATAAGTTTCTTCATCCTTAGGCGTCACCACCATCTGCACTTTGCCGGACATATCCCGCAGATCCAAAAAAATTATTTTGCCGTGATCGCGCCTTACATCCACCCAGCCGGAAAGCACAACTTTCTCGCCTATTTTATTTATAATTTCTTTAATTAAAATTCTAGACGGCATAATTTTAATATTAACACTACCGCCGATTATTGTGAAATTTTAAAACCTCCGGGCTATTAATCCGGAGGTTTCATTTATTTAAATCAGTATTTGTTTCTGCCAAAGATCGTATTTTATCCATAATAATGGCAGAACCTTCTTCTAACGAGATGCCAACCGGCAAACACATTGGTCTGCCAATATTAACACGTACTTTAACGCCTAATTTATAAATATGCCGTTCCGACAAAACATCAAAATGCCCACTAATACCCACAGGCACTATAAAAGCGCCGGTTTCCCTATGTAAATACGGAGCTCCGCGCTTGCCACGGCCGATTTTGCCATCAAGCGTAAACTTGCCCTCCGGAAACATCCATACCTTGGCTCCGGAACGCAACACCTCAACCGCTTCTCGCATAGCCAAAGCAACATCTCCGCCCGCCCGGCGCACCTTGATGGAAGCATTAAGATGCGTAAAAATCGCGACGGGCATCCTTATATCCCACAACCGCATAAATCTGTTTGTTACCAAAAATCTAAGCGGATAAAATTTGCGGGGAACTAACCCGTTTCTAGGCATGGCCATGGCGCACAGGAAACCATCTAACCATGAAGCATGATTGGAGACAAATATAACAGGTCTATTTTCCAATCCACACAAATTTTCTTGCCCCTCAACACGATAATTCACTAAACATTTCAACAATAGATAAATTGGCCAATAGCAAAGCATCTGAAAGACCTTAGCCGTCATAACTTTTACCATAAATAGCTCCCTTCACTGAATATTTTATTTTTAAAAAACTAACCATTTGCCTGCTCCGGCCGCCCTTCATTTTATTCAGTCCGCCCAGTAGGACTCGAACCTACGACCATCAGCTTAAAAGGCTGTTGCTCTACCAGCTGAGCTATGGGCGGGAACAATATTGCTATTCTTAAAGTCTACCCGTTGTGGCTCTACCAGCTGACCTGCCTGCCGGCAGGCAGGGCTATGGGCGGAAATCACTACCTCCGCATTATAATGAATAATGCGGCCAATGGCAATACCAGCCACCACAGAAACGCGTCCGGCGACGCGAAAACATATTTAACTACCGGAGAAAACGTAAAAAGTTCCACGGCCGGCAATAGCGTAAAAATAGACGCCATAAGCAGCCCTACCTCCAAAAAACTAAGCACAAAAACTTTCCACCAAATCCTCGGCTCTTCAGAAATACTTCGTAAAAAAGTTTTATAAAATAAATGCGATAAAACGATCACTAAAACTGAAAATACCGAGATTCTCATCAAAAAAGTTTCCAAAAGCGTTCTTCCGGCGATAAAAAAATTCAGAAAATGCATGTTTACGAACAAAATTTGCGCGATGTAAATACTTAACAGCACGGAAAGCAGTCTGGCCTTACCGGACAACCAACCGTAAAAAAATCCCGCCACAATGAATAAAAATATGGCGATAAGATCCCAGGTGGGGTGGGAAAGTATGGATGACATATAAGAAATATTCAACATATTAAAAACCTTCTTCCTTTAATTCTTCCATTAATTTTTTGGCGCGCCGCGACAAGCGCTTCGGAGTTTTAACTTTTATATTTATAAGCAAATCGCCGCGTCCACGCTCGGAAGGCACGCCCTTGCCGCGTACCCGCAATACCTCTCCGCTGTCTACGCCGTTGGGAATTATAACTTTTATCACGCCGTCCAAAATATTAATATTCTTCTCGTTGCCCAACACTGCTTCGGAAAAAGGAATTTCCAGATCCATCAACAAATTACGCCCCTCGCGCTTAAATATCGCGTGAGCCCTGACATGGAGCTTTATATACAAATCACCGGAAACGCCACCGGCAATCGCCTCACCGCCGCCGGACATTTTTATCATCTCACCGTTATTCACTCCAGCAGGAATACGGATCACGGCCTCTTCATCGGACTTCACAATCCCAAGTCCCGCGCACTCTTTGCACGGTTTCTCCGGAATCTCGCCGCGGCCGTGACAACTATCGCATTCCTTTAAATTGGAAAAAACTCCTATAAATGAACGCCGCATCTCTTTTATGGTGCCTGAACCGTGGCAAGCGCCGCAACGCGTTTTTTTGGAACCTTCATCCACTCCTTCACCGCCGCACCGGCTGCATTTATTCAATTTATTCAACAATACGCGCCTTTCGGCTCCAAAAATCGCCTCTTCAAACGACAACTCCACATCAATGGATATATCACGCCCTCTCCGGCCGTAATGCCTTCCGCCAAACCCCCCAAAAACTCCTTCAAAGATTTCGTCAAAATTAACTCCCATGTCTCCGGAAGAAAAACCTTGCGAGAAATTGCCGAAATCCCAACCAGGAGCATTTCCGCCGCCCTCATCAAAAACCTGGCCGTACATGTCGTATTCTTTGCGCTTTCTGTCATTACCCAAAACCTGATAAGCCTCGTTCACTTCTTTAAAGCGTTGCCCATCGCCGCCCGTTTTATCCGGGTGGTGTTCATGGGCGAGCTTTCTGTACGCCTTCTTGATCTCTTCTTTATTGGCGCTTTTGGTAATGCCCAATATTTTATAATAATCTTTCATGAAAATCGATAAAATCCTTTACTCCGTGAATCACTTTTTTCCGTCCTCATCCTTTACTTCTTTATACTCGGCGTCACGCGTTCCTTGCGGGGCGTCCGCCTCTTTTTTATTATCTCCGGAATCAGGTTTTTTGTATAGTATCTCTCCTATTTTCTGTACTGAACGGGAAAGATCTTCTTGCGCCGCTCTCAAAGTTTCCGCGTCTTTGGCCTCGTCCTTTGATTTCTTCAGCGCCGCGATCTTACCTTCGATCTCTTGTTTGATATCAACGGAAACTTTGTCCCCCGCGTCACGAAGCGCTTTCTCCGAAGAATAGATCAAAGTGTCTGCCATATTTCTTGCCTCGGCCAATTGTTTCTTTTTTTCATCATCCGCGGCATACAGATCGGCTTCTTTTTTCATTTTCGCGATATCGTCCGAAGATAAACCGCTTGACGCCTCTATCCTAATGGATTGTTCTTTGCCCGTGCCTTTATCTTTCGCGGAAACCTTCAAAATGCCGTTCGCGTCAATGTCAAAAACCACTTCAACCTGCGGCAAACCCCTGGGAGCCGGAGGAATTCCATCTAACATAAACCGCCCCAGTGTTTTATTGTCTCCCGCCATAGGCCTTTCGCCCTGCAAAATATGGATTTCCACGGAAGGCTGATTGTCCGCCGCCGTTGAAAACACCTGAGTTTTAGAAGCCGGAATAGTGGTATTTCTCTCAATCAATTTAGTAAAAACTCCGCCCAAAGTTTCCAATCCTAAAGACAACGGTATTACATCCAAAAGCAACACATCTTTTACCTCGCCCTGCATGATGCCCGCTTGCACGGCGGCCCCCATAGCCACCACTTCGTCAGGATTGATGGACTTATTCGGCTCTTTGCCAAAAAGATTTTTTACGGCCTCCTGCATGGCTGGCATCCGTGTCTGGCCACCAACCAAAATAATCTCATCCATATCACCCAAAGCGAAACCCGCGACTTCCACCGCTCTTTTTGTTATGGCAACCGAACGATCAATATATTCGCGCACCAGCCCTTCCAATTGCGCGCGGGATATTTTCATCAATAAATGCCTGGGACCTGACGCATCGGAAGTTATAAACGGGATATTGATCTCCGTGTCAACGGTGCTGGATAATTCATGTTTGGCCTTTTCCGCCGCCTCTTTCAAGCGCTGGATGGCCAACTTGTCCTTGGAAATATCTATGCCGGATTCTTTTATGTACTCCGCCACTATCCAATCCATTATTTTTTGGTCGAAATCGTCTCCGCCCAAATGCGTATCCCCATCCGTGGATTTCACCTCGATGGTATCGTCTCCTATTTCCAAAACGGAAACATCAAAAGTACCGCCGCCGAAATCATACACCACGATCTGTTCGTTCTTTTTTTTGTTGAATCCGTAAGCTAACGCGGCCGCCGTGGGTTCGTTCAATATCCTTTTTACTTTAAGTCCCGCGATCTCTCCCGCGTCTTTGGTGGCCTTTCTCTGAGAGTCGTCAAAATAAGCCGGCACGGTGATAATCGCCTCTTCTATCTTTTCTCCGGTTTTCTTTTCCGCGTCCGCCTTTAATTTTTGCAAAATCATCGCGGAAATCTCTTCCGGCCGGTACCAACGATCGCCTCCGCCCGAGGCGGATCCGCCTTGGGAGGACATTTTTACTTCAACTCCACCATTGGCAGATTCGCGTATTTCATACGGAAGCAACTTTCTATCTTTTATCACTGCCGGATCAGAAAACTTGCGACCAATAAGTCTTTTCACCGAAAAAATGGTATTTTGCGGATTGGTCACCGCCTGCCGTTTGGCTATCAATCCCGCCAGACGATCACCGGATTTTGACATGCCAATAATGGAAGGAGTGGTTCGCACCCCCTCGCTGTTTTCCAAAATTTTGGGTTCTCCGGCCTCCACCATAGCCATAGCCGAATTAGTTGTTCCCAAATCAATTCCTAATATTTTTGACATAATTATTTATATATTGAATTAATTAATAATTTTAAAAAAATTTAATTTTGCAATTTATGAACTCCCACTTTGACCATCGCGGGCCGCAATATTTTATCGTGTAATTTATATCCTCGCTTGACCACCTCAATTATAGTCCCGTCTTTCGTCATGTCTTCCACGTCTATCTTTTCAATGGCTTCATGTATCACCGGATCAAATTTCTGCCCAACATCCGCGTCCAACGGCACTACGCCATGATTTTCCAAAAGTTTAGCCAGCTGAACATGAATGCCTTTTATGCCCTCTATCCAATTTTTATCTCCTTCAGGCAATGCCAGGCCATGGACGAACGCCATATCAAAATTATCCACCACATCTATCAATTCCCGCAACATATTCTTTTCCGCGAATTTCAAAAACTCCTCCCTCGCTTTCTCCTCATCCTTTTTCATGTTTATGAAATCCGCTCTTGCTCTCTGCCAGCCCGCCAGATACTCGTCCCGTTCGGATTGGCATTTTTTTATTCGCTCACGAAGTTTTTGCACCGCCGCTTCACCCTCCTCATTTTCCGAGACTATTTCCAATTCACCGGCATCATCTTCATTATCCATGATACTTTTGATTATCTGCTAAAAAATAACGAATGACCGAATAACCGTATTCGTAATCCATGCGCTTGGGTCCTACGGCAAGCATCACCGTTTCCTCGTCTCCATTTTGCCAACGCGCGCTAAGCACACTGAAATTTTCCACCTCTTGAACCGGATTTTCCTTTCCTATAAAAACTTCCTCCGCGTCATCCATCTCTTGCCTATAAATATCCGCCGCCTCATAAGCGCCGTCCATCAAACGCGCGAAGTCACGCAAAATATGCCTATCGTCAAATTCTGGTTCAGCTAAAAATCCTTCAGCCCCGTAATAATCCAAATGTTTTTTGCTCCCGAAAGAAGCAATGATGGTAAAAAGATTGGTCGCCTCGGAAATCACTTTGCCCATCTGATAATTTATATCGCGCGAAGGCCTCGCGGAACGAACCATCCCTTCCAACGCTTCCTGATCGCGGCGTTTGGGAATTTTTACGTCCATCAAGCTGTCCACAAAATAACGATAAGCTTTGTCGGTCGGCACTCTGCCGCCGGAAGTATGCAATTGTTCCAAAAAACCGGACTCATCCAACTCGCCCATGATGTTCCGAATGGTCGCCGGAGCGGCGTTTATTACGGCATTGTCATAAACATGGCCGGAAGCTACGGGTTCGCCCCGTTTTATGTAATCACGCACGATAAAATCCAAGATGCGGGTTTTTCTCTCGTCCAAAATCATGATAATAAACAGTATATAAAAATTAGCAGTCTTGTGTCAAGACTGCTAATTTAAGCAAACTATTTCTTTTTCATCTTGGAGAGCTGCCTTAACGGCACTTCAAATCTTGCCTTGCTAGGCAATGACCGTTTTGTCCTGCAATTCACGGCAGTGTACTCCACCACCGCCTTGCCTTCCCCGCATTTTACTTCCAGGACTTTTAAAAATCCCATTTCTTCGACCGAACCCCAGTCTCCGAATTTGAACTTTCTTCCAAGATCATTTTCTATAGGAGCGACATTTCTTATCTTATCCACCTTAAACCCGCCATGTACAATAAACATGTCGCCCAAGCTAACCTTGATCGAAAATAGACCCAATAGCCAGCTAAAACTTTTGGGCCTCTTTGCCTCTTCTACCTTAACTACCTTCATCGTTCCTCCTATAAAGTTAAATTAAAGAACCAACAACTTAACTTCAATATATAGCATAATCCCTATAAAATGTAAAGACCCCGGAGCCTAACTCGTGGGGCCTTTACGTTTTATCTCTTAGACCATTGTGGAGCCTTCCTGGCCTTCTTCAAACCGAATTTACGGCGTTCTTTCATACGGGGATCGCGCTTCAAATATCCGGCTTTTTTCAAGCGTTTTCTGAATTCGGCGTTAAACATAACCAACGCGCGAGCCATGCCATGCCGCAAAGCTTCCGCCTGCGAATGTATGCCTCCGCCGGAAATTTTAACTTCCACGCCAAACTTGCCATCCATATTCATCTCACGCAACGCGCCCTCTACGATCTTTTGCATTTCCAAAGTAGGAAAATACACGCTGTAATCTTTGCCGTTCACCCCAATGCCACGCCCGCCCTCAAAAATGCGCACGCGCGCGGTGGAAGTTTTGCGCCTACCAATCCCTTCAATATATTTTTTCTTAGATATAACGGCGCTCTCCGTCACCTCGATTTTTTTAACTTTGACCGCGGTCTTCTTAACAGCGCGGGGTTTAACCTCTTTTTTTACCATTTTGCTTTTTACCGTTTTGGGTGATTTGGGTGGCATTTTATTTTTCTATAATAAGATTTTTGATAAGGCGCGATCTCAATTTATTTTTAGGCAACATACCCCACACCGCTTTGCGGAAAGCCTCGCGTTCATCTTTGGCCATCAATTCTTTCATGCTGGTTTTTTTCAAACCTCCCGGATAACCGGAATATCTGGTATAAATTTTGCCTTCCTTTTTCTTGTCTTTAATATCCAATTTGGCCGCGTTGATCGCTTTTAATTTTATATCCGGCACCAAATTAGGGGTAAAGTCCGCGTTTCTTTTGCCGCGCAAGATTATCACCGCCTCAGTGGCGGATCGTCCCAAACTTTTTCCTTTTAGATCCAATACGTAATCCATAAATTTATTTTATCAGCCGTAATAAAATTTATACCAATTCCAGCATTACCATTTGCGCGTTGTCAGTTCGCTTGTTAAGGCGAGTTATCCTCGCGTAACCGCCGCGCCGCTCCGCGTATTTCGGCCCAATCTCCGTAAACATTTTATTTACCGTCTTTTTATCAAACAAGCGGGCAATCAATCTGCGATTGGCGATCGTATCGTGTTTGGATCGAGTGATCAGCTTTTCCACGAACGGTCTCGTTTCCTTGGCTTTGGCTTCGGTCGTTTTTATATGCCCGTGCAATACCAAAGATCGCGCCAGCCCTTTCAAAAGCGCGCGCCTGACTTTTCTCACCATTCCAAATTTTCTTCCCTTTTTTCTGTGGCGCATTTTATTCTTTAAGCTTTAATCCCAAATTGGTCAGCGCTTCCTTTATTTCCTCAATGGCCTTATTACCCAATCCCGGCATTGCAAGCAACGCCTCTTCTTTCTTTTTCGTCAAACCGCCGACGGTTTTTATACCAACATCGCGCAACGCGCTTATTATTCTGGAAGACAAATTAATATCATCTATTTTTATTTTTTCCGGGGCAGTCGCTTTTTCCGCGGTCTCTCCCAAAACCGCCTCTTTTTCTTTCTCCGCAGATACCTCTTCTTCAAAACCGGAAATAGCGTGCAATTGCTTGATCATAATATCAACGGAACGCTCCAGCGCTTCTCTGGGAGAAATAGTTCCGTCAGTCTGAATGCTGATCCGCAATCTGTTAAAATCAGTGCGGCCACCAATGCGCATATTCTCCACATCATAACTAGCGCGCCTTACCGGAGTAAAAATAGCGTCTATAGCCAAAATACCAACTTCCACCTTGTCTTTCACGCCAACTTCACGGGGAACATAACCTATGCCCCTCTCCGCGGTAAGTTCAACGTTAAGCTTGCCGTCTTTCGCGATCAACGTAGCTATGGGCCAGTCTTTATTTATGATTTCCACCTGCGACGGAGTCTTGATGTCTTTAGCCGTAATTTTTTTCTGACCATTGACTTTCAAAGTCAACATCTGAGGACCATCGGCATGAATCTTCAAACGTATGCCTTTTAAATTCAAAAGTATGTTTATCACATCTTCCTTAACGCCGTGAATAGTGGAAAATTCGTGATCCACCCCTTCAATTTTAACCGTAGTAATGGCAGCGCCGGGCAAAGAAGAAAGCAATATTCTCCTTAAGCTATTGCCTAAAGTATGACCATAACCGGGATACAAGCCGTCTATTTCATAAACGCCCTTTTCTTCGGTTTCCGATATGATTCTCGGCTTGGATGGCAAAACAATGTCCATGTTTTATTATTAATTATTAAATTAGCGCGAATAATATTCTATTATGGAATTAACATTAATTCCCAAATCCGGTTCGTCCACCGGCCTATTTAAAACTTTACATTCTTTTTTTGATTTGTCAAGGGAAAGCCAGGCCGGAGGATTATACTTCTGAAGAACGGTATCCAAATTGGCAAAAACTCCTTTGTTTTCGCTTTGAGGACGGATTTTCACCACATCTCCCGCTTTTACGCTATATGACGAAACATTTACTTTTCTTCCGTTGACCAAAACATGTCCGTGGCTCACGATCTGCCTGGATGCTTTTCTCGGCATGGCAAACGCCCGGCTGAAAACACTGTCTAGTCGCGACTCTAAAAGTTCTATTAATTTTTTGCCGCTGTGGGTTTTTTGTCTGATGGCGCTTTCCGCGTAATTCCTGAATTGCTTCTCACGCAGACCGTACATTTCACGCATCTTTTGTTTTTCTTTCAATTGCGCGCCGAATTCCGACAATCTCTTGCCGCGCTTTTTGCCATGCATGCCTGGCGCGTAAGGTTTCCGTGTGAGGGCGCATTTGGGACTAAAACAACGCTCTCCTTTTAAAAAGAGCTTTTCTCCGGCGCGCCTGCAAATTTTACATTTAACGTCCATAAAAAAATTAAACTCTTCGTGGCTTAGATGGCTTGGGGCCGTTATGCGGTAATGGAGTCATGTCTTTTATGTATGGAATATCAAACCCCTTGCCGGCAAAAGATCTTATAGCCGACTCCCTCCCCGACCCTATACCCTTAACCATTATACCCACTTTCTGCATTTTAACGATTTTGGCCTGTTCCGCTATAAATTCCGCCACCTTGGAAGCGGCATAAGGCGTACTCTTTCGCGTACCCTTAAAACCTAAAGAACCGGCCGTAGACCAAGCTAAAACATTACCGGCCGTATCAGCCAAAGTAATGATGGTATTGTTGTAGGTTGCCTGAATATAAAGCACGCCCTCATCCACTCTCTTCTTGGCTAAACTGACGGCGCCGCGTGATTTTGCCTCCTCTGCGCCGCTCCCTGATTTTTTAATAATACGTTTTTTCCCCATGTTATTTTATTTCTTCTCCATCTTGCGTTTACCGCTACCCATGGTATGTCTTACATTTCCACGACGAGTGCGCGAATTAGTTTTTGTTCTCTGGCCTCTCACCGGCAAACCTTTCATGTGGCGGGTCCCCCGATAACATCCGATGTCGCGAAGCCGCTTGATATTCATGGTAATGACGCGATTCAAACTGCCGTCAACTAACGGATCATCTTCTATTAATTTTCGCAAAGCGCCGACTTCTGCCGTTGAAAGATCCACGGATTTTTTATCCGGTGCGATGCCCGCCTTATCCAATATATGCATGGCTTTAACGCGCCCCACGCCATATACATAAGTGAGCGCTATCGCTAATTTCTTTTTTTCCGGAATTTCCGTTCCTGCTATTCTCATTTTAGGTTTTAGGTTTTAGGTTTTAGGTTTTAGGTTGCGGTAAGTTTTAAAACAACCTATCATCTATCACCTATAACCTTATTTAATATTTTACCCTTGCCGTTGCTTATGCTTGGGATTTTTACATATAACACAAACTCGGCCTTTACGCCGAATCACTTTGCAATCTTTGCAAATTTTCTTTACCGAAGCTCGTACTTTCACTTTTAAAATTTATTTTTAATTATATTCGTAAAACGATTTTATTACAATACTGCGCTATAACCTCTGAATAATGCGCCCCTTGGTTTCGTCATACGGCGTCATTTCTAATTTTACATTGTCACCTAACAGCACCCGTATGTAATTCTTACGCATTTTTCCGGACAAATGCGCCCAGACCACGCGCTCATCCTCAATTTGTACCTTAAAAGTGGCATTGGGTAACGCCTCAATTACCGTACCTATTTTGATAATTTTCTCTTTGTTGTCCGCAATCATTAATAAATCCCGTAAAATACAGGACAAATATACTCCTCATACTAACGCATTAATTTTAAGGCGTCAATGCTCTAAGTATCTTTATTTTATCCGCCTTAGTGGGCATAAATTTCCACCAAGACGGCCAAAATGCCATTTCAGCGCGCTCTATACCATTATATGAATCAAATATCTCATTCATAGATTTATCCCCTGCCAAAAAATCCTTCCTTATGCCGGCTTCATCAAAAGGCCACGCAAAACGCGCCATTCCTTTTATGCGCACGGATATTTCACCCTTACCAAAATCCTTACTCACCACATCCTTGGCCAAATCTTGGAAATTAACTATTTCTATGTTTTTTTCGGCATCCTTGCCCAAATAAGCGGTCGCGACAACTGAAGCAATGTCCGATTCTTTAACAATAATTCCTTGAAACGTGCTAGCCAATTTCACCGATACAGAATCTCCCACCGCGGTAACCGAAGGACTAACCACCGGAGCATCATAAGAAACCTCTCTGGCTCCGTCTAAAATCACAAATCCATCTGTAATTTGCCTGTCGTATTCCTGATAAATATCTTCGTCTAATTGTTTTTTAAGCGTAGCGGTCATACTGTCCACGTCTTCTTTCGCCACTATGCGCGCCGTTCCGACAAAACCACCCTCCATTGGCTTAACGGATCTTCCATAAAACTTCGTAAATCTGGCGGTCCCCTTAAAACCGGGAATCGTAAAATCCGTTAAACCAATATTATATTTTTCACCCGGCTGATCCGCCAAAACCTCCGCCTCAATAGAACTCGGCGCAATTTGGCCGTTTTTAATCTCAGCTCCCGGCACGGTAAGTACTTCCGCCGTTCTAAAAATTTTGCCATCCGGCGTTTCAAATCTGGTACGCCGAGATAATACTTGCGGCTCCGAACTATAAGCGTTATATATCATGATCTTGCCGTGAGCGCGCGCGTTAACATCGCTTAACCCAGTAGTTTCACCTGATATTTCTTTCATCCGCTTAAAACTAACCACCTCCAAAGGAAAATCAGCCGCGCTATTTTTAGATCCCTTAAAAACCATGTCAACGCTCATGACTCTTTGGCGTGGAGTTATTTTAATGGTCACATAAGCGAAGAATTTAAGAAATAACCATCCTCCCGCGACAATGATCAAAAACACGCCCAATAAAATAGCCTGGCGCGCCCTTGTTTTTTTAACTAAAACGCGATCCGCGTCTCCGCTCATCCCATCGGAAAAATTAGTTTTAACCGTGTCTGCCGTCTTTTTATCAGATCGCCGTAACGCAATTCGTTTAAATGCCGACGTCATAAGCTCGCCCATCCTACGAAACGCGGCCTCTAAAATTTTACGCGCGCCATGCGAAAATTTCGTTAAAACAACGCGATCAGATGGCCGCTTTTCCAAAAGCTTTTTTTCCGTATCTTGGCGTGGCGCGCCACTGGAAGACCCGCCTACCGAGTGGGCAGGCCTGCCTGCCGGATAAGCAGGCAAGATATCTTGCACCACCCTGCGGCGCGGCAACGCAGCCGCTAATTCTTTACGCGAAATTTGACTCGGGCGTTTGCCAAACATGTTCATTATAAAATAATATTAAAAATGAAATAATCGTTTCCTCATGAGTTTTTAATCCGTAACCGCGGAAAAATTCCTCCTTAACCGTTTCCGGTTTTAATTGTTCAACCCGGGCAAGGTCTGCGAAAACAAATCTGGCAAGATCCCGGGAAGACGCGGCATCCGCGAAATATTTCAACATAACTGAAGGTCCGAAAATAAAAACTTTTTCCGGCACGAAAGATGTCTCATAAAATCCGCCTACAACCTGCTCAAAAAAATTCTTCCACTCCCGCAAACCCTCTTCTATTATATTCCGCGTCTTTAACGCCGCCTTGGCTTCCAAATGGCCGGCACTGTACATATTAATGTAAGAAACGGCCTCTTCCAGCGGAATTTTAAAATATGAAGCCACATGGCGCGTCAAAAAATTGCTACCTCGCGCGAAAGACGCGATTTCTTGTATCACGCCACCGCGCACTAAGCTCACGTCCGTCACCTCTTCCCCAACCTCCACGATCATAAACGCTTCTTCTTTGAAGTTATCCCGTATTTTATTGAATAAAATGAAAGGCGCGGTATGAAAATGCACATCTGCCGTTCCAAACACTCCAAAAATTTTTCTTTTTATATCTTCGGTCATCTCCTGAAAAACCGCGCTTACATAAACATACATGGAAGCGCTGTTCGCCTTTTTCCCGTAGATATCTTTCACTCCGTAACCGTTCAAGAAAGATCGCATAAGCGAGGCCTCCAGCACCAACAGATCCTTTTCCGTCACCTTAAATCTTTGGGCCAATTCTTTTTTCATAAGCTCTTTTTCAGAACGTAATTTCTCTTCTATTAATTTTTCTGTAAGCTCAAATGTCTCTTCTTGTTTACCGATCTCTATGATTCGCGGCGCGGCAAAATACCATGGTGAAGAAAAAGATATCAACACGCCTTCAATTTTACGCGGAGAAGATTCTTTGTGAATTCTCTTTAATAACTCGTCCAAAGCGCCGTATATGCCGCGGCGCAATTCCGTAAAACCGCCTTTTTCCAAAAATTTAGCGTTACTTTTAAATACTTTGACAACTTCCGGTTTAGCGCCTTTGTGCGCCCAAAAAACGGCCGCGCGCGCGCTGGAAGTATTAATATCAAGCGCTAATAATAATTTTGGTTTTGGTTTAAAAAATTGCATTACTTAATGGCAGCTCTGATGCGGCGCACGCCGTTGGATATGGCTTCTTCTTTCAAAATTTTGAATTTTCCTATCTCACCGGTATGTTCCACGTGCGGTCCGCCGCACAATTCACGCGATACGCCCGCTATACTATAGACTTTAACGCGCTGGGGATATTTGGCTTTAAAAAATGCCAACGCGCCGCTTTTCATCGCCTCATCATAATCCATCTCTTTCATTATAACAGGAATATCGGATGCAATCACGGCATTAACTTCGTTTTCCACCGCGTTTATTTCCTCAGGCGT
Organism: Candidatus Niyogiibacteriota bacterium; assembly: GCA_016214345.1. GTDB lineage: Bacteria > Patescibacteriota > Minisyncoccia > JACROR01 > JACROR01 > JACROR01. The sequence continues at coordinate 15,057 of JACROR010000016.1, forward strand.
AAGTTTTCTCGGGAAACTCAGATCAAAGCGCGCGCGCTCGGCGGTAATGTCCGAACCCATCTGCTTAACTTCATTGCCCAATACTTTTCGCAAAGCATACTGCAACAAGTGCGTCGCAGTGTGGAGACGCGTCACTTTTGCCACCTCTTCCGGCGTTCCAGCTTTGAGTTCTCCGGTATCAAGCAACAATCCATGCCCGCCGAATTTTTTCTCCACTCCCGCGCGCGAGATTTCCTGATGTTTTTTAAATTCTGCGTCAAACTCCTCTCTGACCAAGCGACCGGCTTTCGTACCCGCAACTTCTTTTATAATTTCATAAGGCAAGCCGTAACTTTCATACAATCTAAAAGCGGATGCTGCGTCCACCGATGTTAATTTTTCCAACTCTTTCAATCCCACGCCCACAGATTTAATGAATTTTGCGTATTCCTGCGCGTAAACTTCTTCAATGGCCAATGCGTCCAAATTAGAATACATGCCATGATATTCACTAACTATCGTGCGCATTATTTCTTCGGGCGAGTTTTTCAGATTTTCCCTGTAAGCGTAAGTTATGACACGACGCATTAATCGGCGCAGGATATAACCCTGTTCTTTGTTAGAAGGCCTGACGCCGTCACCCACAAGAAAAACCACTCCTCGCAAATGATCGGCGACTATTCTCTTGATCTTATCCGGCAAATCAGAATTCAATTTATCAAAAATCGGCGCAAACAGATCCGTCTCAAAAATATTTTTTACACCCTGCGAGATCATGGCAAGCCGCTCCAGCCCCATTCCGGTATCTACGCCCGGAGTTTTCGCCCGCGTAAGTTTTTTGTCCTTATCGCAATAAAATTCGTTGAAAACTATGTTCCAAATTTCCACCGCCTGCCCATTGGCGTTTTTTAAATAGATCTCCGTGGTCGGTCCGCACGGGCCTTCATTGCCGGTCGGCCCCCAAAAAACATCAATTCCTTCGCGAACGATCTTTTCCTCCGGCATGCCGATATTTTTCCAGATCTCGTAAGATTCGCGGTCAAAAGGCACGCCATTTTTCCGCCAGTCGCCCGCCGGAACTTTTTCCGGGTCAAAAACCGTCACGTACTCAATATCCAACCCCATCTCTTTCGTTATAAAATCATAACCGTATTGGATGGCTTCTTTCTTCCAATATCCGCCGAAAGAAAAATTTCCCATCATTTCAAAAAATGTGAGATGCGTTTCATCGCCCACCTCGTCAATATCCGAAGTGCGAAAACATTTCTGAATGGAAACCGTATTTTTCGCGCTAAAATCCGCCATCGCGTCCGCCTCGCCCGTATAATACGGCTTGAACTGCTGCATTCCGGCGGTGGTCAAAAGCACCGAGGGATCGCTGGGAATGAGCGACGAAGAAGGCACTACCGCGTGCGCTCCGCCTCGGGCGGAAAAAAAATCCAAAAATTTCTTGCGAATATCTTCGTGGCTCATTTAGAAATGATAACAAAAAGTCCCGATACTTGCGAGTATCGGGACTCATTTATCTTTACTTACCGTTCAAGACCTCAAGCGCCGCGCGCAATTGCGCGTCACGCGAAAGATCCACGAGCGGTTTCTTCTTGCCGCGCAAGGTTTTAGCCTCATCGCCGCAAAGCAAAGCGTTCTCCACAAAGACGTCCGGCATAATACCGATGCCATTCACCTTGACGCGCTTCTCGCCAACCAGATATTCGGCGATCGTAATATGCAAACCGTCACCACTCCGAAGAGAAATGGTAACCTGTACAGAGCCCTTGCCATAAGTTCTCACTCCGACAACTTTGGCCCTGCCCCATTGCTGGAGTATTCCGGAAAAGATCTCCGAAGCCGAAGCGGAGTGTTCGTTCACTAAAACGACCGTGCGCGTTTGCGCGAAGACACCTCCGGCCGTGTTCAAAAATGACACATCCTCGGAATTTTCAATATCACCAACTCGTACAATGCTCTCACTGTTGCGTTTCTTTTCTACCAAAACGATGCCATCGGACGAAGAAGCGAACATAGCCGCCATCAGTTGGACCGTTTTAAGCAATCCGCCCGGATTATCGCGCAGATCGATCACAAAACGCTTGGAGGGATCGATATTGTCCCTTTCATCGCTTACCGCATCGAATACCGCCTTGGCAAAAGCAAGATGCGTCTTTTGCTCGAAAGCATTGACCTTGATAAGCATTGTGCGTTCGTCTATCTTCGCGGTCTCAACCGACGGCAATTCAATTTTGGCGCGCTTCAATACGATCGGAGCAAGCAGTTTACCACCTCTTTTGAACGTGACCGCCACGTTCGTGCCTTCAGTTCCGCGTATCTTGCTGACTATATAGGTAATGGTCTTTTCATGCACATCCTCGCCGTCAACAGCCATGATGATGTCGCCGGATTCTATTTTGCCAGACAATGCCGCGGGGGAACCATCCATCAGATAATCGATCGCGACTTGTCCGGAATAAAGCGTAAGTGTGGCGCCAATGCCGGAAAACTGGCCGTTCGTTCTTTCATCTTCATTCCGCATGTCTTCCGCCGAATAATAAACGGAATGCCGGTCATCAAGACACATGGAGATGCCGCCGCGCAAAACTTTTTCAAAACATTCGCGCTTCGCCTCCGGCGTGTCGGGAATTTCCCGCACAGAATACTTTTGAATTACCCGCCACTGCTCATTGAACTTCGCCTCCACAATAGTCGCGGCCCGCGCTATACCAAATTGCGCCAAAAAAGTGGCCGTAAATACAACAAACGCGACTTTCACTGCCGGCTTCCAGAACTTCATTTGAACCTCCAATTTCTATCTTTGGTTGTTAAAGAAACAATTCACTAATTACTTCATATAAACATAACATATAAATATTATTTTGTCCAGGACATTTCTAGTTGTTAATCCGCCGACTGGCGGATAGATTTTAGGAGTGTTTCCAAGGCGCCACCTTGGAAACCAAATACATAGGTGGCACCTATGTAAATAAGTATTTACTTGCTTGAGAAACCACCTTGACTAACCGTTTATCAAAAATATCACGCAATCTTTACAATTTTACGAATTAATGCATACTATTAATGGAACGATCAAGTCCTTTATCAACCTTAAATTGCCAAACCAAGGAGGTGCGCGATGATAACAGCTTTTCTGTTCATAGGTCTACTGATCTATTGGAGAACCAAACTACATCTTTTAATGACCACGCCCGCTTACGGAAATAAAATGAACAAACGCCTTATCGGACTTGAAATAGCGGCAATAATCACGGCGCTCGCCCAGCTTACGGGATGGATGCGGCCGGAAATCTCACCGATTTGGGCAGAAATCATTGGCGGCATCATATTCAGCTTGGGCATTTTGATCGCTACGACGGGACGGATATGGCTCGCTGAAAACTACGCTCCGGCATGCAATATGGCGCCGCCCACGCGCGTCATAACGAGCGGCCCTTACAAAACAGGCATCCCGTGTACTCCGGCACCATACTGATGGGTCTGGGATTTGAACTGGCTTTATACAGCCCTCTCATAATACTAGTGGCGCTGTTAATTCCCATATTGGCGCGCCAAGCCAACACAGAAGAATCCATTATGCGGTATTTTTCGGAATGGCAATATTACGCGCGAAGTACGCGGTATAAATTTATGCCGCTGATATATTAAAATTAAAAAAAAGGAGGCGTTGAATACGCCCCCTTTTATTTTTTCAATGCTTCCGCGTACGCGAGAATGGTTTCAGCGTATGCCGAGTCATGATTGTATTTCAAAATGGCTTCGCGATGGTTTTGCTTCCAGCCATGTATGGACAAATAATTCGCCGCGCTAAAAATAGCATCCGGATGACTCACGAATAAATTCACCTTGCCGTCGCCGTCTCCATCCGCCGCGTAATGCCACCATGCCACGGGCATGAATTGAGGGATGCCCAAAGCTCCAGTGCTTGAACCCAAAATTTTTTTAGGATTCCATTTTTCTTTTTTACATAATGCCAAGAAATAAGCAGTCTGTCTTATAAACTCTTTGGAACGCGCGGATTTTCCCGACACTATACTGTTCACATAAGTCGCGTAAAGCGCGGTCAACGTATCTTTATCACCTAAATTGCGCGCAAACCCGGACTCTAGCCACAGTATGGAAACTATAACTTCTTTGGGAACCCCGTAACGCTGTTCTGCCAATAGCAACTTATTCGCGTGCGCGCGCCCATATACGCGCCCCATGGCAATAGCGCCCGGATTCAAGAAAATTTTACGGTATATTTCCATTCTCTTCGCCAAATTGGGCGATCCGATCTTTGTACCGGAAGATTTCATTTCCGCGTTCACTCCGGCAAATAACGCTTCCAATTCTTGGCGATTATAACTATAAGGCCGCAATGCTTCATCGGTCGCGAATTCATGCGCAATGCCGCTGACGAATGTTTTACGAGTTTCCTCTTTCTTATCAAAACTTTTCGCAGCCGCGAGAGAGGCGGCCGCTGCTAAGATCAAAAGCAGCAAAAACAGCCATCCTCTTTTTCTCATGGTCCGCTCCTTTTTTTATGATTTTAAACAGCAAGTATCCTAATTTCAAAGTACCATTTAACGCGATGGTTTTCAATTCACGCTATAACGCCGCCGCCTAACATTTCTTCTCCGCGATAAAACACCGCGGACTGGCCTGCCGCCACGCCTTTTTGCAGTTTTTCAAACAAAATTTTAAGCCTGCCATTATCGCCGCTTGCCTCTCGCTCGATCACACAATTGGAGAGCGGTTGGCGATATCGGATGCGCACAGAACAAGCAAGTGGCAACTTCGGCGCTACTCCCGAGATCCAATTCACATTGGCAATTTCCGCTTCGCTTTTATAGAGCGCCTCGTCTGCCTCCCCTTCTGCCACGATCAAAATATTTTTTTCAAAATCTTTTTTCGCAACGTAATAAATCGTGCCGCCGCCGATACCCAATCCGTGCCGCTGGCCTATGGTGTAAAATTCCACTCCGTCATGGCGTCCGATAATTTTGCCGTCCGAAGTTTGGATGATGCCCTCGTGCGCGGGAATCAAGGTCCGCAAAAATTTCGCAAAATCCACCTGCCCCACGAAACAAAGCCCTTGCGAATCTTTTTTCTCTGCCGTGGGAAGTCCGAATTTTCGCGCCAACTCGCGCACTTCGCCTTTTTGAAGCTCGCCTATGGGAAAAAGCGCGTGGCGCAATTCCTCTTGCCCCAGCATCCACAAAAAATAAGATTGGTCTTTATTTTTATCCGTTGCCGCCAACAACTCAAAAGTTTTTAGTTTTTCGTTTTTAGTTTTTAATTCGCGCTTTCGCGCATAATGTCCGGTTGCGATGTATTCGGCACCGAGCGACAGCGCCTTTTTCAAAAACAAACCGAATTTTATTTCCTTGTTGCAGAGCACATCGGGATTGGGCGTCCTCCCCGCCCTGTATTCCGCGACCATATAATCAAAAACCGCGGCTTTGTACTCCTTGGTAAAATCCATGGCGTAAAAAGGAATGCCCAATTTATCCGCTACGCGCCGCGCATCCTCGGCATCTTTTTCAGCCGAACATTCAAAATTAGGTATATCCAAATCTTCTTTCCAGCAGATCATATGCGCCCCCACGACATCATATTCGCCACTTTTTTGCAGCAACGCGGCGGACACGGAGCTGTCTACTCCGCCAGACATGGCAACAAAGACTTTTTTCTTATCTTTTACCATGCGAATAGTATAGCGTAATTTCTTATTTTGACTAAAATGCCGCGAATGATATACTAAATATTACAAAATATGAAACAACCCTTGTCGGCCATCTTAATTATTGTTTTCGGAAGTATCGCGCTGTTCAGTCTGTCCGCCATTTCTCACGTGTACGCCGACGGCCATCACAACTGCATTGCCGCCACATTCGGAGACGCTATGTGCCCTGACGGAGCGGACACGATGAATTTTATTGGTTTTCATTTCAATGCTTTTAAAATTTTCTCCAGCGCGGTTTTTAACTCCGGATTATCGGCCTTGCTTCTCGTATGCGCTGCGCTTCTCACTTTGGCATCCCTCAAAAATCCCGCGGCAACTTGCGCCGTCATCCGCTCTGCTTCGCTCCGGCAAAATACGAAACAAACACCACAGGATCAAATAAGGCACTGGCTATCGCTTCACGAAAACAGTCCGGCCATTCTCTAAATTAAAGCGTTCTGACCAAACCGCCAATAAAGTGGCGCGCGTTAAAACGCCTTTTTGAATTTATCAGAATTTATATTTTCATTGATCATGAATAAAAAAATCATCCTAATGGCCGCTCTCTTGGTCCTCGCCATAAGCGCGTTGGCTTGGGTGGCCAGGCCAACGGGTACGAACAACACGGCTAACGTAAAATCCGTCTCCAACGGCGTTCTCGCCACGGAAGAAAACGCTTTTGATTTCGGCGATATTTCCATGGCTGCGGGAAAAGTAAACCACAGCTTCAAAATAAAAAACACGGGGCTGGAAAAGATCTCCATTGAAAAAATCTACACCTCCTGCATGTGCACGGAAGCAACGCTTACTGCCAACAGCAAGGAATACGGGCCTTACGGCATGGCGGGACACGGCTTCATTCCTAAAATAAACGCGGAGCTCGCGCCGGGCGAAGAAGCCAGCATCAGCGTGATCTTTGATCCGGCGGCGCACGGTCCCGCGGGAGTCGGCAAAATACAAAGGTCAATTTATCTGGAAAATAACGCGGGAACACCGCTGGAACTTCATTTCAGCGCGACCGTAACTCCGTAAATATGAACAAAAAAATGATCGCGCTCGCGATGATCGGAGGAATATTGCTCGCGGCGATACTATTTTTCAAAGGAAGCGCCATGGGAACCGCCGCCCTTTGGAATTGGTCTAACGGCGGCACCTGGCTTCTTCCCCTCGTGTTAGTGGCCGCGCTGATGGACAGCATCAATCCTTGCGCCTTCTCCATCCTCGTACTCACCGTCGCCTTTCTTTTCAGCGTTGGAAAATTGAGATCGGACATCTTAAAGATCGGGGGCGTGTATATTCTCGGAATTTTCTTGGTATATTTGGCAATCGGCCTGGGCATCCTGCAAACTCTTCACCTGTTCAACACTCCGCACTTTATGGCCAAAGTCGGAGCGACGCTTCTCGTGGCTATGGGACTTTTGAGCGTCATCAATCATCTTTTCCCGCGATTCCCCATTAAACTAAAAATCCCGCACGCTTCACACGAAAAAATAGCCCAACTGATGGAAAAAGCATCCATGCCCGCCGCGTTTCTCTTGGGCGCGTTGGTGGGACTCTGCGAATTCCCCTGCACCGGCGGCCCGTATCTTTTGGTCTTAGGATTACTTCACGACCAAGCCACCTACTTGAAAGGATTGGGATATCTTATTCTTTACAACGCCATCTTCGTATTGCCGCTGATGGTCATCCTCTTGATGTCCAGTGACGCGGCGCTCTTGGATAAAGTTAAAACCTGGAAACAAGAAAACACGGGCGCGATGCGTTTGTGGGGCGGAGTTGCTATGATATTATTAGGATTGATTATTTTTATTATTTAATAACATGGACAATACGCAACCAAACTTTGAAGCGCTCATCAAAAAAATGGAAGAAATGAAAAAAACCGGAACCGTGGACCTCTCCACCAAAGAAGATCTGAGCATTGCCGTAATGAATCTGATCAGCCTGGAAGAACATTTCTTTTTTACGGGCGCCAAGACCGGCAAAGCGGACTATTTTGACCTGCTAAATGAAGTCCGGTCCATGCGAAAAGACCTGCTGGGCAAAATAATAGACCACCACGAAGGCGAAACCTGGTGCATAAGCAAACACCTTTTGGCGACCACCATGCGACTTATGGAAGTTGGCACCAAACTGCAGTCCGACGGCAAAAAAGACGAAGCCAAAGAAATGTTTGAACGCGCGCATAAAGCGTACGCGCTATTTTGGGGGCTGCAATTAAAATTGATAGATACGGCGGGATTCAAGGCCGTGGCCGCGAGCGAAAAGCCGTGGACGCTCCAGGATATAGTCAATAAATTGGTAAATTGTTGCGATGAATAAATTTAAATCTAATTAAACTTTAAAATATGGAAGATCAAATTGAACAAGAAATAAAACCGATAGACAACCCACCGAAAAAATCAGACCGCACCATGGCCGCAAGCATCCTATTGTCGGCAATCATACTTTCCGGAACATGGATATATGTTTCAGGACCAAAACTTACAACAAAAAATTCCGAAGTTGGCATCTCTACGAACGCGGGAGATAAATTACGAGAGACGGTACTGCCCTCCGAGGGCGTGATATTACCGGCGCGCTTAGGCGACATCGGCATCAAAATGCTTAGCGTGGGCGTTATTGACGAAGGAAAAATCGCGTCCCTTTACGCCGGACGCGGAGGATTCAAAAAAGAATACGAAAATTTCCTAAAAACCAACAATGAAGAAAATATAAAAATGAGTCCTGAAAACGCCGGATTTCTGCTAAATCTGTTCTGGGCGCTGGGACTCGGTAATAAAAACGCCATATTGGATAATGGTCCCATGTCAGACCCCAAATACGGCGGCGCGGGAAATTTCGCGTCAACCGGCGGCTGGACATTGGCCACGGGTGACGCCATGGATCATTACAGCCGGCATCCGTTTATTTTACTCACTCCGGAACAACAAATATTGGTAGAAAAAGTGAGCAAAAATATTTATCGCCCCTGCTGCAATAATTCCGTATTTTTTCCAGATTGCAATCACGGCATGGCCATGTTAGGACTTTTAGAGCTTATGGCGTCACAAGGCGCGTCCGAAGACGAAATGTACCGCATCGCGCTTCAAGTGAATGCCTATTGGTTTCCGGACATGTATCTCACAATGGCGCAATTTCTTGCCGTTCGCGACATAAGCTGGCAAAATACCGATGCTAAAGACCTTTTGGGAGCGAATTTCTCAAGCGCTGCAGGATATAGTAAAATTAAAGCAGAGGTCGCAACACCGATTAAAAACACGGGCGGAAGCTGCGGCGCGTAATAAATTTTTGCTTATCTTAAATATTTAAATTTATTCTGCACATGCTCGTCAAAAGTGCGGGCAAAATAAATGTGGCCGTTTTTATCCGAAAGATAATAAAGATAAGGACTATCTTCCGGATAAATGGCGGCCATTATAGAGTCCAAGCCCGGATTGGATATAGCACCCGGAGGCAGGCCGTAATGAGCGTAAGTATTATAGGGCGAGTCTATTTTTAAATCGGCATCCGTAAGTTGAAAGGTGTTTTTTCCAATCGCGTAAGTAAGCGACGCGTCCACCTGAAGCGGCATTCCGATCTCGATCCTTTTCCATAAAATGCCGGATACGATCTTTCTATCATTGAGGTCCGCGGCTTCTTTTTCAATAAGTGACGCCATAATTATTATTTGTGAGAGCGTTTTTCCCTGACTTTTTATTTCCGCCATCATCTCCGGCGTAATCTTGGATTCAAAATTAGCCCGCATGGTCTGCGCCACAACCTCCGGCGTTATATTGTCCGCGTCAAAAAAATAAGTGTCCGGGAAAAGCCACCCCTCCAAATCAGCGTAAGACAGATAAAATTCCTCCGCCTTAAAAATACCCAAATTTTTAAAATAAAAACCTATTTCTTTCACCGTCCACCCCTCCGGAATGGTCGCCCGTAGGGGCGCGATGCCGTAGATCCCTTCCGCCAAACGCTTTTTTAACTCCCACAAAGACAACGGCTTATCAAAAACATAATCCCCCGCCTTGACGCTCGCCCCTCCGGAAAACAACGAAAAAAATAATTTGAACACCGAAGCGTTCTTGATAAAATGCTCGTCTTGCAGTTGTTTTGAAATTTCACCCAAAGTCTCGCCGTTTTTTATACGCAAAACGGAGCCGACCGAAAAATCAGCCGGCACGGCAAAAAATAAATAATAAAATGTTCCCAAAATAAAAATCGCGAAGCTAAGAAAAAACCATAATCGCCTCTTTCCCCTTAAAGGCGGTATTTCTGTATTTTTATCAAATTGATCCGCTAATTCGTCCATAAATTTCATTATACCCGCGAATCGCCAAAGAAAAAACCGAGCGCGTTATGCGCTCGGCTACTTTTAAATTGGCTTAGATAGCCAATATTCCCAACCGTTTCCGGAGATCATCCGGATCGGTGGATTTTTTGATCGCCTCTTTAAGCAGAGGTTCATTGAAATAGGCGCTTTCGGTCGCCACAATTCTCTGACCGTGCGAAAGCACGCGGAGAAATATGGGGCCGAAGTCCACTCCCGATTTCATTTTACGCCGCTCAAAGCGGGTATAGAGCACCTCGGTGCCGGCTTGCACCACCACCTGCTGTCCCAAACCGGGCCACCATTCACGCACCACCGCGGCCGCGTGAAAATTGGCAATACCGGTGATCTGGCAACCGTCCAATCCCATAGCCACTTGCGCTTTGGACGTGGTTTGCCCTCTGCCCATATGCGGATGCATCATTCCTAACCGCAACCCTGACGGCAAAACATACGATGCTTTGTAATCCGGGAAGCTGTTTATCTTGCTCTCCAATATCTTATGCAAAGATATGGCCGGCAAGCGCATATCTATCAGCGACTTGCTGATATGATGCGTGAGATTCTGGATCAACCGATAACGGAAGATCGCGAGCGGCGTGCTGCCATCCTTCTCCTGCCACAAGTCATGGTTACCGCATATATAGACGAACAAGATCAAACATTCGCCCACTACGCGTTCCAATTCTTCGCGGGAGATCTTCGTGGCATTTTTGCCGATCTTTTCCGCGAATCTTTTTTCAAAGACACGGAACATTATGGTCGCCAAAATATCCGCCGCCAATTGCTCCTGCTCGGTATTGTTCAGCTGTCCGAAAGTTTCGCCCGAACACATGAAGTCGTGATGCAGTCCGGCGATGAAATCGCCAAGTCCGCAAAGCACTCTCACGTCATGTTTCAACATTATTTCCGGAAAATATTCCACCAAAAATTGGTAATCGGTCGTGGTGTATCCGGCATGCATGCATCCGAAGAAAAGGATCCGATCCTCCACCAACGGAACGCAATCAATGCACGGATATTTGATCATTTCCTGGATCCACGGAAGATGGAAATCGTACCTTTGTGAAGCCTGATTGTAGTGCAATCCCGGCCAAGTGGTGCGATCGGACATTTCATCGGTGACCAACAGCTTCATTGCTTTTTCTATCGTGCCGCGTTTGAGGCCGGTCTTATCAACCAACATCCCCAAAGTGAGCGGGCCGTAATTCTTGATGGCCGCTACGATCTTTTTATGAGCTTCGTCCGCGCCGGTAGAAATGCCGGTTATGAATTCCCTTTCTTTCGCCACCAGATCTTTGTAGCTCCAGGACTCAAAAGAAAATTCACCCGCGGAACTGATGTCGATGATAACCGCGCCAACCTGGTTTTCCGCGGCTTCCACTTCTTCCAATCTCCGCAACGCGGGCAATGAACAATACGGTTCATGCCTGATCCCCGAAGGAATATGCACCGCGGAAGCGAAACCGCCGACCACCCACAGATGCGGCATTTGCTGCGTGGTCTGCCGCCTCTTGTCGTCAATTTCTTTCTCGCAAGCGGTGCTGTAGATCTTGCTCGGCAAGCGGCTTTTCTTAGGGTTTAAAAACCACAAGACTTGCTCCACCTTGCCCTTAACTTCCAACTTATCACCGCCGGAATTGTACAGACGAATGTCATCCGGGCGCAAATCTTGCAATCTGCGCATAACGGCATCGCCTAACTTTCCGTCCAGCTTGGGACTGGTCATGATATAAAGCCGAACCAATTCAGCCGCCTCACCCTTATCGTGGGGTTTTTCGATCTTTGGTATCAAAGCCGCCAAAGCCTTGGCCGCCTCTTCCAAAATATGATCGATCATCATCTGTTTCTCTTCGCCTTTTAAGCCGGCGGTTTTCTCTTTCATGATCACCTTTAACGCTTTCTCGTCCACGATATGGCCGTTCAATACGTTAAAGTGCGCCGCCTTATTGCGGAAAAGCTCAAAAGCTCCCTCAACCAGACCGGCCCGAAAGCCCTGACTGGAATAAGCGATACCCGAAATACAGCCGACTCGCGTGCCGGGCTTGTCCCAGTCCGCTTTTTTTATTTGGAAAATATGCGGCTCATCCCATTTGCGTTTCTTCAGAACATTGCATTGAGCGTGTTTGGAATCTTCAGACAAGTCCGCCTTCAACTCCGCTTTCTTCTTCATGGCAGCCTCCTTTCACTTGTTGTGTTAGAGAAAAATTTATTTATATTATCAAAAAACCTTCTTTATCAAATAAAGCATAGCATATCCTCCCAAAAAATTGCAATAAAAAAAAACAGGCCGTATTTATGGCCTATTTTATGGGCAAATTCCGCGGAGTGTCCCCGGCGTACCACAAGAGTACTTCCATTTTCATAGTCGCCTTGCGGCTCTTTGAAAATTAGGTCGCTCGTTCGATTCCTACTGCCATTTCAAATTGTTGAAACTCATCTATGTTCTTGCAAGCCTTAACTAAACAAATCCCGCTTTCGCTCGCATTCTTGCGGGCTGTGCCCGCCGAAGCCGAGCTCCAGCGAGGCGAAGGCGGGGGTAGTAGGAATCGAACCCACATCAACTGTTTTGGAGACAGTTGTTCTGCCATTGAACTATACCCCCAAATCCGCCCATCTGTCTACCTGGCTATCCGATAGCCAGGTAGCTTATTTCTTCCCTTCCTTGTGCGGAGTGGATTTCTTGCACCATTTGCAAAACTTCTTGAGCTCAATTTTTCGCTCAACAGTTTTCTTATTTTTGCGCGACCAGTAATTGACGCGCTTGCACGCGGTGCATTGCAATTTAATCAAATAGTCTTGGCTCATATCAATATAATATTACGGATAAAAACAACATAAATCAAATGTTAAGCCGTTGATCGGAATCGAACCGATGACCTTCTCCTTACCATGGAGATGCTCTGCCGACTGAGCTACAACGGCATATTATTTTATGAATCGCAAACCCGACTTTCTCGTTCCGTAATATGCGCAGGGAGGCCTGCCTGCCGGCAGGCAGGGATTCAATTTCCTCCTAGGGAAATTCCGCGGAGTGCCCCCGGCACTCCGTTCGAATCCCTTCTATATATTACAAAGTCCGTGCAAAATCAATGCGCATGCGCCATTCTCGTTCCGCAATATGCGCAGGGAGGTATTCGAACCCCCGTAGGCCGTAAGGCCGTCCCTCACCTTTCACAGATAAATTGCGTAGGAAAGCGAAGTAAACTTTCCTTCAAATGCGCAGGGAGGGATTCGAACCCCCGTAGGCCGTAAGGCCGCTTGGTTTACAGCCAAGTGCGATTGACCGCTCTGCCACCTGCGCATTTGAAGAAATCTTTCCACTAATCATTTTGATTTTCAATATATAAAGATGAGGGATGCGATTGACCACCCCGCCCAAGGCGGGCAGGTCTGCCACCTACGCATTCTACGACTGTGGTTAACTTAATATTTCTAAATCATATTATAAAATCACGGCTCTTGCAATCCAAAAAAGCACCCCATTAAACAGAGTGCTTTTTTTAAATCCATGCTAGCTAATTGCGAGTCACGGCTCCCGTTTTGTTCAAGAGCGAAGCAATTGATTATAAAACGCAGTCCAGCGAACTAATTGTGAGTCGCGGCTCCCGGACGAATCCTCATTCGCGCCGACGCGCCGCTTTTTACTTCAATGGAAAACTCGCCATTTTTTACCCCGATGGAAACCGTACTGCCGTCTTTGATCGTCGCCCCCACGATCTGCTCGGACAGCGGATTTAAAATTTTGTTCTGGATCACGCGCTTTAACGGCCGCGCGCCATAATGCGGATCATTACCTAACTTGCCCAGCAAAGCCGCGGCCTCCCTGGAAACATGCAATTTAATGCCTTTTCTCGCCAAACGCTCGCTCACGCGCTCCAGTTGGATATTTACTATGCTGGCCAGCTCTTGCTCGCTTAAAGTATTGAAGATTATGATCTCGTCCAATCTGTTCAAGAATTCCGGCCTGAACCGTTTTTCCAAAGATTTTCTTATCTTCCCTTTCAATTCCGACTGTTTCTTCTCCGCGTTCTTTTCTTCAACCGCGAATCCCAGAGTTTCCAATTCGCTTACGAATTCCGATCCCACATTGGAAGTCATAATAATAACTGCGTTCTTAAAATTGACATGCCTGCCTTTCGCGTCCGTCAATCTGCCGTTATCCAAGATTTGAAGCATAATATTAAACACGTCGGGATGCGCTTTTTCCATCTCATCAAACAAAAGCACGGAATAAGGTCGGTGGCGAATAAGCTCCGTCAATTGCCCCCCCTCTTCATGCCCCACATAGCCGGGTGGAGATCCGATAAATTTGGAAACCGTGTGTTTTTCCATATATTCGGACATGTCCACCCTGATAAGCGCTTTTTCATCGTTAAACAAAAATTCCGCCAGCGCGCGCGCCAGTTCAGTCTTACCCACCCCTGTTGGTCCCAAAAACATAAACGATCCTATGGGACGATCTTCTTCGGAAATGCCCGCGCGCGAACGCCTAATGGCATCGGAAATTTTTTTCAACGCCTCTTCCTGGCCGACCACTCTTTGCCGCAGATCTTCTTCCATGCGCAGCAATTTTTTAGACTCCTCTTCCAATAATCCGCGGATGGGAATTCCGGTCCAGCGAGCCACCACCTCGGCAATATCTTCCTCAACAATATCTTCTTTCAGCATTCTCCTGGACGATTGCATCTTTTTTAATCTGTTGTCTTCCGCTTTTAACTTCTTGGACAATTCCGGAATACGCCCGTATCTGATCTCCGCGACACGCGAAAGATCAGCTTGCCGTTCGGCGCTTTCCGCTTCCAAACGCAACACATCCAAATCTTTTTTATATTGGCGAATGGCGCTGATCGCTTCTTTTTCATTTTTCCATTTCAACTCCAATCCAGTGGTTTTTTCTTTAAGTTCATTGATCTGCTTATGGAGTTTTTTCTGGCGCGCGGCGTTATTTTCTCCCTTTTCGTTTTTAAGCGCCTCTTGCTCGATCTCCATGCGCCTGATCTCGTTATTCACCGCTTCCAGATCTTCCGGCATGCTTTCCAATTTCAGGCGCAACGCGGACGCCGCTTCATCTATCAGATCTATCGCTTTATCCGGCAAAAAACGATCCGAAATATAACGGCTGGAAAGCTGCACTGCCGCTTTTATGGCTTCATCTTGAATGTGCACGCCATGGTGCAATTCATATTTTTCTTTAAGGCCGCGCAAAATAGCTATGGTATCTTCAATGCCCGGTTCGTCCACGTAAACCGGCTGAAATCGGCGCGCCAAGGCGGCGTCTTTATCAATATGCCGCTGATATTCTTTGAGCGTAGTGGCGCCAATGGCCCTAAATTCGCCCCGCGCCAATGCCGGCTTTAACATATTGGAGGCATCTATCGCGCCTTCGGCCGCGCCCGCCCCAACCAGCGCGTGTAACTCATCAATAAAAACTATAATTTTGCCTTCGGCTTTCTTAATTTCTTTCATCACCGCCTTCAATCTTTCTTCAAATTCTCCGCGATATTTCGTGCCCGCGACCAAAGATCCCAAATCAAGCGTTACCAATTCTTTATTTTTTAAAGATTCAGGAACGTCTCCGGTCGCTATACGTTGCGCCAAGCCCTCCACTATCGCGGTTTTGCCCACGCCCGCCTCTCCGATCAAAACCGGATTATTCTTGGTCCTGCGCGAAAGCACCTGCATCAATCGGCGAATCTGTTCATCTCTCCCTATCACGGGATCTAATTTATCCTGGCGCGCCATATCCGTTAAATTTCTGGTATAGCGTTCAAGCGAACGATACTTGGTTTCCGGCTCAACATCCGTCACGCGGCTTGACCCGCGCACGTCGGCAAGCGCGCGCAAAACTTCTTCTTTTTCTATTTTGTGTTTGATTAAAATGTTCGCTCCCTTGGACGGAACATCGGAAATAGCCGCGAACAAATGTTCCGTGGATATGAATTGATCATGCATGGCAGTGGCGACTTTGTACGCTTCTTCTATCACCTTGCCCAGATCTTGCGATAAATATACTTGTGGCGAAGCCATAGGCGCGCCGCTCTTGGCCATGCCGTCTATCTCCGCCAAAACATCGTCCAGCAAAGCATCGGGATCCACGCCCAACTTTTCCAAGAGCGCTATAACTATCCCCTCCTCCTGCAATATAAGCGCGGCCAACAAATGTTCCACGTCAATCTGGCTCTGCCTCCTTTCCATAGCAAGCTCATGGGCCCGCCTTATCGCTTCCTGCGCTTTATTCGTAAAATTTGAAAATGGTAACATGTGTGTTTATATTTCTTATATTTTATCGGGTCTCTCGGCTAATTCCACCTCCACCACCGACTCTTTGTCTGCGCTGATAAATTTTATCTTTACTTTATCGCCCACCTTGCGCTGGCTTATAAGTTTTGCCAAAGTATTATTTTGATCAATTTTCACGCCGCCAAATTCCAAAATAATATCTCCGGCTTTAAAGCCGGCCTTGGCCGCCGGACTGTCCGACATAACCGCCGGCTCTCCTTTATCCCCATTCGTAATCAATACCCCGTAATCCACGGATAATTTTTTATCTTCTTTTACTTTTTCATTAATCATTAAATACCTCACGCCAAAAAACGCGTAACGGATACGGCCAAATTCTTTTATATCGCCAATATCTTTCTTGGCTATGTTTATGGGCAAGGCAAAACCCACGCTCTGCGCGCCCTGCGCCATAGCCGTATTTATTCCTATAACGCGTCCCGACAGATCAAGAAGCGGCCCTCCGGAATTTCCGGGATTTATCGCCGCGTCAGTCTGAATAAGTTCTTGGAGCACTTCCGGACCGGCCGCGGATCCGTTTGCCACCAGCGATCTCCGCAATCCTGATATGACGCCGGTAGAAACCGTATTTTGAAACTCGCCCAACACATTGCCTATAGCCACCACGGTCTGCCCCACGCTTAAATTATCCGACGCTCCAAGGGGTATAAATGTATATCCCTTGCCACCGGCCATTCCAGAACCTTCAGCCTGATCTACCTTAAGAACAGCGATGTCTTGCAAAGGGTCGCGCGCCAAAACTTTAGCTGACAATTTTCTGCCGTCATTGAATAAAATAGAATATGCCGCCTCCGTATCCTCCACGACATGTTTGTTAGTAACGATCATGCCGTCTGCTGATACGAAAAAACCCGTGCCGCTTGAAATTTGTTTTTCCGCCGTGCCATTTTGCCTGTATTGGGGAACCTGAAACTGCGGTAACATTTCAGGCGGGACCATCTGACGGAAAAATTCATCATTTTGAAACGGATTTATAAAATATTTTTCCACTACCGGCAAATCTTTGGTCGCTATAACGCTCACCACCGCGGCCGAAGATTCGCGCACAAGTTTAATTACTAAATCTTCTTGCGTTATGACGCTTATTTTTTCCGCGCTCTCTTTTGACGCGTTACCGCCTACCGTCGCCTTTTCAATTACCTTATAAATGGCTTGCGTCATGGCGGGCGGCGCCTGATTAACCAAAGTCACGGTAACAATACCCGTCACCAAAGAAGTGACAAAGCTCACCAAAAGCGCCAATAAAATAAGTTGTGTTTTTGTTAATCCTTCCATAGTGCCTATATTATTTTAGCATATTCTGCAATATTTTATAAAAATCGTCCAACTCTTTTTCCGTCGTATATTTGCCGAGAGTTACGCGCAAAGAAGACCTCGCTCTTTTCTCATCACAACCCAAAGCCAATATGACATGGGACGGTTTCTGTCCTCTAGCGGCGCAGGCCGATCCTGAAGATACGCATACTCCGGCCTGTGACAGACCTATCATAATAGTATCAAAATCGCGGTTAGTCAAGGCTACATTGATATTATTGGGCAAACGGCGCTCCCGCGAACCGTTTAAAGCAACGCCCGGGATCGTCAACAGTTTATCAAGCAAATGATCACGAGATTTCAACATATTTTTAATATTATCCGCGCTGGATTTCCATTGTTCCGCCAATTCAACCGCCCTGCCAAGGCCCACGATGAGCGGCACCGGTTCCGTGCCCGCCCTCATGCCGTATTCCTGACCTCCGCCGCGCAACCAAGGATAAATATTAATGCCATCACGGACATAGAGCGCCCCAACGCCCTTCGGTCCGTAAATTTTGTGCCCCGAAATAGTCAGCAAATCTACTCCAAGTTTACGCGCGTCCATATTCAGAAAACCCGCCGCCTGCACTGCGTCGGTATGAATGAGCGGCCAATCCGAAACTATGCCAGAAAATTTTTTCCATTGATGAATAATTTCCGCGATCTCCGCGATCGGCTGAATGGCGCCTATCTCATTATTGGCGTACATTATAGACACCAACGCGGTTTCCGGCGACAACGCATTTTCCAAATCCGCGACATCCACTATGCCGTCTTTACCCGCCTTTAAATACGTAACCCTCGCCAGGCCGTTCTTTTCCAGATCACGGCAAGACTCCAGCACCGCTTCGTGTTCTATAGCCGTAGTGATTATATGAGGCATTACCAGCCGATGGGAATTCGTAAAACCGCGCGCCGCTCCATACACGGCCATATTGTCGGCTTCGGTGGCGGAACCGGTAAAAATAATATTTCTTAAAGAATCCGCGTTCACGAATTTTTTTATTTTTTCCCGCGCATCATCCACGACGCGCCGCGCCTCCTGTCCCATAAAGTGCAGAGATCCGGGATTGCCGAACTCTTCCGTCCAATAAGGCGCCATGGCCGAAACAACCTCCGCGTCAACCGGCGTGCTTGCCGCGTAATCAAGATATATGAGCTTTTGATTTTGATTATTTTTCATTAATAACTAATCATTTTCAATAAAATATTTTATTTTTTATAATCCGACATTATCAACTCTTTTAACGGAAGAAATTTTTAATTTGAGTATCCGTTCTATTCCTTCTTTTAGCGTCAGTTGAGAAAGAGCGCATCCGCTGCATGCCCCTTGTAGCGTCACCTCCACCACTCCTTCCCGAAAATCCACAAACTTAACGCGCCCTCCGTGCATGGCAAGCATGGGCGCAATCTCTTTTTCCAAAATTTTTTTTATTTTATCTTTAACCGTTATTTTAATCATTATTTTACAAAACGATTTTCCGCTTCTTTCCAATCAATATGACGAAAAAAAACATCTATATATTCACCGCGATTCAAGCCGAAGTCCGTAATAAACGCGTGCTCAAACATATCCATCACCAAAATAACGCGGCTGCCAGCCAAATGCCCGACATCATGTTCATTTATCCAGACATTCATTAATTTGTCAGTTTCCGCATCATAAGCCAACGCCACCCAGCCAATGCCTCGCATCGCGCCCGCGGCTCTGAAATCTTTTTCCCATGCGTCATAGGATCCGAAATCTTTCGCTATCTTTTTATTTATCACCTGGCTATCCGATAGCCAGGTGGAAGACTTGCCGTCTTTCGCCAAATTACCAAAATAAAATTCGTGCAACCGCATGCCATTCCATTCCCATCCGAAACGGCGCCTCATTTCCGCATACTGCGGCGTGCCAACAGTCGCAACCCCCAACTGTTCTATTAATTTATTAATATTAGCCACATATCCTTCGTACAACTTAAAATGATTTTTGAGCAAAGTATCGCTCAAAGTTCGCATCCCCAGCAAATATTCATAATTTTTAACCGTAAACATAATATATTAAGTTGCAAAAACAATTTTAAAAATATTAAGGAAAAATTTTTTCGCCGTTTTCATTAAATAAATGGATGGCTTGCACCGGACAAGATTTCGCCGCAAGCAAAATAATTTCATCGTCCGCTCCGTGTTCATCAATCACATAGGCTTTATTTTCTTCATCCAACGCGAAAACTCCGGGCGCCACGGCCACGCAGGGCGCCGCGCCTATACAAACACTCCTATCCACATAAATTTTAGCGATTTTGGCCATCAGCCGTAATATTTTTCTGAATAAAATCTTATTAATTGCTCAATGCTTGCCTTGGAATCCGAAGACATGCCAACGCCCACTTTAAGTTTTCTCTGCACCGCTTCCAAGTCGCGAGCCCCCTCCAATACCGCCTCTTCTATATCTTTATCCGTAATATTTAATCTATCATCCACTATGTTAGCTCCGTCTGTAATGATTCTATCATATTGACGGGTTTTCCTGAAGTAATTATTAACGGTTTTCTGAAAGGCCTTATCGGCCAAAACCGAACAATGGATTTTTCTGTCCGGCAAGCCTTTCAAACGCCTTATGATGTCCTGCGGTTTAATTTTTAAAGCATCAGCCAATTTCATGCCGCCTTTTTCCGTCACCATTACCGAAAACATGGATGTGACCGCTATGGCCGACGCGCATCCGAAAGTGCGCCATTAAAGTTTTTTTACCCGCTCCGTTTTGGAGTCAACGATAATCCACATCCGCATCATGTCTCCGCACGCGGGACTTCCCACCATCCCATCGGCGTCATATTCATTTACCTTTGGTTCTTTAAGCAAAATATTTTGCGGATGGAAAAAATGATCCTTTACCGTATCGGAATAATACCAAGTTTCACCGGTTTTGGAATTCACCACATTAACATCTCTTTTTTTATTTTTTTTGGTTTTTGTTTTCATATTAACGATAACTATTTTTAGTAACGGTTCCGGTAAAGGCTTCGGGATGGGACACGCCCTTAGCGTTAACTTTTACTTTTAACGGCGAAATGCCGCGCAAAATTCTCACTATGTCCGGCAAAACAGAAAGCGCGTATTTGATGTCCGTCTTGGTATTTCGGCGCCCCAAAGTAAACCGTAATGACGCGTGCGCGAACTCATAAGGGCGCCCCAACGCCAAATCACATGCGAAGGTTCCAAGTATTCATCCAAATAAAGAATTATGCCCTCGCCCTCAATATCCAAAACGGAAACATTTATATTGTTGGGCAGTAGTTTGCTCGCATGACCATTCAGTACCACTTTCGGTATGCTTTTCAAAATCCCCGCTATAAACATATCGCGCAATTTGATGAGCCGCGCGGATTCTTTTGCGCGCTCTTTCTGCGCGATCTCACAGGCCTTAGCCAGTCCGATGATTGCCGGAACATTTTCCGTGCCGGAACGCAACCTCTTTTCCTGTCCGCCTCCGTATAAAATAGGAAATAGTCTTACACCGGTTCTTTTGTATAAAAATCCTACTCCTTTGGGCCCATACATTTTGGGACCGTTAACCGTCATCAAATCAACGCCCAAATTCTTCACATTCATGTCCAAATATCCCGCAGCCTGGCAAGCATCAGTATGGAATAGTGGATACGATGATGCTGGATGCTTGGCTTTGAAATTTTTAATAACTTCCGCAATCTCCACAATCGGCTGAATGGTGCCAATTTCATTGTTAGCGTACATTATAGAGACCAAAATCGTATCCGAACGCAAAGTGTTTTTTATATCTTCCGGGCTTACAATTCCATCCTCGTAAACGTCCAAATAAGTTACATCTACGCCGTCTTTTTCCAGCGCACGCAATGGCTCCGATACAGCATGATGCTCTATTTTAGTGGTTATCACATGGCCTCCGGTCTGCCCCCTCGCCCGCCTGTCCTGTAGGTATGCTCGCGCCGCGCCAAAAATAGCCATATTATCGCCCTCCGTGCCTCCTCCGGTAAAAATTATCTCGTCTGGTGTCGCCCCTGCCAAACAAGCTATGGAGGCGCGCGCGCCATCCAAGGCCTTCTTGGCGCGCCTGCCTTCGCGATACAAAGACGAAGCATTGCCAAATTCCTCATTCCAGTACGGCTCCATAGCGGCCTTAACGCGCGGATCTAAATACGTGGTCGCCGCGTGATCCATGTAAATTCTTTTTTTGGATTTGTGATCAACCATCCTTTTTTTCATAATTTAAATCAAATCTCGGCCAAAGTAGTATGGCGCAGTACTTCCAATATTTTTTTATCCAAAACCTGCCAACGCTTCCTCGTTGGGCACACAGATAGAAGCAGACACGATTCTTCCGCCTTGCCGGACTCTAAACAGCGCATCATCTTAGGTTGCTCAAAAGCGGCAAGCATTTCACGCATAGTAATCTGCTTGGGACTGCGCGCCAAAATATATCCGCCGCCCTTGCCCTTTTTGGAAACAATTATGCCCGCGGTTTTCAAATCCAACGCCACTTTTTCCAAAAAAGAATAAGGTACGCCGTATTTTTCAGATACATCGCGCACTGTAACCACAGCGCCACGCTTGTAGGCGCGGCTCAAAATCTCCAAAAATATAAGGCCGTAATCAATTTTTCGGGAAAATCGCATAACAAGCGCGTAAATAAAATAATATTGATAATCAGATACTTTTAGTCTGATAATACTAACGAATCCGACGCCTGTCAAGGAAAAAATCTGCCAAAAATAAAAGCCCCCAAGTCATACCTGGGAGCTTTAAAACTTTATGGCGTTAAGGCCAACGTCATGATCAACAAGATTAGAACCACGCTCACGGCTTGCAGCCCACGGTGGGCCACTTCCAGATAGGTTTTCGGTTTTGCGCCGTTGAATTTAATCAGCCCAACGAACACCAATAGTGTCATGCCGGACACCACCAAAAACCCTACGGGAATTCCTTGTGACGCTATAGCGAACAAAATATTGTCTGCTATAAATAAAATCGCAGTTATCAGCAAGACCAGCGCCATCTTAACCTGTTCCATATGTCAATCCTCTCTTTCTTTCGTATAAATTTAAATTTTTAGGGTTTAAAGAACAATTCTTTTATTAAATATTATCGTATCTTGAGAATGATCAAGCAAATAACGAGCCACTACATATGCCTCAGGCAGATTGCCTGTTGTTATAATCAACCATTTATATGTGGCTGTTTTAACCATA
>JACROR010000015.1 GCA_016214345.1 Candidatus Niyogiibacteriota bacterium
CAGGGATTGTGCATTTACTATCCAGAACATATGGCGCGGTATTTGACACACTACAATACAATCCGTCCGCACATGGGAATTCAATACAAAACACCACATGAAATGCTTCGCTAATTATTCCAAGGTGTTGATTCTTTTACACCCCTCACCCAGGAGTGGCAATGTATTTGTTTTTTGCGTTTTTATTTAATTATATGTTCAAAATTTTTTGGGCTCATAAATCCGATAAGAATATAATTGAATAAATACAAAAATATTGCCATCTCTGGGTGAGGGGTCAAGCCTCAAATCTCGCAGGTGCCACCCATACACGCCAACTCTTTGGCGCCTTCGGTAGAATCATCATACTCATACAAAACGATCTGACTGAAATCCACATCAGGGAAACTTTTTGCCAATTCCTCGTATTTTTCTTTGGTGATCTCTTCGTAGGGTGCCAGTTCGTAAACATAATCCTCTCTTGGCAAAAAAGAAAGTCCGCCCACCATGGCCCAATGACCGTAAACCCAGTGCGCCACATCTATCCATTCCTTATCGCCCACGGAAACCGTCACGGACGGATTGTGTTCCGTAAAATTTTCTTTAACCGTCTTCCAATATTCCAATTGATCTAACGCGGACAGATCATTTTTTATAACCGCGCCTTCCGGAGATTTTACCGGAAATTCCACGACGAAAGTATTGGCCGACTCCGCGCTTTGTCCCACCTCCGGCTTAAACGGAACTTTTTGATCTTTTAACATTTGAAACAAACTGTCCGTGGCGGATATTCGGACGCGCCTTATATAATACTTAGAGTGCCTCGGATGCATGCCGCTTGAACTGCCTACCAACTGCGAGCCGTTGCCCGACGGTTTAACGCAAGTTACCGCCGTAGACGGATTTATGCCAAACCTCTTGGCATATTCTTCGTTGACGCGCACCGCCAATTCTTTCATTTTTTGTAACACTTTGGGGTCGCGTATCGCCGGAGCATCCCATTGGCCGGTTATGGAAACACCAAGCAAGTGCTCCTCTTCGCAATTTTTCTTCCATTCTTTGGATAAATACGGAAAGTGCGTGAGCATGGATTGATACGTTCCCAAAATAGCGGCTATACGGATCTTTTCAAGCAAAGATTTTTCCGTGTCATCTTTGCGCGCCACGACATCCGACAAATTGCAAAATTGCTTGCTTCTTAAAATAATTTCGCCGCACGGATTCATGCCGCTTGTCTGAAATCCTTTTTTAAACGCCTTCCAGCGGCGAACGGGAATTTGGCTCTGAACATCTCCGCGATTAAATATCCCGCGCTCGCCTGAACCGCTCTCAATCAAGGCCAGCCATTCGGAGAGAAACTCCGCGCAGGCCGGTTTTTTGTTATAAGCGACCGAATTATTAGCCAGACTTCTTTGCGGCTCTTTCAAAAAAAATTGCCCCTTTTTAGCGTCACGCATCTCCGCGTCATCCAAATCGGAAAGAGAAATAAGCGCGCTTCTCCGCACTCCTCCCGCCACCACTATTTCGCCGATCTTGCAAATAATATCGTGCAGATCAATATTGGAAAGTCTCCTCCCCTGACGCGTCAATATTTTTCTTCGCGCGAAAGCAAGCAAGTCTATCAAAGGCGCGGGACCGGACGATCTGCCACCCATGGTTTTTAAGCGCGCGCCGGCAGGGCGTAATTCCTTAAAATCAAAATCAATGTCTTTTCCGGAAAACCAGGTTTTCAATCCCAAAGTAAGGGCATCACACCAACCGCTTTTGCTGTCTGCCACGACATGCGTCTTTAATTTTTGACCGATTTGAAGTTTTATCTGAGGCAAGGATTGCGCCGTCTGTGATTCCACGGAAAATCCCACGCCCGCTCCGCACATCAACACATACATTATCTCCGCCAGATCTTCCAACCGCGCGGGCGCTATAAACGAACAATTATAAGCCGCCACATTAGAGGCGCGCGCCGCTTCCCCCGCGCTCCACACCAGACGCATGGAAGGCAATACTTCCTGACGCAGAATCGCTTCGCGAATTTCTTTATATTCCGCCGCGTTCAATTTATCGCCTAAATTTTCACGCATAAAATCCATATAGCGTCCGACGGTTTCTATCCAGGTTTCCCTGCGGTTTTCTTTTTCTATCCAACGCGAATAACTCCGGTAATAAACGAACTCGGAAAGCGGATTTTTGAAATATTTTTTGCTCTCTTGCGCCAATTTCTGCACTTCTATCGGAACTTCTCTTTGCATTTTACGCACTTCCGCGCGCTTATGGCGGTAAAGAATGTAAGCCTTGGCGGTTTTGGCAAAATCCATAAGTATCAATTCCTGTTCTACGATATCCTGGATATTTTCTATGTCCGGGATTCCGCCCGCGCGATACTTTTTCTGAAGCTCGCGCAAAACCGAAACCGTAACGCGCGCCGGATCGCGCTCCAAATCACCCTCGCTTGCCGCTTGCATGGCGCGAAAAATCGCGTAAGAAATTCTGCTCGCGTCAAAATCCACGATGCGACCGTCCCGCTTTTTAACTTTTTTCAAAATATTTGGTTTTAATACCATAATTAGTGATTAGGTTTTAGTCCGCCGGCTGGCGGATTAGAAATAACACAAGAATTTAATTATAACAGGCTGCGCGTCATACGATACTGTGGATAATTAAAATTCCCCGATTAAAGCGGGGAATTTTCTAAAAACTATCACCTAAAAACTATAACCTAGTAATCAGACTTTTTTGGATCGTCTCAAAAATGCCGGAACCGTGTCCCATTCTTCTTTGCCTTCATGACCGCTATTTGATTGTCCATTATCAAATTGCGGGACTGCCGCGCCTTTCACCTTTTTGTCACCCGCGAAAAGTGATTGGCGCTTGGTCAAATTTTCGGAAAAACCGGCGGCTATAACGGTCACCTTAAGTTCTCCTTTCTTCAACCTGTCGTCTTTAATGGCTCCAAAAATAACCTTGGCCGCGGGATCAATGGATTCAGTTACCACTCGCGCGGCTTCTTGCACCTCATGCATGGTCATGTCAGGACCGCCCGAAATCGCGAAAAGCACTCCCTTGGCCCCGTCTATGGAAGCATCAAGAAGAGGAGAATTTATAGCCATGCGCGCGGCCTCTTCCGCTCTCTTTTCTCCGGTAGCATGACCCACTCCCATCAAAGCGGATCCGGCATCCTGCATAATGGCCCGAACATCGGCAAAATCAACATTAATGATCCCCGGCATGGTTATCAGATCGGAGATTCCTTCCACTGCCTGTTTTAAAACATCATCGCACATCGCGAAAGCCGTAAGAAAAGGGGTGTCTTTTTGCACCACGCTAAGTAATCGGTCATTAGGGATCACGATCATCGCGTCCACCGCGTCGCTAAGCGCACTCAATCCTCCTTCGGCAATGGTTCCGCGCTGCATACCCTCAAAACCAAACGGCTTGGTGACCACCGCCACGGTAAGCGCCCCCTGATCTTTCGCCATGCGGGCCACGATCGGCGCCGCGCCCGTGCCGGTACCGCCTCCAAAACCGCAAGTTATAAAAACCATGTCCGCGCCTTTCAAGGTTTCCTGGATCTCGTCTTTAGTTTCTTCCGCCGCCTGCCTGCCCACTTCCGGATTCATGCCCGCGCCCAAACCTCGCGTTAAATTTCTTCCGATATGTATCTTGTGATCGCACAAAGAATGATGAAGATCTTGCGCGTCGGTATTTATGGCGATAAAATCCACGCTTTTAACTTTGGAACGGATCATATGATCAACGGCGTTCAAACCCGATCCTCCCACTCCGGCGACCTTAATACGGGCAAAAGCTTCTATGTTTGGTTTTACTTGCGGCATATTTTTAAAACTTATGAGATGATTAAACTACTAAAATGATAACTCATGCAAAAATTTACGCAAGCTATGGCAAAAATGAACGGAACCATCTCGCGACAGAGCCACCCGCGCCTTTCATAAAATATGATCCGTAACCCGCTTCTTTCTCCAAACCGTACAGGCAAAGTCCGGCCGCTACCGACCATCTGGGATCCTGTATTTTGGAATAAGTGGATTGGATATTTTGCGCCATGCCCACTTCCGCCGGTAATTTGAGTTCTTTCTTGGCGAATTCAGCGACATCCGCCAAGTTCGCGCCGCCGCCGGTTATCACTACTCCGGCGGGAAGCAATTTTTGCCGGCCCA
Source organism: Candidatus Niyogiibacteriota bacterium (assembly GCA_016214345.1). Taxonomy (GTDB): domain Bacteria; phylum Patescibacteriota; class Minisyncoccia; order JACROR01; family JACROR01; genus JACROR01. Next base: position 4,158 of record JACROR010000015.1, read on the forward strand.
TCTTTTTTAAATGTTTATCCGCCAATTCAAAAATATCGGACAAGCGTGCCTCTATAATATTAGCAAGGCGCGTCTTGTTGCCGGATTCAGAAGCGGCATTGCATTTCATTGCTTCCGCCGCGTCCATGGGTAGCTGAAATCCTATGGCAATATCACGGGTAATGTGTTCCGAACCCACCGGGAAAACTTCCAGCGACAAGGGAACTCCTTCTTCGTAAACTATAATGGAAGTCGTGCCCGCTCCAATGTTGATCAACGCCACGCCAACTTCTTTTTGCCGTTTGGATAAAACCGACATGCTCTCGGCAAAAGGAGCCGCCACAATATCGTCAACCGCGATACCGGCCGCCTCCATGCTTTTAACCAAATTTTGCATATACTGCGCCGAACCCGTGGTAAAAAGCGTTTCCACTTCCAGCTTACCGCCCACTAAACCGACGGGATCGTGAGAAACCGCGTCGTGATCCACGACAAAATAAAGAGGATCGGTATGCACGATTGATTTATTGGCCAGCGAAGGCAGCTGTGTCTGGGACATTTCCACCGCGCGGCGCACGTCGTGTTCGGTAATTTCACTATCAGCCCGCGAAACCATAACCATGCCTTTCTGCCGCACGGATCCCAGGCTCATACCGCAAAGAGAAACATAAGCGTTGCGCGCAGAGATACCGCTCGCTTTTTCCGCGTCTTTCAACGCGGCTGTTATGGCCTCCGCGGCATCATCCGTATCAACTACGCATCCCCGCCTTATCCCTTGGCTTAAAGCAAAACCGAAACCTAAAACCCGGGGAGTTTCCTCTCCTTTTTCTTTCTCGGCGACCATCGCCTTAACTGACGAAGTGCCTATATCTATTCCTACCACAATATTTTTAGCCATTTTTTCTCTTCTTTTTCCATGCGCGAAGCTTCATTTTTATTTTGATGGTCATGCCCCTTCAGATGAAGCAGCGCGTGCACATAAAGCGCGAAAATGTGTTCTTGAAAATTTCTTCCGAATAATCCGGCCTCGCGCCCTATAAATACCGGACATAAAAAAATTTCTCCGCTGGTTTTGTCCATTAAAAATGAAAGAACGTTAGTGGCGCCGATCTTCACCGGCCTGCCTGTCCGGTAGGCAGGCCTTCGTGGATAACCAATCGGCGAATATTTTCTTTTTATCTCCGCCATCTTCCGCTCACCCACCAAAACTACGCTCACATCAAATTTTTTACCTAAAATGCGCCCCGCGATTTTTCGCCACGCGATCCGAGGCAAAACCTTGCGGCGCGACAAATCCAAAACACTTATCATTTTTTAAAAGAAGCGAGCGTTTCCCGCACTATGAAAGATACGCGATCCCCGTCCGCTCTGCCTTTCAAAACCGGCATAATTACTTTCATAACCTTGCTAAAATCTGACATGCCCTCCGCTCCGGATTCCCTGATTCCGTCTTTTACTATTCTCATGATCTCGTCGTCCGGCATTTCCGCCGGAAGATAATCCTTCAAGATTGCCAACTCTTTTTCTTCAATTGCCACCAAGTCTTCTCGCCCGCCTTTTTTAAATTCTGTTATGGAATCTTTGCGTTTTTTGGTTTCGGACAAAAGCACTTCCAAAACCTCCTCATCGGAAAGACCAATATCTTTTTTTCTTATTTCTATTTCTTTGTTGGCTACGGCCGCCAGCACCATGCGTAAAGAAGAAACGCGCACTTCATCTTTTTTCTTGAGCGCGTCTTTCAAATCTTCGCTTAATTTTTGTTTAAGGGTCATTACTCCTTTATTTTAGCGCGGATCACTCTATTTTGCCTAATTTTCGTAGCCTTCCCATTTCTTTCTGCCAAGCAATGCGCTTCAACGCTTCTTTTTTCTCAACATATTCAGATCGGTTGCGGCTCGCGCGCTGAACTTCCCGCGCGCGGAACAATAGCCCGGATTTTCTGACCGCCAGCGTAAAACGCCGGAGCATTCCCGCCACGGACTCGCGATTTTTTTTAGTTATTCTTATATTATGCGCCGTCATAATTATTAAATTTTATTTAATACCCGCTCCGCCCAAAAGATGCAGATGCAGATGGTCAATAATCTGACCTCCTTCTCGACCGACATTAAACACTAATTTATATCCCTGTAAACTTTTTTGGCGGGCGATATCGCGGGCGACCAAAGTCATTTGCCCCACCAACTCCCTATCTCCGTCTTCCAGGTCTTTCACGGAAACTATATGCCGCTTCGGCACTATCAATATGTGGACAGGCGCCGAAGGATGAATGTCCGTGAACGCCACAATGCCATTACCATCAAAAACCATGTCAGTATCGGTTTTTCCGGCTGAAATTTCGCAAAAAACGCAATTTCCATTTTTTACCGGCATGCTATTATTTGGATTTTAATTTATTCTTAACATAACTCAAAAGCCGGGGTAAGGGAATAGTCTCCTGCACTCCCGCCTCCATGTTGCGCACAATGGCGGTTTCGTCAAAGGCTTCTTTTTGTCCGATTATCACGACATAACCCACTCCCAATCTTGAAGCGATTTTCAATTGGCTACCTATGCTGTCGCGGGAAAAGGACATGGCCAAAGGAATATTCGCCTGACGGAATTCCTCCGCCAAAGCTAAGCTTTTTTTCTTCGCGTGAGAGCCAAGCTGGATTAAAAATAACTTGGGCGCTTTTTTACGCGCCAAATTTATATTCAATTCGCGCGCCGCGTCAGTCAAGCGATCAAGGCCGAACGCGCCGCCGGTCGCCGGAATATCTTTGGAGCTTAACATCTTTCCCAAATAATCGTACCTGCCTCCTCCGGCGATGGCAATATTTAAAGCCGGTTTCTCTTGCGGCTTTACCGCGTCCGCCGCTTCCGTAACTTCCGCATTTTCTGTTTTTACTTCTTCTTTTTTCTTTTTCTTTTCTTCCGGCTTCTTCTCATCCAGGAAAATTTCAAAAACCGTGCGGGAATAGTAATCCAATCCTCGCACCAGCGCATGATCCAGCAAATAAGGTATGCCCAGCTCGTCCAAAAATTCCAGCACTTCCTTAAAATGCGACTTGCAAGCCGCGCACACGTATTCAATCATCTGCGGCGCTCCCGCCTTAATTTCCGCGCAATTCGGATCTTTGCAATCCAGCACGCGCAAAGGATTTTGTTTCAAACGGATCTTGCAATCCTTGCAAAGATAATTCACTTTCTTTCTTAAATATTGCACCAGTTCTTTCTTGTAATCTCCGCGGCACTCCTTATCGCCCAAAGTATTAATATGTACGGTAAAATTTTTAATGCCCAATTCTTCCAAAACCAGCGTCAGCATTCTTATGATCATGGCATCCGCCACCGGACTGTCATCACCCAAAATTTCAAAACCGAACTGGCCCAATTCACGATATCTTCCACGCTGGGGATTTTCATGCCGGAAAAAAGAACCGTTGTAATAAAGCATGACCGGCTGCGGCCACGCTCTCATGCCATGCTCCATATAGGCGCGCATAATGGGCGCCGTACCTTCGGGACGCAGGGTCAATTTATCATGCCCCCGCGTAACAAAACTATACATCTGCTTTTCCACCACGTCGCTCGCTTCACCCAAAGACGCGGTGAATAATTCCGTATGCTCTATATGCGGAGTCCTGATCGGCCGGAATCCGTAATATTCCGCCACCTCACGCGCCCGCTCTTCTATTTTTTGCCATACCGCCACTTCTTCGGGCAAAAGATCGCGCGTGCCTTTCGGAGTTCTTAAAACATCTTTTAAATTTATTTTGGTCATACTATTAAAAAATTATTTAATGCCGGGCCATAAACCCATGCTCGCGATCGGCCACAAGCGAGCCACCGCGCGCCCGATTATTTTATCCTCGGCCAACGCCCCCCAATATCTTGAATCAAAACTGGCGGAACGATTATCTCCCATAACATAATATTCTTGGGCGTCTAAAATTACTTTGGCATTAGAAAAAATGGCGCCCCGCATATAATCTTCGCGCAAAACAAAGCCGTCCGGATGTTCGGAATTAAAAATCGTAACCGTATCTCCTTCAATACTTATAGTTTCTCCCGGAAGACCGATCACTCTTTTGATAAAAAATTTGGAAGCATCCAGAGGATAACGGAAAATTACCACTTCTCCCCGCTTCGGCTTGTTAAAATGATAAGACAGCTCGTCAACTATCAAATAATCACCGTTATAAAAAGACGGGTCCATGGAACTGCCCTTCACGATAAACGGCTGGGCGATATAAAGCCTTATGGGAACAATAATCAAAAGCGACACAATAATCAGCTTCAAAAATTCCCAGATCTCGCTTTTATTTAATTTGCTGAAAATGCTCATAGATGTAAAAACAGCAATATTTTGCAACGTTATTTTTCAAATATATCACAAAAATACACCCTTGGCAAACTTTCTAGAAGTACATTCAACCTTGGAATACCCCTATGAGAGTTTAAGGTGTGGGAATGGCACTTGGAGGTTCAACCTCCAAGTCAATACTATCCGGCTACCTGCCTGCCGGCAGGCAGGTCCGATAGCCAGGCGAAATAAAAAAAAGAGCCGTTCGTTGGTATTACCCAACAATTACGGCTCTTTTGAGGCGCGGAAGATTCACGCGGCGACCTGATCCCTGCGAAAAGTTTCAGAATAGGGTTTCATGCCGAAGCTTTTCAACCAATTGGTGTCTTCTTCCTCAGCCAAAAAAATAATACGGCGCTTCTGTTCCGGCACGGTTTCATCAAGTGGCTTCAAATGAAGTTTCTTTAACCACGCCGCATCGCTCTCCCCCACGTCGTGATCCGCTATATGATTCCAAAAAGCCAACTGACTTAAGGAATACTTCTTAAGCGGCTTGCCGTCCACCTGGTCAAGCAAAGCGGAATCAAGCAAAGGGACGCGCTCGCAAGTCTCTTGCAGGTCATCCTTGTAGTCCAGAAAAAGTTGCGGCATAAACTCCATAACCCAGTAAGTGAAATGGCTTATGGCGCCCTCTTCCCTCAACTCTTCCACCGCGACCGACACTTTGTACGAGGCATTCCACGCTTTTATAAAGGCGTAGACTATGCCGTCATAGATGTCGTCAAGCGGATGCAAGATTTCCATGGGGCGCACTGACAAGGACAGACAGGACTCGGCGGCCATCTTCCGGCCATGACCCTGCTGCAAGACATAGTGACGCACCGCCTGTTCCACTTCCCGCGAAGAAGCAAGCGCGTCTTCCATTTCGCGCCGGAGCTCGTTTATCTCGTGCTCCCAGTCGGTATCGCGCTCCACCTCATCCGACGTCTTGAAATGAATGCCAAACCATCTCCTGTTCATAAAATCCTCCTCGTTTACAAAAATTTTTAAGTTTTTAAGGTTCCAACAAAAAAATCCCCCACACCGAAAACATCGGCATGGAGGATAGAGTCGGCCCCCTCACCCAGAAAGCCTTTAAGACCTTGATTTAATGGCATAATTACTTACAGCCACTAATCTCGGTAAAAATAACTGAGCTTTTATTCTTTGCGTGTCTTGATTCAGTTCAGATAAATAGGTTGGCTTAACCAAAATAATTTATTGCCAAAATATCTATCAATTACTAACGCAAAGGCTTTCTGGGTGAGGGGCAATAAAA